>JBJEWP010000035.1:0-19356 GCA_051885115.1 Stenotrophomonas sp. | reverse complement strand
AGGCCAGGACGGTGAAGTCCTTGCCGAGGTATTTGTTGATCGTCTTGGCCTTGGCGGGAGATTCGACGATGAGCAGGTTTTTGGCCATGGGTGTGTCTGCCTGCAGGGCAAAGCGCGCGTCAGCGTCGCCAGCAGCCTGCGATAACGGGGTGAACAGCGGGGATGGAATCCGGATTTACAGATAGCGCGACGCCCGGGGGAGGCCCGGGCGTCGGCTTGGGATTTGCCCGCCAGTGAACCCACCCAAGGTGGGGGCTGTCAAGCATTATCGAACATCAGCCACCCATCGAGGCCAGCGCCGCACCGGCGACAACAGCCAGCACGACGCCGCCGATCAGCAACAGACCGAACAGGGCCAGGATCACGATGGTGATGGTATCCAGGCCGTCCTTCTGCAGTTCAGGCTGGTCGGTGAAGGCCCAGCGGTCGACCACAATAGTGTCGCAGATCATGTCGTGCAGGGCCTGCTTCTTCTGGCTGAAAGCCACCATCAGACCGGAAATCAGCACGCCCAGGCCGCAGGTGAACACGGCAAACAGGGTGTAGGCGAAGTAGCGGCCGATTGCACGCAGGAAGCTGATGCCCTCGCCGTTGCTGCGGCAGACCTTGATGCCCACCGCCATCTTGCCCAGCGACGCCATCGAGGAGGAGGAGTGCATCCAGCCGAAATACGCTGCCGGAATGCCGATGCCCAGGGCGTACTGGGCCAGCATGAACACGATGCTGGCGCCGGAGCTTTCGGTGCCCAGGATCTCGCCCATGCCAATGCCCATCACCAGCGCCAGCGGGATCAGCACGATGTAGCTGAGCACCGAGGTCACCAGGCCATCGACGATGGAAGCGGCAAAGCGGCGCCACAGGCCGGCATGGATGACCGGGCCATCGTTGTTGATGGCGGTGTTGCCGCTGCCCATGGCGGTGCTGGAGGCGGCATACGGGGAGTGGGTGCCGCCGCCGGTGCCGGGCAGCGGCGCGGTGCCGTTGGCAATGGCGGCCAGGTCGCCACGCAGGTCAATGCCACCGATGGCGGCCGGTGCGGTTGTGGCCAGGGCAAGCTCTTCGGCCAGGCTGTCCAGTGACGCCCATTCGGACAAGCCTTCGCGCCAGACCAGGCTGGAACCGTCGAGCTCGCCACGCTGGTACAGCGCGCGGATGTCGCGGTCTTCAACCGGCCCATGGCGTTGGCGCTGCGCGTCGGCGTAGTACCACTGGATCATTGGTATTTCCTTTACTTGGGGGATGAATGGCGGCCAGCCGGCCGGGCATGGGCAGCCATGCTCGCGCCACAATGCCATCTGTTCATGTTTTGTCAATATTGGCGAGGCTCAGCGCTGGCAGCGGGATGGCAGCTGG
Source organism: Stenotrophomonas sp. (assembly GCA_051885115.1). Classification (GTDB taxonomy): domain Bacteria; phylum Pseudomonadota; class Gammaproteobacteria; order Xanthomonadales; family Xanthomonadaceae; genus Stenotrophomonas. The sequence goes on along the minus strand of JBJEWP010000035.1, from coordinate 18,003 downwards.
GCATCGCGCAGGGTGCTGCGGCAGATCCAGTCGGCCTGTGCCGGGTCATGCTCCAGCCATAGCCAGGCCTGGTTTTTTTCCGCATCGCGATGCAGGCCATGCAGGCGTGCGGCCAGGCCGCAGTGGCCATTGACGGCGGTGACCACAGCCACCTCGGCCAGGTGGGCCTTGGGGTCGGCATAGGCTGCCGCCGGCTTGAAACCGGGGCTGTCCTGGTCAGGGCACTGGCCATTGGCTTGCCGGTGGGCGGCAACCTGGGCCTGCAAGGGAGCCAGTGCAGACAGGGTGGCTGCGGCCCTGGCGCGTTCGGTATAGGACTGGTAGGCGGGAATGGAGATCGCGACCAGGATGCCGATCACCGGCAGCGATGCCAGCAGCAGACCGCCGGCGATCAGGGCCAGGATCAAGCCGGTGCGGCGTGGCTGGGGCGGCGCCGGCTGGCTTGACGGCAATGACCCGGGCAGTGAGCGGGCTGCCGGCAGGGCCGGTGGCAGGGAAGTTGGCGGCGCCGGGTCAGCAGACGTGGCCGGCGGCAGGGGCAGCTCGTCGGCCAGCTCCTCGCGGCGGTGCCAGCGGCTCAGCCCTTCGCGCCAGAACAGGGTGTCATCGGCCAGCTGGCCGCTGCCCAGCAGCTGCTGCAGGGTGGCGATGTCGACCGGGCCGCTGGGCTGCTGGCGGTCGGTGGAATAGTACCAATCGGACATGCCTTCCCCTGCGGCAGTGGTCATGAAGGTGCTCAGTGCAGCGCTTCGGGCTCGTCGACGAACATCTGGGTTTCCATCCAGGCGTAGGCGGCCTCGGCCCCCGGACGGTTGAACAGCACCATCAGCACCACCCATTTCAGGTCGTCCAGGTCCAGCTCGTCCTGGTCCAGGGCCATGGCGCGTTCGATCACCAGCTCGCGCTGGTCGGCGTCCAGTACGCCATGTTGTTCCAGGTACAGCAGGAAGCCGCGGCACTCCACGTCAAGCCGGTCCAGCTCGGGACCGTGGAACTGGCGCAGGGGCAGGCCCTGGTGAGGGGTGTGGATCAGCGGGCGCTCGGCTTCCAGGCCGTCGAGCCAGTCAAAGGCCTTGTTGATTTCGGCGGGGCTGAAACCGGCCTGGATCAGCCCGCCCTGCAGTGAATCACGGTCCCGCGCCAGGCTGCCGTCTTCACTGAAATAGTGTTCGAACAGGTACAGCAGGACGTCCAGAATGCTTTCTTTCATTACCCTCGGCCTGCGTCGATGGACGCGGTGATGGAAGGCGGATGCGGCGCGCGTTGCCAGCGCCCATGCTGTTGCAGGGCTTGGCCGGCCAATTCCAAGTCGAGCAGCATGGCCGATAGCCCGGCCACCGTCAAACCTGTGCGCAGCGCCAGTTCATCCAGATCAACGGGAATCTGGTCCAGGGCCTGATAGAGCCGGCTCAGGTTGTCGTCGATGGGCAGCGGGGGGGCAGTTGCGGCCCTGGCCGGCAGCTGCAGTCCAACCAGGTGGGACAGCGCCGGCACGGCCGGAAGCAGGTCCTGGATGGATTCCAGCAGGCCGGCGCCGTCACGCAGCAGGCGGTTGCAGCCCCGGCTCAAGGGGTTGAGCGGGCTGCCGGGAACCGCGAACACCTCCCGCCCGGCCTCGGCAGCCAGGCGGGCGGTGATCATCGCGCCGGAGCGCTGGGCTGCCTCGACCACGATCACCGCCAGGCTCAGGCCGGCCAGCAGGCGGTTGCGTGCCGGGAAGTGCCCTGGCCGCGGCGGGGTGCCGGGCAGATACTCGCTGACCACCACCCCCCGGCTGGCCAGCTGCTGCTGCAGCTGTTGATGACTGGCCGGGTAGGCGCGGTCCGGCCCGGTGCCGATCACCGCCACATTGCAGCTGCCGGCCTGCAGCCCGGCCCGGTGGGCGGCCGCATCAATGCCGGCGGCCAGCCCGCTGGCCACGCCCAGGCCGTGGGCACAGAGCTCACCGGCCAGCTGCTGGGCGATCGCGCGCCCGGACGGGCTGGCATTGCGGCTGCCGACGATGGCTACCAGCGGTTGGTGCAGCAGGGCCGGATCACCACTGGCAAACAGTGCCAGTGCCGGCTCGGGGGCGTGTGCCAGCAGGATCGGGTAGCCGGGATCGGTCAGCCCGATCAGGTGATGCTGCTTGCAGCTGGACAGCCAGGCCACCGCCCTGCCCAGGGCCATGGCATCGGGGTGCTGCAGTGCCCGGCACTGGGCGGAATCGAGCCCGGCACTGCGCCAGCGCGGCGGCCCGGCATCGAGTACGGCACGGGCACTGCCCATGGCCTGCAACAGTTGCCGGCGCGGCGCCAGTGGGCCGCCGGCCAGCAGCAGGGTCAGCAGGGCGGGATCGCCAAGGTGGTCGGTACGATGGGTGTCCATGGGCCCAGCGTGGCCCACAGACAACAACGGCGCCCTAGGGCGCCGTTGTGTTTGCCGGTAGGAATGCGCTTACTGCTGCGCGTCCGGGTGCTTGAGGCTGTAGCCAACGCGGGTCGGCTTGCTGCCCTCCATGATCAACGCGTAGCTGACCTTGTCGTAGGTGCGGAACACCATCGCGTGGGAGGCGTATTCATCCGGCAGGGTGATGCGACCGGCACCGTCGCGCAGGCTGTCGTCCAGACGCGAGGAACCCGGGTGGCGATGGCGGTCGGTCACGTGCGAGCCATTGCGCCAGATCGAAAATACCGTGCCGTTGTCCACCCCATCGCGCGAGCCGGCCGAAATGGCGATCACGTCGCGGCTGCCACCGCTGGTAAACATGTCGGTGACGGCCAGCACGCGGACATCACTGCCCAGAGCCTGGGCGGACGGCGGGTGCGGGATGAACTGCAGGTCGTACGGCTGGGCCTGGACCGGGATCAGGCGGTCGCCGGCGCGCACTTCACGGCCGCTGTCTTCCAGGGCCAGGGTGGCCACCTCGACATTGCCGCCGGGCAGGGCGGTGATGGTGCCGACATTGACCTTTGCCAGTTCGAAGCCCAGGGCTTCCTTGCGCTCGGAGGTCGGCACGTAGTTGGCCCACAGGCTGCCGGCACCGGCAACGTGCTTGCCGCGGGCATCCAGGTCAACGGTGGTTTCGGGCAGGGCGTAGCGTACGGTCGGGCGGACCACGGCGTAGCGCTGGCCGACGGCAGCGCCGTCCAGCCCGGTGATGTAGGCCTTCTGGCCGGCGCTGGCGCGCAGGCGGTTGTCTTCCAGCCCGGCCACGCGCGGCAGGTGCTCGAAGCTGTCCACCACCTGCAGGTCCTTCAGGAACGGTTCGACCTGGGACAGCGGGATGGCGTTGATCGGTGCTTCCTGGCGCGGACCGGGCTGGGCCACGACGCGGTCCAGGTAGGCCAGCGAGAGCACGTCACCCGGGTAGATCAGGTGCGGGTTCTGGACCTGCGGGTTGGCCTGCCAGATTTCTGGCCACAGCCAGGGTTTTTTCAGGAAGCGTGCGGAAATGTCCCACAGCGTGTCGCCCTTCTGGACGACATAGGTGGTGGGATGCCCTTCATTCACCTGTGCTGCGGCAGCATAGGCGGCAACGGTCAGCATCGCGCAAGCGGCGACCGTACGGATTTGACTCAGCATGTTTGCGATCTGCCTGATTCCCCAACAGGTTGTCCCACTATAGTCCAGATATCGGGGCGCAACGCAAGCTGAGGCGTTAGAATTGCCCAATGCAGCTCACATTTGCTGCCCGATATCCACCAAGGTGTAATGCTCATGGCCCTGCTGCCCATCCTCGAGTTCCCTGACCCGCGCCTGCGCACCAAGGGCGCACTGGTCGACCCGGCCGAGGTGACCACCCCGGCCTTCCAGACCCTGCTTGATGACATGTTTGAAACCATGTACGACGCCCCGGGCATTGGCCTTGCTGCCGCCCAGGTGGATGTGCACCAGCGTTTCATGGTCATTGACCTGAGCGAAGACCGCAGTGCGCCGATGGTGTTCATCAACCCGCAGATCGTGGACAAGCAGGGCGGCCAGGTCTACCAGGAAGGTTGTCTGTCGGTACCGGGCATTTTTGCCGATGTCACCCGTGCCGATTCGATCACCGTGCAGTATCTGGACCGTACCGGGCAGGCCCAGGAGCTGACCACCGACGGCCTGCTGGCGGTTTGCATCCAGCACGAGATGGACCACCTGGAAGGCAAGCTGTTCATTGATTACCTGTCTCCGCTCAAGCGCGAGATGGTGCGCAAGAAGCTGGCCAAGGCGCGCAAGCACGTTGCCTGATCACCGCCGTCCATGGACGGATACCGTTTGACCGCACGCGGCGCCTGATTCGGCGCCGCCGGCGTTTTTGGAGAGCCTCCCATGAGAATCGTGTTTGCCGGTACCCCGGATTTCGCCGTGCCTTGCCTGGCCGCCGCTGCCCGCCACAATGAGGTGGTTGCGGTGTACACCCAGCCGGATCGCCCGGCCGGGCGCGGTCGTGGCCTGAGCGCCTCGCCGGTCAAGCAGGCCGCCCTTGCCCGTGGCCTGCCGGTGTACCAGCCGCTGAGCCTGCGTGACCCCGCTGCCCAGGCCGAGCTCGCCGCGCTCGAGCCGGACCTGATGGTGGTGGTGGCCTATGGCCTGATCCTGCCGCAGGCGGTGCTGGACATTCCCACCCACGGTTGCTGGAACGTGCACGCCTCGCTGCTGCCGCGCTGGCGCGGTGCGGCGCCGATCCAGCGTGCGATCCAGGCCGGTGATACCCGCAGTGGTGTCGGCCTGATGCAGATGGAGGCCGGGCTGGATACCGGCCCGGTGCTGCTGGAACAGTCGCTGGAACTGGCCGCCGATGAAACCGGTGGCAGCCTGCACGACAAGCTTTCGGCCATGGGCGCCCAGGTGCTGGCCGATGGCCTGGGCCTGCTGCGTGCCGGCCTGCGCCCGCTGGCCCGGCCGCAGCCGGCCGACGGGGTGGAATACGCCCACAAGCTGGACAAGGCCGAGGCACGCCTGGACTGGCGTGCCGATGCCGTGGTGCTGGAGCGCCAGGTGCGCGCCTTCAACCCCTGGCCGGTGGCCGAAGCCCAGCTGGCCGGCGAGCGCGTGCGCATCCATGCCGCCCAGGCCGTGCCGGGTGTGCCGGGGATGCCTGCCGGCAGCGTGCTGGCCGCGACCAAGGCCGGAATCGACATTGCCTGTGGCAACGGCGCCCTGCGCCTGCTGGTGGTCCAGCGTGAAGGTGGCAAGCCGGTATCGGCAGCCGATTACCTCAATGCCCGGCGTGACCTGCAGGTGGGCGCATGAGCCTGTACAAGGGGCCGGGCCGTCCCGGCACCCCGGGCCAGCCAGCGGGCAACCGTCAGGGTGGCCAGCAGCGCCGCGGTCATGACCGCGCCGGCGGCAACCGCCCGGCATCGGCCCACCTGGATGTGCCGGGCACCGAGCTGCGTGTGCTCGCTGCCGGGGTGTTGCAGGAGGTGTGCGCCAATGGCCGTTCGCTCAAGGCGGTGCTGGCCCCGGCACAGCAACAGCTGGACGACAGCCGTGACCGCGCGTTGCTGGAGGCCATCTGCCTTGCTGCGCTGCGCCAGCGTGGCCGCTACCGGCGTGCCCTCAATGGCTGGATGCCGCGCCCGCTGGGCGCCCGTGATGCCGATCTTGAAGCCCTGTTGCTGGCCGGTTTTGCCCAGCTTGATGCGCTGAAGCTGGCTGACCATGCGGCAGTGTCGGCCACCGTGCAGGCCGCGCACAGGATGGGCCGCTCGCACCAGGCCGGCATGGTCAATGCGCTGCTGCGCCGGGTGCAGCGCGAAGGCATCGCGCCGGCCTCGCCGATCAATGCCTTCCCGCACTGGCTGGCTGATGCCATTGCCACCGACTGGCCGCGCCTGTCCGATTCGATCTTCGCTGCCAGCCTGGAAGAGCCGCCGCTGTGGCTGCGCGTGCATGCCGGCAAGAGCACCGCGGCCGATTACCTGGCCCGGCTGCAGCAGGCCGGCGTGGTGGCCGAGCTGGCACCGGAGCTGGCCAATGCGATCTACCTGCCGGCGGCGGTGCCGGTGGCCCAGCTTCCGGGGTTTGCCGATGGCCTGGTGTCGGTGCAGGACGGCTCGGCCCAGCAGCTGGCTGACCTGCTGGCCGACCTGCCAGTCGGCAGCCGGGTGCTCGATGCCTGCGCCGCTCCCGGTGGCAAGGCGGCCCATCTGCTCGAGCGCCAGCCGCAGCTGCAGGTGCTGGCGATGGACATCGACGAGCGCCGGGCCCGGCGTATGGGCGAAACCTTTGCCCGCACCGGGGTGCAGGCCACGGTGCTGGCTGCCGATGCCGCCGATCCGGCCAGCTGGTGGGATGGTCAACTGTTTGATGCCATCGTGCTGGACGCACCGTGCTCGGCTACCGGCATCATCCGCCGCCAGCCGGACGTGCTGCTGCACCGCCGCGAGCAGGACATTGCCGCCCTGATGCAACTGCAGGCGCGCCTGCTCGATGCCGCCTGGACGATGCTGCGCCCGGGCGGGCGTCTGGTGTATGCCACCTGTTCGATCCTGCGTGCAGAAAACACCGATCAGGTCAGCGCCTTCCTGCAGCGCACCGCAGATGCGGCATTGGTTGACCCGGGCGACGCCTTCGGCCATGCCTGTGCGGCCGGCCGGCAGTGGCTGCCGGGCGAGGATGGGCGTGATGGATTCTTTTACGCGGTCGTGAACAAAATCAGCCAATAACCTTTCCGGATGTCGGGCATGCGCGCTCAAGGCTCTTCGTTGTGGCTGTTCTGGCTGGTCGCATTGTTGATCCTTGGCGCGGGCCTGGGCCTGCGTGACCCGTGGCCCTCGGACGAGCCGCGCTTTGCCTTGGTGGCCAAGCAGATGGTGGAAAGCGGCAACTGGTGGTTCCCGCATCGCGGCAGCGAGCTGTACTCGGACAAACCACCGATGCTGATGTGGTGGCAGGCGGCCCTGTACAGCGTGCTGGGCAACTGGCGGGTGGCCTTCCTGCTGCCCTCGCTGCTGGCCGCGCTGGTCACCCTGGGCTGCGTGTACGACCTCGGGCGGCGGTTGTGGAACCGCCAGGTCGGCCTGTACGCGGCCTGGGGCCTGCTGCTGGCGGTGCAGTTCGTGTTCCAGTCCAAGAAGGCGCAGATCGACCCGCTGGTGATGATGTTCATCACCCTGGCCAACTACGGCCTGCTGCGTCACCTGCTGCTGGGCCCGGCCTGGCGATGGTGGGCCCTGGGCTGGTTTGCCGCCGGGCTGGGGGTGATCACCAAGGGGGTCGGGGTGCTGGCCCTGCTGATGCTGCTGCCGGCGGCGCTGGCCTCGCTGGCCGGTTGGCGCGGGGTGCGCGTGCATGCCTCTACCCGGCGTTTCTGGCTGGGACCGGCTTGCTTCGTGCTGGCCATCGCGCTGTGGCTGGTGCCGGTGGTGGTGCAGGCACTGGCCACCGGCCTGCCCGAATACCGTGCCTACCTGGATGACATCCTGCTGCGGCAGACGGCCAAGCGCTATACCCAGTCCTGGGACCACCACCAGCCGTGGTGGTACTTCGCCGGCACCATGGCCGCGATGTGGCTGCCGACCCTGCTGGTGTTGCCCTGGGCCCTGCCGGCCTGGAGGCGTCGGCTGCACCGGCGCGATGCGCGCTACTTGCTGTTGTTGAGCTGGTGGGGCTTGCTGCTGCTGTTTTTCTCGATCCCTGATGGCAAACGCGATGTCTACATCCTGCCGGCCCTGCCGATGGTCTGCCTGGCCCTGGCCCCGCTGCTCGCCGGCTTGTTGCGCCGGCGCGATGTGCAGGCGCTGCTGTCCGTGGTGGCCGGCGTGATCAGCCTGTCCCTGGTGGCAGCGGCACTGGCGGTGCTGGTCGGCGAACCGGGGTTTGAAACCCGACTGGTGGCCCAGCGCGGCATCTCTGCCGGCCAGGTCACTGCCCTGGCCTGGTGCGTGCTGGCGATGGGCGCCGGCGGCATGGCCGGGTTACTGTGGTTCGGCTGGCGCAATGCGCACAAGGCCTGGGTGCTGCTGCTGGGCGTGGTCTGGGTGGTGTATGGCCTGTTGGCCTATCCCTTGCTCAATGACTCCAGCTCCGCCCGTGGGGTGATGACGCGGGCCGGGCAGCTGGTTGGGCCGCAAGCCGAGCTGGGCCTGGTGGGCTGGAAGGAGCAGAACCTGTTGATGGCCGACCGCGCGGTGGTGGATTTCGGCTTCAAGCGTGACTGGCTGCTGCAACTGGACGATGCCCTGCGATGGCAGGATCAGCACGCCGCACGGCGCTGGCTGCTGCTGCAGCAGCCCTTGATGCTTTCCTGTATTGACCGCGAACAGGCATTATTCGTCGGTACGGCCAACCGCCGGCAGTGGTGGCTGGTGCCCGCAGACGCGGTGCACCGGCCCTGCCAGGCCAGTGCCGCTGACCGCCAGCAAGTGCGCCAGGCCCAGGGCCCGGCCGATGATGAGCTTTGAGACCCGAAGGAACGCAAGTGATCAGCGCAGTAAAGGTTCGTTCCGGGGTTGCCCAGGCCATCGAGCAATGGCGTGTTGCCGGTTGGGTGCAGCGGCTGGCTTTGCTGGCCTTGTTTGCCTTGCCGGCGGCGGTGGTGGCTACCCCGGTGAACCTGTTGCCATTTGGCAGCCTGCTGTTGTTGTCCTCGCTGCTCGGCCTGCCGTTGCTGTGGCGGCAACGCCCGCCCACGAAGGCCCTGCTGGCCCTGTTGCTGCTGGCCGCCCTGCAGATCGGCCTGGGGGTCTTCTCGCTGTGGCAATCGGATGTACCGTTGCGTGAGTTGGACAACCTGACCCGGTTTCTGGTGATGCCCTGGGCGCTGTGCTGGGTGTACGCGCTGGGCCTGCCTTCGCGTCTGCTCTGGTCCGGGGCCGTGGTCGGCTTGCTTGCCAGCCTGCTGGTGGCCTGTATCCAGGTGCTGGCCGGGGCCGAACGGGCTGATGCCTGGACCAATGCGATCGTACTGGCCGATGTGGCTGTGGTGCTGCTGGTGCTGGTGATCACCTGCCGCCCGCCGGGGCGCTTGCTCACGGTAGTTCTGGCAGCGCTGGCTACTGCCTTGCTGGTGATGCTGACCGGCAGCCGAGGGGTCTGGCCGGCCTTGGTGCTGGTGCTGCTGTTTGCCGTGCTCAGTGGCCACCGCGGCTCCTGGCGGCGGCGTTTTGCAGTATTGGCGGCAGTGGCGGTGCTGGCGCTGGGCAGCCTGGTGCTGAGTCCGGGGTTGCGTGAACAGGTGCGTCTGGTCGAGTTGGCCCAGGACTGGCAACGACTGCAGCATGGCGATGTCGACAGCTCTGCCGGTGCACGTTACGAGCGCCTGCAGGTGGCCTGGCAGGCCTTTGCCGAACAGCCCTGGCAAGGCGTGGGGCTGGGCCAGTTCGATACTGCCATGCAGCGCTTGCCGGCCTGCCGGCCAGGCGCCGCGGAACTGGATCGTTGTCATCTCGAACATGCCCACAACGACCTGGCCGAGTGGGCCGCCACCCGTGGCATTCCCGGTGTTTTCGCACTGCTGGCGGTCTATGGCCTGCCGCTGTTGTTGTTCCTGCGCCTGTGGTGGCGTGCACGGCGGCCGCAGACGGGGCCGGAGCTGGCCGGTATCGGGTTGGTCCTGGTGTATGTGATGTGCGGCTTGACCCAGTCGATGTTTGCCCATCAGATCACCGCCGGGCTGTATGCCAGCCTGGTCGGGGTGCTGGCCGGTCTCAGCCTCAATGGCCTGTACCCGCCAGCGCGTACGGCAACAGGTGGCCTGCGGCGGGGCCGTTAGCGGATACGCGCGGCCAGCCGGTCCAGGTGCAGGCTGGCGCAGGAGGCGGCCAGACCCCAGCCAAACCACTTGCTCAGGTCGTGCCGGCGCAGCAGCAAGGCGTACAGCAGCATCGCCGGCAGCCAGGCCAGCAGCAGCTTCAGCCGGTGCGACAGTGCGGCCCGGTGGCCGGCATAGCGGCCCAGGGCAATCTGTCGCGAACGGGCGTAGTGGAACTGCTTGATGAAGGTGGTGCGGGCGCTCGGGCTGGAGGAGGCGCCACCGGGGTGCAGGGAATTGGCCGAGGGCTCCAGCAGGCAGTGCCAGCCTGCCTGCTGCATTCGTAGACAAAGGTCGTCGTCTTCGTAATACAGGAAGAAGGTCGGGTCAAAGCCACCGATCTGCTCGAAGGCGGTGCGGCGGACCAGCAGGCAGCTGCCGTGCACCCAGCCGGCCTGCAGGGTGGTATCGGGCACCCGGTACGGGCTGTCGGGCTGGGCATGGTGGAAGGCCGGGCGCCAGGACTTTTGCGGCACTCCGGCACTGCGCCAGCCCTGCGGTGCAACCAGGCCAGCTTGTGGGTGGGCCTGCAGGCACTGCAGCAGGCGCTGCAGGTCACCGGGCTGGATCTGGCAATCGGGGTTGAGCAGCAGGGCATACGGGGTGCTGACCCGGGCCATGGCCTGGTTGTTGGCCGCACCGAAGCCGGCATTTCGCTTGCGGGCAATGACCTGGGCCTGAGGCAGGTGCTGCTGCAGCAGGGCAACGGTGTCATCGCTGCTGGCATTGTCGACAATGACCACCGTCTTGTGGTCGCGCAGGCTGCGCGCCAATGCCGGCACCACATGGGCGCTGTTGTAGGTCACGCAGACAATGCTGAGCTGTTCTGGATCGGTCGGGTTCACGGGGCCGGCTTGGGTTTTCGTGTGTTTGTTGCCGTGTGCCGGCAAGGCATCACACGGGTGGACGTGGCCAGGACCGTGGGCTGCAGTCTTTGCAGTTGCCGGTGGCATGGCGGGCCGTATCCGAAGCAGTGCTCGGCGGGTGGATCGCCGGGTCAGCAGGGCTGATGCCGGGCAATGCCGAGCAGCTGCCGGCAGGGCGGCAACCAGCCACCCGGCAGCCTGTGCTGCAGCTGACGGAGATGGGCTCGGGCGAGCCTACGGTTTGTGTCCCGACCGAGCCATGAACGGTGGCGGCTACCGCCACGTCCGGCAATCAGCGCGGCAGCTTGACCGGGTCGCTGACCGCCGCGCCGTTGTGCAGCATCCACAGCATGATGGTTTTCTGGCGCACGTAGTTGGCGCGCACATAGGCGTAGACCAGGCCATGCCAGCCGTCACGCCAGCCGCCGCGCAGCAGCAGGCCGCGCCAGAAGCGCCAGGCCGGTGCCAGCACCAGCTTGGCCAGGCTGGCGCGCTTGCCACGGGCGTACTCGTGCTCGGCCATCATCTGTGCATAGCGCTGGGTCTTGGCCAGCTGCTGCATCAGTGAGCGGTAGGGGTAGTGGATCAGGTCGCCGCGCAGGGTGCCCACCGCACCGTCGACACTGGCCGCCTCGTGGATCTCGCGCTTGCCACGCCAGCCCCCCTGGCGGCGGTCGAACAGGCGCATGACCCGGTCCGGGTAGGCATTGCCGTGACGCAGGAACTTGCCGAAATACTCCGACAGGCGGGCAAAACGGTAGCCGGCATGGCCGGCAAAGCCGCCATCACGCGCGGCCAGGATCGCAGCGCGCAGCTCGGGGCTGATGCGCTCGTCGGCATCCAGGCACAGTACCCAGTCATGCCGGGCCTGGGCCACGGCAAAGTCCTTCTGGTTGCGGAAGCCGGTGAAGGGGCGGCTGTGCACGATGGCGCCGTGGGCCTGGGCGATGGCCACGGTGTCATCCGTGGAAAACGAGTCCACCACGATCAGCTCATCGCAGAAGTCCAGTGAGGCGAGGCAATCGGCAATGCGGTCGGCCTCGTTGAACGTGATAATGCAGGCCGAAATACGAGGCCGTTCGTTGGGGGCGGTCGATGAGGACATGAGATGGCCGATTACCTGCTGTTTGCCACGGAGCGTTATGCGCTGCCTATTCTCGCCCCGTTGGCGGCCGGACTGCACGCCCGTGGCGACCGCGCCTTCAGCTGGTTCGAGGGCGGTGCGGCCGGCAGCCAGCTCGATGGGGTGAGCCCGGTGAGTCTGGAGCAGGCGCTGGCCCTGCGGCCGCGGGCCGTGTTTTCCGCTGCCAACTGGGTGCCGCCGTTCATTGCCGGGGCCAAGGTGCAGGTGTTCCATGGCTTCAATGTGCGCAAGCGCGAGGACAACCGCGGCCACTTCCGGGTGCGCGGCCTGTTTGATCTGTACTGCACGCAAGGCCCGGCCACCACCGCGCCGTTCGCCGCCCTGGCGCAGCAGCAGGGGCACTTCAAAGTGGTGGAAACCGGTTGGCCCAAGCTGGACCCATTGTTCCGCGATGACGGCGGGGCGGCAGCGGCCCTGCGTGCACCGGCCGGTCGGCGGCCGGTGGTGCTGTTCGGCTCCACTTTCACCGAGCGTCTGAGCGCGGCCCCGCACCTGCTGCAGGCCATTGCGGCCGATATCGCCAGTGGTCAGCGCTACTGGCTGTTGACCCTGCACCCCAAGTGCAGCGAAGAACTGTTTGCCCGCTACCGCGCACTGGCCGGGGACAACGCACGGTTTATCGAGCCGGAGCAGGTGATGGCCGCGCAGCGGGCCGCCGACGTGCTGGTGTCCGATACCTCCTCGATCGTTTCCGAGTTCCTGGTCCAGCACAAGCCGGTGGTGACCTTCCGCAACCGGGTGCCGGAAGACTACATGCTCGACTTCGACCAGCCGGCGCTGTTGCCGGCCATGCTGGAGCAGGCGTTGGCGCACGAGCCGGCGCACATGGCGCGGATTGCCGCCTACGCCGACAGCATCCACCCCTGGCGCGATGGCAACTCCTCGCAACGGGTGATCGACGCGGCCGAGGCCCTGTTGGCTGGCCAGCTGGGCCCGTTGGGACGCAAGCCGGCCTCAGCCTGGCTGCGCCGCCTGCAGATCCGCAAGGACCTGGGCTACTGGGGCCGCAGCGTGCGCTGAAATGGCGGCCTTGGGCCGGCTGATCTGCGCGGACAGTTGCTCCAGCAGCTGTTCGGCACGGTCACGTGGCAGCAGCTGCAGGCGCAGGCGAGGCCCGCCCAGACTGCTGCCGGCGGTATCGAGCAAGACACTGGCGGTGCCGCACAGGCGGTCCAGTGGCGAGCGTTGCAGGCGCAGCCCCTGGACCTTGCTGGTCTGGGCCATGCGCCACCAGCGCTGGCGCCAACCGCCGCGTACCATCACCGCCCGGGCGTCGACGTGGTAGCCCATGAAGGCCGCCGTGCGCCATGCCCGCCAGGCGGTGAACGGCAGCCAGCACAGCAGTAAAAGGGCCCAGCTGCCGGCCAGTTGCCACAGTGCGGCAATCAGCACGGGTTGCCAGATCAGGGCCGGCAGGCACAGCCGCCAGGCCTGGCGCGGAGCCACCGCCTGCCACTGCGGTGGCGGCCAGTGCAGCTGCCCGGCCAGGTCCTGCAGCAGGCGCTGGCAATCGGCCTGGCTGGCAATCGGGGCCAGTTCGCGCAGGCTGCGGCTGTTGTTGTCTTCGGCATTGCCGGCGGCAATGTCCACCTTCAGCTGCTGCACGCCCAGCCAGCGCTGGAGGATGCCCTGATGCAGGCCCCAGGCCTGGATGCGGCGCTCGCCGACGCTGGAGCGCGAGCGCGAGAACAGGCCGCGCTCGACCGTCAGCCGGCCGTCGGCCCGGCTCAGGGTGAAGCGGTGGTACTGCACGAAGGCCAGGGCAATGGACAGCAGACGGGTCATCGCCAGCACCAGCAGCACGAAGGCCACCGCGATCAGTACCCAGCTGCTGGTGGACAGGGCGACGCCATTGGCCAGGCCGGCGGCCTGGCGGGCATGGGCCTTGATGAAGTCGCCGACCACCTCGCGCGGCACCAGCTGGAACACCGCACCGATGGCGGCTGCCACCACCACCATGCCGCGGTTGGAGACCAGGCCCAGCCGGACCAGATCCGCCGCGCGCAGGGCCAGCAATACCTGTGCGCCATGGCGGCTGCCGGCCGGCCCGACGTCGCTGGCCGGCAATGCATCAACCGGGGGGAGGGCTGTTGCCGCCCCGGCCCGGGCATCGCGCCCGTGCTGGCGCACCAGTTGTTCCAGGGCCAGGGCCTGGTCCAGGCGCAGTACCCGCATCTCCGCTTCCGGGTGCTTGCTGCCGGCCGATTCCAGGCGGATTTCGGCCACCCCGAACAGCCGGTGCAGCAGGTTCTGCTGCACCGCCACGTTGTGGATGCGGGCAAACGGAATCTCGCGCCGGTTGCGTGAGAGCACGCCCGAACGCACGCTCAGGCGGTCATCGCCGATGGCATAGCGGTAGGTGAAGTAGCGCAGCAGCGAGATGGCCACCAATACCGCAGCGATGATCACCATGGTCACCATCTGGTAGCTGCCATCGCGGCTGGCAGCGCGCTGGCCGAACACCGCCAGGGCGGCCAGCGGGAACAGGAACTGGCGCAGCTGTGCCAGCAGCACGAACAGCCAGGACCAGGGGTGCAGCAGTTGTTCGCGGGCCGGCAACGGGGGCAGGGGCGGCGGTGTGCTCACAGGCCGTCGTGTTCGTCAGGGCGCGCCAACAGCTCGCGCAAGGCCTCGGCATCGGCCAGCTCCAGCCCGGACAGGGCCACCGCGTCCAGCCGGCTGCCGGCGGTATGCACCACCAGGGTGGCCAGGCCGATGCTGCGTTCCAGCGGGCCGCGATGCACATCCAGGTGCTGCACCCGGGCCCGTGGCACGCGCGTATCGCTGTACCACAGGTGGCGCCGGCTCACGGCCAGGCTGTGCGCATCCAGGCGCCAGAAGGTGCGGCGGTGGCGGCGCCAGGACAGCCAGGCACCGAGCACGGCGCCGGCAACCAGGGCAATCGGCAGCTTCCACAGCCAGCCCTGGTTGTGATTGAGCAGCAGGCTGGGCGGAATGGTGAACACCGCCAGGGTGATGCCCATGCCGATCGCGCCGGCGATGGCCGCCACCCGGGCGCCACGCACCGGCAATTGCTGCCAGTGCGTCGGCACGCTGCTGTGGACGGACACGTCGTCCACCACGGGTGCTTCAGGCGGCAGGGGCGGGGCGGTGCTGGCTTCGGGCAGTGGCGGAATCTGGTTCACAAAACGGCTCCAACGGTGCGCGGCGAGCCTAGCAGAGGCCCGCCATGCACGTCAGCGCTGGGCCGCGGCGATCAGCGCATCCACGTCCAGATGGTGGCCGGCGCGGGCCGCCTTGGTACGCAGGTACTGTTCGTTTTCACAGGTGACCTGCCCGGTGACCGGGCTGCACTGCACCACCTCGATGCCGGCAGCGGACAGCCTGGCGGCCTTGCTCGGGTTGTTGCTGAGCAGCTCGATGCGGGCAATGCCCAGCCCGCGCAGCATGGCCACGGCGGCATCGTAGCGACGGCCGTCGGCACCGAAGCCCAGTTGGGCATCGGCATCAATGGTGTCCAGACCCTCATGTTGGTAACCATAGGCGCGCATCTTGGCGGCAATGCCGGTGCCGCGGCCTTCCTGGTCCAGGTACAGCAGCACGCCGCCGCCCTTGTCCTTGAGCGCGGCCAGACCATGGCGCAACTGGTCACCGCAATCGCATTTGAGCGAGCCGAACAGGTCGCCGGTCAGGCAGGACGAATGCACCCGCACCGGTACCACATCATCGAAGTCCGGCTTGCCGACCACCACGGCCACCTGGTCGCGCTGGGCGATGCCGCCCCGGAACACCACAAACTCGCTCCAGCCGGCCTCGCGCAGCGGCACCGGGGTGCGTGCCACCAGCTCGTAGGGCGGCTGGGTGGTGGTGTCGAGCAGCAGTTGTGCCGGCAAGGCATAACAACCGGCCCAGGCCGGATCGGGCCCGGTCAGCGGCAGCACCACCAGCGCCGGCAGCAGCAGGGCCAGCCAGGCCAGCTCGATCGCCGCCAGGTCCAGGACCGAATGCGGCGCACTGGCTTGCCGCAGGGCGCTTGCCGGGGTGTGGGCCGGGCGCAGCCAGGCCAGTGCCGGCAGGGCATCGTGGGCGAGGCCGGCCAGCGGCAGATGCAGGTGCTGGCCACGGCCATCGCCCAGCACGGCGGCACGTTCGGCGGTGATCAGCAGCTGGTGCTGCTGGGCAGCCAGCGCGGCAAAGGCGGCGTAACTGGCCGGGGTGGCGCAGTCCAGGGCGAGCACGGCCAGCTGGTGGCCATCATCTGCCAGCAGGCGCACCGGGCGGCCTGCTCGCAATTCGGCCACCGCGCGCTCGCAGGCGACGGCGGCGGGCTCGCCAAACAGGGGGGAAGACAGGGCGGCAGGGATGGGAGTGCTCATGATCGTATCTATGGGGGCGTTGCCGCCCGGCGCAAAGGCCGGGGCGGTGTGACACAGTGTTGCGTGGCCTGGCTCAGCGCCGGCGGCGCAGGTCGGCATACGGGTTGGCCTGGCCGCTGCCTTCCGGGCGCAGGGTGTAGCGCTTGTAGGTCCACTGGTACTGGGTGGGGTTGCGGCGCACGATCGCTTCGATGTCGGCGTTCAGGCGCTCGGTGGCCGCCACCGGATCGGCATCGGCCAGCTGCGCCGGCGCCGGCTCCACGTGCAGGTCGAACTGCAGGCCGTCACCGCTGCGCTCGCACCAGGCGTAGAGCAGGTCGGCACCGGTGCGGGCTGCCAAGCGGTTGACCAGGGTCATTGTCAGCGCATCGATGCCGAAGAACGGTACGAACACGCCGTCGCCCTGCTTGGGCTGCTGGTCGGGCAGGATGCCCACCGTGCCGCCGGCTTTGAGGGTCTTGAGCATCTGCCGCACGGCCGGGCCTTCTGCCGGAATCTGGGTAATGTTGTCGCCACCGCGCGCGCGCTGCAGGAAGGCATCGCCGACTGCTGATTCCGGCGGGGCATAAACGATGGCCACCGGCCCGCGCGAGGCCAGCCACTGGTTGAGCATTTCCCAGTTGCCATGGTGTGGTGCGATGACGATCAGCCCGCGGCCGCTGTGGTGGGCTGCGTCGTAGAGCTCCTGGCCGTGGCGCTGGCGCAGGCAGCGGGCCAGGTTGGCCTCAGGCGGGTGGGTCCACAGGTACAGCGTTTCCAGCGCCTGGCGGGCCGTGGCCTGCATCACCTGTTGGTGCATCTGCTGCCGGCTGGCCGCATCAAGCTGGGGGAACACCAGTTCCAGGTTGCGCCGGGTGACCTTGCTTTCGCGGGCATCCAGACGTGTCCACAGCCAGGCCAGGCCATCGGCAAGGCGGCGCAGCACGGGCCAGGGCAGGCGGGTGAACAGGGCGGTGAGCCGGTAAATCAAGCCGGCCTTGGTGTTGGCATCCATTGCCCCAGTTTAGCTGCTGGTGCTGCGTGATATCTTCCAACGCCTTGTTTCCGGAGCAACCCATGCTTGCTTTGATCCAGCGTGTAACTCAGGCGCAGGTCAGTGTCGATGACCAGGTGGTCGGTGCCATTGGCCCGGGGCTGCTTGCCCTGGTCGGGATCGAACCGGGTGATGGCAATGCCCAGGTGCAGCGGCTGGCACAGCGCCTGCTCGCTTACCGGGTCTTCAGTGACGAGCAAGGGCGGATGAACCGCTCGTTGTCCGATACCGGCGGCGGCCTGTTGCTGGTCAGTCAGTTCACCCTTGCCGCCGATACCCGCGCAGGCAACCGGCCTGGGTTTTCCACCGCGGCCCCGCCAGACGAGGCTGAACGGGTGTTCAATGAATTTGTCGCCATCTGTCGTGAAAAACACGCGGCAGGGGTGGAAACCGGGCGGTTTGGTGCCCATATGGTAGTCAGCCTGGTCAATGACGGCCCGGTGACCTTCCTCCTGCGCCCTTGACTGCCTGGACCACCGACAGGCATTTTGTATGGGTGCTGGTATAATGCTAGGTCCTTTTTTCCAATAGCCGGTGGCGCGAGCATTACATGGCCAACGAACGTCCTGCCCAGCATTCCGACATCAAGAAACTGATCAGCAAGGGCCTGGAACAGGGCTACTTGACCTATGCCGAAGTCAACGACCACCTGCCCGACGACATGGTCGACCCGGAGCAGATCGAGGACATCATCGGCCTGATAACCGGCATGGGCATCGATGTCCATGAAGTGGCGCCCGACGCCGACACCCTGTTGCTCAATGACGGCAACACCGGCAACCGCGAAGTTGACGATACCGCCGCCGAAGAAGCGGCTGCCGCGCTCACCGCGCTGGATACCGAAGGTGGCCGTACCACCGACCCGGTGCGCATGTACATGCGCGAGATGGGTACCGTCGAGC
>JBJEWP010000034.1:0-2349 GCA_051885115.1 Stenotrophomonas sp. | reverse complement strand
CGCATCGACGGCACGACCGGCTTCGGCCTTGGTCAGATCAGCTGCAGCGGCGACGCCATCGATCAATTCGGTCTTGTTCATTTGGTAAAGCTCCCTGTGCGGTTTGCCGCGAAAAAAGAAATCCACCTGTTGGTATACACGATGCCAACAGGCAGATGGGTTTGTGTGCGTGGCGCCAACAGCCGCCTCGCAAGAGCTGCTTTTATACCAGTGCCCCCCACCCCGCGCAAGCCGGAAAGCCTTGTTTGGCGCGGGTTTTGAGCATTTATCGAGGCAATGCTCAGTGCTTCAGGCGCGATCCGGCACTGCCCTTGCCCTTGCCGCCTACCGTGACCCGCGGCGCAGTCTTGCTGGCCGCACGCTTGGCCGCCTTGCGCGCCTTGGGCCGGGTCGGCTGCTCAAGGGCGATATCGAGCACCTCGTCGATCCACTTCACCGGCACGATGGTCAGCCCTTCAGTGACATTGGCCGGGATATCGGCCAGGTCCTTGCGGTTCTCTTCCGGGATGATCACGGTGGTGATGCCACCACGCAGGGCGGCCAGCAGCTTTTCCTTCAGCCCGCCGATGGCAGTGACCCGGCCACGCAGGGTGATCTCGCCGGTCATCGCCACATCGGCGCGTACCGGCACCTTGGTCAGGGTCGAGACCAGGGCGGTGACCATGGCGATGCCCGCACTGGGCCCATCCTTGGGCGTCGCACCGTCGGGCACATGCACGTGCAGGTCATGCTTTTGCAGGAAGTCGGCATTGATGCCCAGCAACGGAGCACGCGAGCGCACCACCGACAACGCGGCCGTCGCCGACTCCTTCATCACATTGCCAAGCTGGCCAGTCAGGGTGACAGCACCCTTGCCCGGAATCAGGGTGGATTCAATCTGCAGCAGTTCACCGCCCACTTCGGTCCAGGCCAGGCCGGTGACCAGACCGATCTCGTTGTGTTCCTCGGCACGGCCGAAGTCGAAGCGGCGTACGCCCAGGTAACTGTCCAGGTTGGCCGGGTCGACCACCACCAGCACCGTGGTGGCGTTCTTGCCACGGCCACGCTTGATCGGCTTGATCCCCTTCGGGCCGGCCAGGGCAATCTGCTTGACCACCTTGCGGCAGATCTTGGCGATCTCGCGCTCCAGATTGCGCACGCCCGATTCGCGGGTGTAATAGCGCACGATGTCACGCAGCGCCTCCGGCTCCACCGCCAGCTCGCCATCCTTCAGGCCATTGGCCTTGAGCTGCTTGGGCAGCAGGTAGCGGCTGGCAATGGCCAGCTTCTCATCCTCGGTATAGCCAGGGATACGGATCACTTCCATGCGGTCCAGCAGCGGGCCGGGAATGTTGAGCGAGTTGGAGGTGGCAACGAACATCACCTCACTCAGGTCCAGATCCACTTCCAGATAATGGTCGTTGAAGGCACTGTTCTGTTCCGGATCCAGCACCTCGAGCAGGGCCGAGGACGGGTCACCACGGAAATCCATGCTCATCTTGTCGATTTCATCGAGCACGAACAGCGGGTTCTTGCTGCCGACCTTGTTGAGGTTCTGCACGATGCGGCCCGGCATCGAGCCCACATAGGTGCGCCGGTGGCCGCGGATCTCGGCCTCGTCACGCACCCCGCCCAGGCTCATGCGCACGAACTTGCGGTTGGTGGCCTTGGCAATGGACTGGCCCAGCGAGGTCTTGCCCACGCCCGGCGGCCCGACCAGGCACAAAATCGGCCCGCGCATCTGCTTGACCCGCGATTGCACCGCCAGGTATTCCAGGATGCGCTCCTTGACCTTCTCCAGGCCGTAGTGGTCGGCATCCAGGGTTTCCTGCGCAACGGCCAGATCCTTGCGCACCTTGGCGCGCTTGTTCCACGGCACGCCCAGCAGCCAGTCCAGGTAGTTGCGCACCACCGCCGCTTCGGACGACATCGCCGACATCTGCTTGAGCTTGGTCAGCTCGGCACGGGCCTTGGCCTCCACCGGCTTGGGCATGCCAGCCTCGGCGATCTTGCGCGACAGCGCCTCCAGCTCGTCCGGGGCATCATCCAGGTCACCCAGTTCCTTCTGGATGGCCTTCATCTGTTCGTTGAGGTAGTACTCGCGCTGGCTCTTTTCCATCTGCGACTTGACCCGGCCGCGGATGCGCTTTTCCAGCTGCTGCACGTCCAGCTCACCATCGACCAGGCCGACCAGCATTTCCAGACGCTCGGAAACGGCCAGGGTTTCCAGCAGCTTCTGCTTGTCGGCCAGACGCACACCCAGATGGGCGGCCACGGTGTCGGCCAGACGGTCCGGCTCTTCGATGCCGGCCAGGGTCTGCAGCAGTTCCGGCGGCAGCTTGCGGTTGGTCTTGACGTACTGCTCGAACA
>JBJEWP010000033.1:0-20524 GCA_051885115.1 Stenotrophomonas sp. | reverse complement strand
TGAAGTTGCGCGCCTGGTAGTTGCGCACGCCGTTCCAGGGCTCGGTGCCGACGCGCTGCAGGTCGTCAATGGAGAACACGTCCGGTTCGGACTTCATCAGCCAGTAGCGGGTACGGTGACTCATGGGGTACGCGGTGCCAGATGGGTAGTGGAGGGAGTGCAGACCGCATCCAGCGGCACATCCCAGTCGGCGCCGGGCAGGGCTTCGACCTGCTGGCAGTCAAAGGCGGCACCGACCAGCCAGGGTGCAGGCGCTTGCTGGAGGCGGAAAGCGAAGCTGCGATCATACCAGCCGCCCCCCATGCCCAGCCGCCGGCAGTGGCCATCAAAGCCGACCAGCGGGGTGACCACCAGGGCCATGGCCTGCGGCTGCAGCGCGTCTTCCACGGCGATGTCCGGTTCGGGAATGCCGTAACGGTTGGTGCTCAGGGCCTGGCCGGGGCGCCAGGGGGCAAAGCGCAGCACATCACCGGCCAGCATCGGCAGGCAGTAAGTCAGCCCGGCCGGCAGGCGGGTCTGCCAGCGGTGCAGGGCGATCTCGCCGTCGCCGGCCCAGTAGCCGGCGACGAACCCATGCGTAGGGTTGAAGGGCAGGGCGAACAGTTGCCGGGCCAGAGCATCGGCGGCATCCAGCCGGGTGGGTACATCCAGGCCACGACGGGCCTGGCGCAGTTGGCTGCGCAGGATTTTACGCTGGTCGGACATGGGCGCGGGCAGGAATCGAAGGCCCTCATTGTCGCCGCCGCTGCCGATGGCGGCCAGTGTGCGGTCGTGATGCGCCGCGATCCGGCGACAGGAAGGCCGGCCGTTTGCCTGGCGGTGCAGGAAAAAGAAACGGCACCGCGAGGGTGCCGTTTCAAAGGAGGGTTCTCCACTATGCCGATGCATGCGAAACGACCCTGAACCCGAGGTTCAAGTGGAGACGCTGAGGCCCCATCGGGCTTTCCGCTCGTAGACGGACATGCACACCCGGTGCCGGCGCGTCCCCGGTGTCGTTCTTAAGGGACAAGGCGATATGTTTGCACATGCTGTCGGGCACGGCAGAGAACGCAACTGGAGTATACCCGCAGGTGCTGCCGATGGGCACCCGTTGGTCGGCGCAGGCAGGTTCAAGTTGGTACCCGGGGTGTGCAGCCAAGCGCGTCGCGGCTGTGCTATGGCGCCTCGTCAAGGGCGCGGTCCAGGCGCCGGTTCAACTCGACCAGGGTGCGCTGCAGGTCGCTTTCCTGCTGGCTGAGCTGGTTGCGCAACAGCAGCAGCTCGTGGGCCAGGTTCAAGGCGGTGAGCACGGCGATGCGGTCCACCGAAGCGGTGCGGTTGCCGCCGCGGATCTCGCGCATGCGGCCATCGAGCAGGCGCGCCGCCGCTTCCAGGCTGTCGCGTTCGTCGCCGCTGACGCCGACGGTGTAATCGCGGTCCAGGATGCGGATGCTGACCGGGGTGCTGCTCATGTGTTGTGCTCCAGCGCGCGCAGCCGGGTGATCATCGCCTCGACCCGGGAGCGGGCCATTTCATTCTTGGCCAGCAGCTGGGCGCGTTCGACCACGAGTTGTTCCTGGGCAATGCGCAGGCTGCGGTTTTCCTCGGCAAGGCGCTGGTTGCGTTCGACCAGGGTCTGTACCCGCAAGGCCAGGGCGTGCAATGCAGCAACGGGATCAAAGGCAGGCATGGACGCACGATAGGCAGGCAAACGCTGGCCGGTCAAGCACCACCGGGGGCGGCCCCGGTACACTGGCGGTCATGGCCGGCGCAGGAGGCGCAGGCGTCCAGAACCCTTCCAATAGGCAATGCAATGAACGAACTTCCCGATTTCACCGCCGTTTCCCAGCAGGCCTCGGCCCTGGCACTGGCCTCCACCCCGGCTGAACTGCATGGCGGGCTGTGTGGCTGGCTGGCTGCCGGCGGTGTTGATCGCCACGACTGGCTGGCCGCGGTGCTGGCCGACCCGGGCCTGACGGCGCCGGAAACCGGCAGTGCGCTGGATCGCCTGCGCGCGGTGAGTGTGGCCCAGCTGGAAGATCGCGATTTTGCCTTCGAGCTGCTGCTCAGCCCGGCCAGTGCCAGCGTGATTGAACGCACCGGTGCGCTGTTTGACTGGTGTCGTGGTTTTCTCGGTGGCTTTGGCCTGGCCAGCGGCAGCCGGCCGGCACTCAGTGACGAGGGCGAGGAGGCACTGGAGGATCTGGCACGCCTGGCCGCTTCGAGCAGTGATGATTTCGAGGTTGGCGACGAGGACGAGGATTCGCTGGCCGAGATCGAGGAATTCGTGCGCGTGGCGGTGCTGCTGCTGCACGGTGACTGTGTGCTGGCCGCGCGTCACCGCAAGAGCCTGAACTGAGGAACTGGCGATGTCCTTGCGTGCATTGACCGGGATCAGCGCCGGTGAGTACCGCGGCCGCCGCCGCCAGCTGATGGATGCGGTTGGCGAGCAGGCCATCATCGTGTTGCCGGCGGCCAGCGAAAAGGTGCGCAGCCACGACACCCATTACCCGTTCCGGCAGGATTCCAGCTTCCTGTACCTGACCGGTTTCAACGAGCCGGACGCAGTGTTGGTGATGGTGCCCGGGCGGCGCCATGGCGAGGTGATCCTGTTCTGCCGTGAGCGCCACCCGGAGCGGGAAATGTGGGATGGCCCGCGTGCCGGTACCGCCGGGGCGGTGTCGTTGTACGGTGCCGATGATGCCTACCCGATCGAGGACATCGACGAAATCCTGCCCGGCCTGCTGGAAGGCCGGGGGCGGGTGTATTACCCGTTCGGCCGCGATGCACTGTTTGACCGCCAGCTGATCGGCTGGGTCAATCAGGTCCGCGACCAGGTGCGCAACGGTGCACGACCGCCGCATGAGCTGCTCGAGCTGGGCACACTGCTGCACGAGCAGCGGCTGTTCAAGAGCGAGGCGGAAATCGCGCTGATGCGCCATGCCGCGCAGATCAGTGTGCAGGCCCACCGCGCGGCGATGGCGATCGTGCGCCCGGGCATGCCCGAATACGTGCTGCAGGCCGAGCTGGAGCGGACGTTCCGGGCCAATGATGGCTGGCCGGCTTATGGTTCGATTGTCGGTGCCGGGGCCAATGCCTGTGTGCTGCATTACGTGGCCAACAAGGCGGTGGCCGCCGATGGCGAGCTGGTGCTGATCGATGCCGGGGCCGAATACCGTGGCTATGCCGCCGACATTACCCGTACCTTCCCGGTCAACGGCCGCTACAGCACCGAGCAGCGGCTGTTGTATGACCTGGTCGAGCGTGCCCAGGCGGCGGCCATTGCCCTTGCCCTCCCGGGGACGCCGTGGGAGGCGCTGCATGCGGCCGCGCTGGATGTACTGGTCGATGGCCTGCTGTCGCTGGGCCTGCTCGAAGGTACCCATGCCGAGGTGCTGGCGAGCAAGGCCTACCTGCGTTTCTACCCGCACAAGAGCGGCCACTGGCTGGGCCTGGATGTGCACGATGTGGGCAGCTACCGGATTGACGAGCAGAGCCGTCTGCTTGAGCCGGGCATGGTGTTCACCATCGAGCCGGGCCTGTATATCCGCCCGGACGACAAGGAGGTGGCGGCGCGCTGGCGTGGCATTGGCATCCGCACCGAGGACAACCTGCTGATCACTGACGACGGCCATGAAAACATCACCGGCGCGCTGGAGCGCAGTGCCGAGGCGGTGGAGGCCTTCATGGCGGCCGCACGCGCCGGCTGACCGGCGCTGGCGTTGTCGCGCGGCAATGACAAAGGGCGCCATGGGCGCCCTTTGTTGATTGTGCCGATGACCGCTGGCTGGATCAGGCCGGGGTGGCCGCAAACACCGGGCGGGTCAGGTTGTCGGCCTGGCCATCGGTGCACAGCACCTCGTCCTCGATCCGGATGCCGCCGTAGGGCTTGAACAATGCGACCTGCTCCCAGTTCACTGCATGGCCATGGCCGGCCGCGCGCAGGTCCTCCAGCAGCATGTCGATGAAGTAGATGCCCGGCTCGATGGTGACCACCATGCCCGCTTGCAGCTGCCGGGTCAGGCGCAGGTAGCGCTGGCCGGCCGGGCGCTCGATGAAGCCGCCATGTTCGCCTTCGGCGAAACCGGCCACGTCGTGCACCTGGGCACCGATGCCGTGGCCGATGCCGTGCGGGAAGAAGGCATTGCTGACCCCGGTGGCCAGTGCCGTTTCGGCATCGACCTTGATGATGTCGAAATCACGCAGCACCCCGGCCAGGCCCAGGTGGGCGTTCAGGTGCAGCTGCTTGTAGTCGAAGCCGGCGCGGACCTGGGCGCACAGCTCCAGCTGCACCCGGTCAACCGCATCGATCAGGGCCTGGAACTGGTCATGGCCGGCGGCGGCGTAGGTGCGGGTGATGTCGGCGGCATAGCCGTAAGCCGAGGCACCGGCGTCGATCAGGAAGCTGCGCGGGTCGGCCGGGCGCTGCTTGTCCAGCTCGGTGTAGTGCAGGACTGCGCCGTTCTGGTTGAGCGCAATGATGTTGCCATAGGGCAGCTCGTTGGCATCCTGGCGGGCCGCCGCGCAGTAGGCCATGTGGATCTCGAACTCGCTGGCGCCGGCACGGAAGGCGGCCTCGGCGGCCTTGTGCGCGCGCACCGCCGGCACCTGGGCAGCGCGCATCAGGGCAATTTCATAAGGTGTCTTGAACGTGCGGTGCCAGTGCAGGTGGTCGATCACCGCCTGCGGGTTGTTGGGCACGAAGGCACCGACAGCGCTGTTGGCCTCGCCGAGGATGGCGCAACGGGCCGGGTCGGCCGGCAGCAGTGGCAGGGCCTGTTCGGCCTCGCGGATGATGTGGATGTCGAAATGCTCCACCCACCAGCCCGCCGGCGCCGCCGGCACCACATGCCAGTAGTCGCGCGGCTGGTTGAAGATCAGCTGCGGGCGCTTGCCCGGGGTGTAGACCACCCAGCTGTCCGGCACCCGGGTCAGCGGCAGCCAGTGCTTGAAATGCGGGTTGACCGCGAACGGGTAGTCGCGGTCGTCAAACACCTGGTAGTGCAGCCGGCCGGAGGGGATGACCAGATGGTCCAGGCCGGCCTTGGCCAGCGCCGCGTCGGCGCGGGCGGTCAGCGTGGCCAGGTGGTCGGCATACAGCGGGGCGGGATCGGGCAGGTGCATGGGCGCATATCCAGGAACGACAGCCCCTGATTGTGCACCCGTGCGCCGCCGATTGCGCGCCTCAGCTGGTCTGGCCGGTGCTGATCCACTGCCGCAGCAGCTCGCGGTGGGAAGCGCTCAGGGTCAGGAAGCGGAAGCCGGCCCAGTACTGGCCCGGTGCATGTGCCGGCTCGCGCCAGAGCAGGTGCACACCGACCTCGATGGCCACCTCCTGGCCATGGCGGTCGGGCACGCTGAAGCAGAGCTGGTACAGGGCGTCGTCGACCAGGGCGGCGTCGGAGAGGATCAGCATGCCGCTCTCGGACACATTGCCGAGGCGGCCAATGACCTGCTCGCGCATGCGGTCGGTGACAGCCACATGTTCCGGGACGGCCCTGCGCGGGGCGCGGCGGGTATCTTCGATCATGCCGGTTCCTTGTTGCCGCCGCGCCCGGCGAGGGTGCGCAGGGTACGCAGGGTGGCCTGCCAGGCGCGGTCGATCAGGCGGCCCTGGCCTTCATTGACCACCCGCAGCTGGCCGCTGGCCATCAGCCGGGCCAGGTTGTCCATGGTGTGTTCGGCCACCTTCTGCCCGCGCGCATTGACGAACAGGGCGTTGTCGGTGAGCTGGCTGAACCAGGACATGCGCAGCCGCCGGGTATCACCCTGCTGGTTGGTGTGGAAATCGAACCAGGTGCCGAAGGGCAGCTGGCGCAGCTGCTGGTAGCACGACTCCTCGGCCACGCTGCGGGCGGGCAGGGCCGGCTTGTCCGCTTCGGCCGGGCGTGCCCCCTGGTCACCCAGACGGGTGCGTGATTGCAGCCGCGAGGTCAGTTCGGTGCGCGAGGTGATCTCGTCCTCGCCGCCGGGGGTGGACAGCCGGCGGGCAATGGCCCCGGCCTCGTCCTGGTGGTAGCCCACCTGGCCCAGGGCCTTTTCCAGGGCCTGGCCAAAGGAGATGTCCGCTTCGGCCCCGGAGGGTTGGGTGGTCACCGCGATGATGCGCTGGGTGGCCGCCACCTGTGCTTCCCATTCCGGCGATTGCTCGCCCTGGCGCAGCAGGGTCAGCATCAGCACGTCATTCCAGGCCTGACGCATCAGGTTCTGCACGAAGCGTGGCGCCGCCGGCTCACTGCTGCAGGCCGCTTCAATGGTGCTTTCGGCCAGCCGGCGGGCGGTTTCCAGCCGTTCCTTGCCGCGCGCGGCCTCGATGAAGCGGCGCTCGGCCAGCTCGGCCTTGTGGATTGCAGTGCGGTAGTGGGCCTGGATCTCTTCGGTGGCGTTGGCAAAGACCTGCTCGTCACCGTCGTAGTCATTGACCACCTTGTGCACGGTCTGGCCGAGCTTGGCCACCAGCACCGGGTCAATGTCCTCGTTGCCCAGCCACAGCGCGCCGGACTCGGCCACCGCGTTGAGCAGCTCGCGGGCCGGGTGCTGCTCGCGCACGAAGAAGCCAGGGTCGGCGATGGCCGCACGCACCACCGGCAGCTGCAGCTGGGTGAGCAGGTCGCCGGCGCTGGCATCGCGGCGCATATGGGCCTGGATCTGCCGGTACAACAGGCTGAGCAGGTCCATGGTGTCGTTGTCGCGCGGTGACAGCTGGGCCTGGGCGCCGTGTTCGGCGCGGGCCTGGGCCAGCAGGGCATTGCGGATGTCATCGATCGAACGGCCCGGGGTCACCGGCTTGTCGCCGGTCATCCCCTGCAGGCGGCTGAGCAGGTTGCCGATCACCGCCGGGCTCAACGCCGGGCCGGTACTGGCCGTGGACATGGCCGGCCCGGCATTGCCGGGGATGGCGTCAGCCATGTGGTTCACCGCCGTGGTGCTGCCAGCGGCAGGCATGGCGGGGCTGCCCTGCATGGCCGCACTGGTGGGCAGCTGGCCACCGTAGGCCTGGCGGGCGGCACTGAGCATCAGTTGCAGGTCGCTGAGGTCTTCCTGGCTGACCTGGGCAGCCAGGGCCTGTGCTGGCTGCAATGACGGGTTGGGCAGCTCGCCGGCGGCCTGGTGCAGGCTGTCGCGCCAGGAGCCTGCCGGGCCCTGGGCCTGCCACTGGGTCAACGGCCGTTCGGTGGCTGCAGAATCGGCTGCGCGCTCGCGGGCTTGGGTAGCCTGCCGCGGCATGTCGCTGCCGGCGCCGGCGGTGCCGGTCGAGGTGCGGCGACGGCCGGCCGGGCGGGCCAGGAATGGCTGGTAGACCAGGCCGGGCAGCACCCCACGGTTTGCCAACAGGCTGTTGGCACGCTCCAGCAGTTCGGCTTGACGCTCGAACACCATGCGGCCGAAGGCCTTGTACAGCACCAGGCCGGCCTCGTCGCTGAGGTCGAGCAGGGTGCTGGCCTCGGGCAGCAGCCGGCACAGCCAGTGCGGCGAGAGCGGAACCTGCTCGAGGTCATAGGCCGGGCGGGCCGCCAGCACCGCCATCCGCTGGGACAGCACGTGCAGGGCGGTGGCATGGCGCGGTGCTTCGCGCCGGGCCAGGTCGGCCAGCACGATGTCGCGGTCGATCTGGATGTCCTGCACCAGCGACAGCTCCAGCGCGCGTGGTTTGTCCGCGCTGGCCACTTCCGGCGCGGCGGGCTGGTCGAGCTGGTGCAGGGCCTGGCCGGCAAGGGCGAGGAAGCGGCGGGCAAAGGCCTCGCCCATCGGCATCACGTGCCGGGCCTGGCTGAGCAGGTCCATCTGCGACTGGCTGTTGCGGGCCACGTCGGCGTGGCGCATCAGGTCGCGTTCGAGCTCGACGATGGTCAGGGTCAGCGGGGTGAGCAGGATGCCCTGGCTGAGCTGGTGCAGCTCATCGAGCAGGGCACGGGCCTTGGGTGGCAATGGTGCTGCCAGCTCATTGGTGGGCGGTGTGGCTGTCGAACCGGCCATCGTATGCATCCTGCGTCCCCTGGATAAGGCGAACTGTAAACGGCAAAGCGGGGCGCTGCCAGTATTGGCAAACAGCGCCGGAGGTGCGGGCAGCGGCTGTGCTCAGGCCAGGAACAGCTCGATCACATCATTGGTGAAGCGCCGGCCCAGCTCGGTGGGCTGCCACAGGCCATCCTTGCCGACCAGCCAGCCGCGTGCGCTGGCGGTGGCCAGCGCGCTGGCCAGCACGCCGGCATCCAGCCCGGTGCGCGAGCAGAAGTCGCGCTCGCTGAAGCCTTCGTGCAGGCGCAACAGGTTGAGCATGTACTCGAACGGCAGGCGCTCGCTGGTGATGATGTCATCGCCACCGATGCTGGCCGGCGTGCCGGCGCTGTCCATGAAGGCTTGTGGGTGCTTGACCTTCCAGCGCCGCCGCACGTGCTGCCCGGCCCCGGAGCTGATCTTGCCGTGGGCACCGGCGCCGATGCCCAGGTAGTCGCCGAAGCGCCAGTAGTTGAGGTTGTGCGCGCACTGGCGGCCGGCGCGCGCGTAGGCGCTGACCTCGTACTGGACATAGCCGGCATCGGCCAGCATCGCCTGGCAGTGTTCCTGGATGTCCCAGGCCGCGTCCTCGTCGGGGATGCCCTTGGGCGGCCTGGCGAAAAAGAGGGTGTTCGGCTCCAGGGTCAGCTGGTAATGGCTGATGTGCGCCGGTTGCAGGGCGAAGGCGCGGTGCAGGTCGTGTTCGGCGGCAGCCAGGTCCTGGCCGGGCAGGGCATACATCAAGTCCAGGTTGATGTTGTCAAAGCCGGCATCCTGGGCCAGCTTGACCGCGCTTTCGGCCTGGGCGCTGTCATGGATACGGCCCAGCTTGGCCAGCGCCTCATCGTTGAAACTCTGGATGCCGAAGCTCAGGCGGTTCACCCCGGCGGCGCGGTAGCCGTCAAAGCGGCCATGCTCGGCGGTGCCTGGGTTGGTTTCCAGGGTGATTTCCGCATTGGGGGCAAAGCGCAGGCGCGCGCTGGCTGCATCCAGAATGCGTGCGATCGCCCCGGGCGGGAACAGGCTGGGGGTGCCGCCACCGAAGAACACGCTGCTCACCACACGGCCCCAGACCAGCGGCAGGTCCTGGTCGAGGTCGGCAATCAGCGCATCGATGTAGGCATCGAAGGGCAGGGCACCCTTGCCGGCATGCGAGTTGAAGTCGCAGTACGGGCACTTGCGCACACACCACGGCAGATGGATGTACAGCGCCAGCGGCGGCGGCACCAGCCGCGACGGAGCGTTGTGTTCATCCGGGCAAGCCTGGCCGGGCAGGGGGTTGCAGTGGTGGGTGTGCGGCATGGCAGTGATCGGTAGTGCCGGCGTGAGGCCGGGCAGGCGTCAGTACAGGTTCGCCAGGTGCTGCTTGAGCTGCTGCAGGGCGATGGCGCGATGGCTGATGGTGTTTTTCAGCCCAGGCTCCATCTGCGCAGCAGTCAGGCCGTGGGCCGGGTCCAGGAACAGCGGGTTGTAGCCGAAGCCATTGCTGCCACGCAGCTCGTGGATGATCTGTCCTTCCCAGCGGCCCTCGCAGATCAGCGGTTGCGGGTCGTTGGCGTGGCGCAGCAGCACGATGATGGCGTAGAAGCGCGCGCTGCGCTGGCCATCGGGCACGTGGGCCATGTCCTGCAGCAGCTTGGCGTTGTTGGCCGCGTCATTGGTCGGATGGCCGGCATAGCGCGCACTGTACAGCCCCGGTGCACCGTCCAGTGCATCGACGATCAGCCCTGAGTCATCGGCCAGCGCCGGCAGCCCGGTGGCCGCACAGGCGGCACGGGCCTTGAGCAGGGCGTTCTCGACGAAGGTCAGGCCGGTTTCGGCCACCTCGCCCAGCCCCAGCTCGGCGGCCGAGGTGATCTGCAGCGGCAGGTCGGCGAGGATGCGGCGCATCTCGACCAATTTGCCGGCGTTGTGGCTGGCCAGCACAAGCTTGTTCATTGACGGGGCTCCAGCAGGTCCCAGGTGTTGCCGTACAGGTCGCGGAACACCGCCACCGTGGCGTAGGGCTCTTGGCGCGGTGCTTCCAGGAACTCGACCCCGGCAGCCAGCATCGCCGCGTGGTCGCGCTGGAAGTTGTCGGTGCTGAGGAAAAAGGCAACCCGGCCGCCGGTCTGGTTGCCGATGCGGCTGCGCTGCTCCTCGTCGCTGGCGCGGGCCAGCAGCAGGGCAGCGGCACTGCCGTCGGTCGGCCCGACCACCACCCAGCGCTTGTGGCCCTGGTCGATGTCTTCCAGCAGCGTGAAGCCGAGCTTGCCGGTGTACCAGGCGATGGCTTCGTCGTAATCGGCCACCACCAGGGTGGCCAGGGCGATACGCCGGCTCATGCCGACAGCGCGGCCTGTTGCGCGGCCAGCAGCTCGGTCACACCCTTTTCGGCCAGGCCCAGCAGGGCGTCCAGCTCGTCGCGACGGAAGGCGTGGCCTTCGGCGGTGCCCTGCAGCTCGATAAAACCGCCGCCGTCGTTCATCACCACGTTCATGTCGGTGTCGCAGTCGCTGTCTTCGAGGTAGTCCAGGTCCAGCACCGGGGTGCCGCGGTACACGCCGACCGACACCGCGGCTACTGCACCGATGATCGGGTTGCGTTTGATCTCGCCACGCTTGAGCAGCACGTTCACCGCATCGACCAGGGCCACGTAGGCGCCGGTGATGGCAGCGGTGCGGGTGCCGCCATCAGCCTGCAGTACGTCGCAGTCCAGGGTGATGGTGCGTTCGCCCAGCGCGTTGCGGTCCACGCAGGCGCGCAGGCTGCGGCCGATCAGACGCTGGATCTCCAGCGTGCGCCCGCCCTGCTTGCCACGTGCCGCCTCGCGGTCGGAGCGGGTGTGGGTGGCGCGCGGCAGCATGCCGTACTCGGCGGTCACCCAGCCTTCGCCCTTGCCGCGCAAAAAGCCCGGCACGCGGTTTTCGACGCTGGCCGTGCACAGCACCCGGGTGTTGCCGAAGCTGATCAGGACCGAACCTTCGGCGTGGCAGGTGAAGGCGCGTTCGATGCGCACTTCGCGCAGCTGGGAGGCATCGCGGCCGGAAGGGCGGGAAAAGCTGGTCATGGGGCTACCGGAATCTGGCGGGAACAAGAACGCGGACACGGCCAGGTGCCGGTCAACGCGGCCGGCTAGGGTACCATCTGCCCTTTGAAGGCATGGAAAGATTCCCATGATCCGTAGCATGACCGCCTGGGCCGGCGGCGAACGCGCCACCGCCTGGGGCACCCTGTCCTGTGAACTGCGCTCGGTCAACCACCGTTTCCTGGAAGTGGGCCTGCGCCTGCCAGACGACCTGCGTGCGGCCGAAAGCGCGCTGCGCGAACGCATCACTGCCCGCGTCAACCGCGGCAAGATCGAGGCCGTGCTGCGCCTGCGCAGCGCCGATGGCGCGGCCAGCCTGGCGGTCAACCAGGCCCTGGTCGATCAGCTGGCCAGCCTGGCCCTGGGCCTGCGCAGCAAGTTCCCGCACATGCGCATCGGTTTTACCGACCTGCTGCAGTACCCGGGGGTGATCCAGGGCGAGGCGGTGGATACGACAGCCCTGCAGGCCCAGGCGCTGGAACTGCTGGACGAGGTGCTGGACGGCTTCATCGCCGCGCGCGAGCGCGAGGGTGGCAAGCTGGCCGCCGCCATTGCCGAGCGCGTGGACGGCATCGAGCAGATTGCCGGCCAGGTGCGCGAGCTGATTCCGGTCATCCGTGAAGGGCAGCGCGCCAAACTTGCCGCGCGCCTGGCCGACCTGCCGCATCCGGTTGACCCGGGCCGGGCCGAGGCCGAGCTGGTGCTGTGGCTGCAGAAGCTGGACGTGGACGAGGAGCTGGACCGTCTGGCCAGCCATATTGCCGAGATCCGCCGGGTGCTGCGCTCGCGCGAGCCGGTCGGCCGCCGCCTGGATTTCCTGCTGCAGGAGTTCAACCGCGAAGCCAACACCACCGGCTCCAAGTCGGTGGACAGCCGCACTTCCAACGCAGCTGTCGAGCTCAAGGTGCTGATCGACCAGATCCGCGAGCAGGTCCAGAACATCGAGTGAGGCCGCCCGGTCACACCCGCCATCCCCGTTACCGATACCCTCTAGCCATGCGCGGAACCCTCTACATCGTCGCCGCACCTTCAGGTGCCGGCAAAAGCTCGCTGGTCAATGCCACCCTGGCGCGTGACCCGCAGATCAGCCTGTCCATTTCCTTCACTTCGCGCGCCATGCGCCCGGGCGAGGTAAACGGCAAGCACTACCATTTCGTTCCGGCCGCCGAATTCGAGGCGATGATCGCTGCCGGTGACTTCTTCGAGCACGCGCTGGTCCATGGCGACTGGAAGGGCACCGCCCGGCAGTCGGTGGAGCCGCAGCTGGCCGCCGGCCAGGACGTGCTGCTGGAAATCGACTGGCAGGGCGCGCAGCAGGTGCGGGCCAAGGTGCCTGGCGCGGTCAGTGTGTTCATCCTCCCACCGTCACGTCAGGCGCTGGAAGACCGCATGCGCAAGCGCGGCCAGGACAGCGAGGCGGTGATCGCCCAGCGTATGGCGGCCGCCCGCGAGGAGATGTCGCACTTCGACGAATTCGACTATGTCATCGTCAACGAGGACTTCGATACCGCGGTGCAGGAGATGTGTGCGATCTTCCAGGCCAGCCGCCTGCGTTGTGCCGCCCAGCAGCAACGCTATGCGGCATTGACCGCCGCCCTGCTCCGGGAATGAGCTGCAAGTAGTTGATTTTGAATGGTCGACATCAGCGTCGATTGCTTGTTTGGCGGCGGCAGGCGTACAATCGCCGCCTTTCCCTGACCACACAGTGCGGCCATTCGAGGCTGCCGGGAGCTCGCATGGCCCGCATTACCGTAGAAGATTGTCTGGAAGTTGTTAACAACCGTTTCGAGCTGGTCATGATGGCCTCCAAGCGCGCCCGCCAGCTGGCCAATGGCGTGCAGGCCACGCTGGACAACAGCGAAACCGATGACAAGCCGACGGTGCTGGCGCTGCGCGAAATCGCCGCGCGCAAGATCGACAACGCCCTGATCGATGAAGTCGAGAAGGCCGAGCGCGAGCGTGCCGAACGCGAAGCGCTGGAACTGGCGGCAGCCGAGCTGATCGCCGATGAAGACATGAGCAAGAGCGACGACTGAGCCTGCGCATCGGTTGTCTTGCCCGTGGTACGCAACGGCCCGCTTGAGCGGGCCGTTGTTCTGTGTGCGGCACTGTTTGCCGTTGTTGACGTGCTGTCATAGTCTTCTGTCATGAAACCAGGTCCTTCCCTTTCCTTCCCCGCCGATGGCGTGGTGCCCGAATATGTCCTGCAGATGGAGCACAGTGCGGCGTATCTGCCGCAGGACCAGTTGCAGGTGCTGCGCCGGGCCTGGGAAGTGGGGGCGGCAGCACATGCCGGGCAGACCCGCAAGTCCGGTGAGCCCTACATCACCCACCCGGTGGCCGTGGCCGGTGTGCTGGCCGAGCTCGGGCTGGATCTGGAGGCATTGGTTGCGGCCATCCTGCACGACACCATCGAAGACACCCCACTGACCCGTGAGCAGCTGGCAGGGCAGTTTGGCGAGGCGGTGGCCGACATCGTCGAGGGTGTGACCAAGCTGGACAAGCTCAAGTTCCGTGACCGCCAGGAAGCGGCGGCGGAGAGCTTCCGCAAGATGCTGCTGGCGATGTCGCGCGATCTGCGTGTGATCATGATCAAGCTGGCCGACCGACTGCACAACATGCGCACCCTGGGCGCGCAGAGTGCCGAGGCACGTCAGCGCATCGCGCTGGAAACGCTGGAGATCTATGCCCCGATCGCCCAGCGCCTGGGCATGAACCTGGTCAAGAGCGAGCTGCAGAACCATGGCTTCAAGGCGCTGTATCCGTGGCGCCATGCGATCCTGGAAAAGCACATCCTGTCCCAGCCGGTGGTACGCCGCGAGGCGATGGCCCAGGTCGAGGTGCAGCTGAGCCAGCGGCTGGCCCGTGAGGGCATCGAACACCGCCTGATCAGCCGGATCAAGACCCCCTGGAGCATCTACAACAAGATGAACCAGGAGAACAAATCCTTTGACCAGGTGATGGACGTGTTCGGCTTCCGCCTGGTGGTCAAGGATGTGCCGACTTGCTACCACGCCCTGGGCGCGGTGCATGCGGCGTTCAAACCGCTGGATGGTCGTTTCCGGGATTTCATCGCCATCCCCAAGGCCAACGGTTACCAGTCGCTGCACACAGTGCTGTTCGGTCCGTATGGCTCGCCGATCGAGGTGCAGATCCGTACCGAGGAAATGGACCTGGTGGCCGAGCGCGGCATCGCCGCGCACTGGACCTACAAGTTCGGTGGTGATGGCCCGAACAGTGCGCAGAGCCGCGCCCATGCCTGGATCAGCGAGCTGGTCGAGTCGCAGCGGGCGGCCGGTTCGTCGCTGGAATTCTTGGACAACGTCAAGGTCGACCTGTTCCCGGACGAGGTCTACCTGTTCACCCCGAAGGGCAAGATCCTGGCCCTGCCGCGCAATGCCACCGCGCTGGATTTCGCCTACGCGGTGCATACCGATGTGGGCAACAAGGCAGTGGCCTGCCGGGTGGACAAGAAGCTGGTGCCGTTGCGCACACGCCTGAGCAGCGGGCAGACGGTGGAGATCATCACCGCCCGTTCGGCCACGCCCAAGCCGCAATGGCTGGAGTCCGTGGTCTCGTCGAAGGCGCGCACGGCGATACGCCACCAGCTCAAGCAACTTGAGCACGAGGACGCCGTGCAGCTGGGCCACCGCATGCTTGACCGCACCCTGGAGGCGATGGACAGCTCGATCGAGCGCTTGCCCAAGGGGCGCATGGATGCCTTCCTGGCCGAACACCGTTACCCGCGGCTGGAGGCCTTCCTGGCCGATGTGGCACTGGGCAACTGGATGCCGTTCCAGGCGGCACAGGCGCTGCTGGCCCATGCCGACCTGCGCGGGCAGGCCAGCCTGCGCAGTCAGGAGAAGATCCTGATCAGCGGCAGCGAGCGCGGGGTGGTCAGTTTTGCCAACTGCTGCCAACCGATCCCCGGCGACGAGATCATGGGCTACCACACGGCCGGCAAGGGCATTGTGGTGCACCGCATGGATTGCCCCAACCTGGCCGAGTTGCGCAAGACCCCGGACCGCTGGGTGCCGATCGGCTGGGATACCAGCGTGGTCGGTGACTACGACACCGCGCTGGTGGTGGCGGTGGAAAACGGCACCGGGGTGCTGGCCCAGCTGGCGGCCTCGATCGCGCAGAGCAAGTCCAATATCGACAAGGTCGATTACCTGGACCGCGACATCAATGCCGCGGTGCTGTGCTTCAGCATCCAGGTGCGCGACCGCACCCATCTGGCCGAGGTCATGCGCCGCCTGCGCCGGTTGAGCGTGGTGCAGTCGGTGCGCCGCCTGTAGGCAAAAGTTGTCGTTTGCCAGTGCCGGGCAGTGGCCCGGGCTGGCTACAATGGGGCTTCCTATTTCATCACCGGAGTACACCCCATGAGCCGCCAGATCATCCACACCGAGCAGGCCCCTGCCGCCATCGGCCCGTATTCGCAGGCTGTGCGTGTGGGCAATGTGGTGTATTTCTCCGGGCAGATTCCGCTGGACCCGGTCACCGGCAATGTGGTCGAAGGCGATGTCACCGCCCAGGCCCGCCGCGCGTTCGACAACCTCAAGGCCGTGGCCGAAGCGGCCGGTGGTTCGCTGCAGCAGATCGTGCGTTGTGGCCTGTTCCTGACCGACCTGGGCCAGTTCGCCCAGGTCAATGCGGTGATGCAGGAATACTTCAGCGCGCCGTACCCGGCTCGTTCGACCATCGAAGTGTCTGCCCTGCCCAAGGGTGTGATGTTCGAGGTCGAAGCCACCATGGTGCTGGAATAACCACCGCGTTGTGAGCCGCAAGCGGATTGCCAGTCCGGCCCTTGCCGCTGCCGGGCAGTCGCCATTGACGGCGCTGTCCGGTGTCGGGCCCGCCGTGGCGGCCAAGCTCACCGAGCGGGGGCTGGGGACCTTGCAGGACCTCTGGCTGCACCTGCCGCGCAGTTACGAAGACCGCACCCACATCACCCCGCTGGGCTTGCTGCGCAACGGCATGACAGCCCAGGTGGAAGGGGTGGTGGTGGGCGTGGAGCGCGGCTTTCGTGGCCGGCCGATGCTCAAGGTGGCTATCGAGGACGACAGTGGCGGCCCCCTGGTGCTGCGTTTTTTCCATTTTCGTGCCGCCCAGGTGGCCCAGTTCGCCCACGGCGTGCGGGTGCGTGCCTTTGGCAGTGCCAAGCTCGGCCCGACCGGGCTGGAGATCGTGCACCCCAGTTACCGGGTGCTGGCCGTGGGCGAAGAACCGGGCCTGGGCCAGACCCTGGACCCGGTGTATCCGCTGGTGGACGGGGTTGGCCCGGCCACCGTACGCAAGCTGGTCGGCCAGGCGCTGGACCGGCTGCCGGCCGAGGCCGAACTGGACATCGTGCCGGCGGCCTGGCTGCAGCAGCTGGGCCTGCCGTCGCTGCGCAGTGCGCTGCTCACCGTGCACCGGCCTGATGCCGATACCGATCTGGCGGCCTTGGTGGCAGGGCGGCATCCGGCCATTGCGCGGCTGGCGATCGAGGAGTTGCTGGCCCATCACCTGAGCCTGCGCCGGCAGCGCATTGCCCTGCAGCAGCATGCCGCGCCGGCACTGGAAGGGGCCGGTGACGGGGTGCAGCGGCTGATTGACCGTTTGCCGTTTGCCTTGACCGGAGCCCAGCAGCGGGTGTTCGCGCAGATTCGTGAGGACCTGGCGCGGCCGCGGCCGATGCTGCGCCTGGTCCAGGGTGATGTCGGCTCGGGCAAGACAGTGGTCGCGGCGCTGGCGGCGATGCTGGCGGTGGAGGCAGGGTACCAGGTGGCCTTGGCTGCCCCTACCGAGTTGCTGGCCGAGCAGCACCTGCACAACCTGCGTGGCTGGCTGGAGCCGCTGGGTATCAGCGTGTGCTGGCTGGCCGGCAAGGTCACCGGCAAGGCACGTGCGCAGAGCCTGGCTGCCATTGCCGACGGCACGGCCCAGGTGGTGGTCGGCACCCATGCCCTGATGCAGGACAGTGTGGTGTTCCATGACCTGGCCCTGGCCATTGTCGATGAGCAGCACCGCTTCGGTGTGCACCAGCGGCTGGCCCTGCGCGACAAGGGTGCACGGCAGGGCAGTGTGCCGCACCAGCTGGTGATGACGGCCACGCCGATCCCGCGCACCCTGGCCATGAGCGAATACGCCGACCTGGATGTCTCGGCCATCGACGAGCTGCCACCCGGGCGTACCCCGGTGCAGACCATCGTGCTCAGCAATACGCGTCGCGATGAGTTGATCGAACGCATCCGCCTGGCCTGTGCGCAGGGGCGGCAGGCCTACTGGGTGTGCACCCTGATCGAGGAAAACGAGGAGCTGGAGGCCAGCGCAGCCGAGTCGATCCATGCGCAGCTGGCCGCTGCATTGCCGGAGCTGGCGGTGACCCTGGTGCATGGGCGGATGAAGCCGGCGGCCAAGCAGGCGGCGATGGCGGCGTTCAAGGCCGGTGATACCCAGCTGCTGGTGGCCACCACGGTGATCGAGGTCGGGGTGGATGTGCCCAATGCCTCGTTGATGGTGATCGAGAATGCCGAGCGTCTGGGCCTGGCCCAGCTGCACCAGCTGCGCGGACGGGTGGGGCGCGGCAGTGCCGCCTCCAGTTGCGTGCTGCTGTACCAGGGGCCGCTGTCGATGATGGCCAAATCCCGCCTGGCCACCATGCGCGATACCCATGACGGTTTTGTCATCGCTGAAAAGGACCTGGAGCTGCGTGGCCCGGGTGAGCTGTTGGGCACCCGGCAGACCGGCCTGGCCCTGTTCCGCATTGCCGACCTGGCCCGTGATGCGTATCTGCTGCCGGACGTACACGCGCTGGCCGAGCGTTTGTTGCAGGAGTACCCGCCGCTTGCCGAGCGGGTGATCAGCCGCTGGATTGGTTCGGCGGTGCGCTACGCCGCAGCGTGATCATGGTCTTTGCGTTGCCGTCACGGCGGTGGCAGACTCCGAGGCCAACCAAAGCGAAAGCATCATGACTGAAAAGATTCCGTTGCTGATCGACACCGATCCGGGTGTTGATGATGCCCTGGCCCTGTTGATGGCCTTTGCCGACAACCGGCATGACGTGGTCGGCTTGACCGTGGCGGCCGGCAATGTGGGCCTGGCGCACACCGTGCGCAATGCGCTGAAGCTGTGCGAAGTGGCCGGCCGTATCGATGTACCGGTGTTTGCGGGTGCGGCAGAGCCGCTGGTGCATCCGGCCGAGGATGCGGCCCATGTGCACGGTGAGGACGGCTTCGGTGATGTTGGCCTGCCGTTGGCCGGTCATACCGCCAGTGACGAGCATGCGGCGCTGGCAATCATCCGCCTGTCGCACGAACATGCCGGCAAGTTGTTCCTTGTGGCGCTGGGGCCGCTGACCAATGTCGCGCTGGCACTCAAGCTGGACCCGAGCCTGCCTTCGCGCATCCCGCGTGTGCTGGTGATGGGGGGCGCCTTCAGTGCACACGGCAATATCACTGCGGCCGCTGAATTCAATATTGCGGTTGATCCGGAAGCGGCGCATATCGTGTTCACCGCGTTCGACAACGTCGAAGTGGCCGACTGGGAGGCCACCCTGGCCCATGGTCTGCTGCACCGTGATGTGGAGCAGTGGCTGGCGGCCGATACCGACAATGCCCGCTTCTACGAGCTGATCTCGCGCAAGACCCGTCTGTGGTCCGAAGACGGCCGTGGCGAGCGCTGGTTCGCCGCCGATGCGCTGGCCATGGCCTGGGCGCTGGAGCCCGAATCGGCTACCCGGGTCGAGGCCCGTCCGCTGATGGTGGAGATGGCGGGTACCCACACCCGTGGTGCCACCATCGTTGACTGGAACCGGCAAACCGGGCGCAGTGACAACGCACAGTTGCTGATCGGTTATGATCAGCAGCGTTTTGAAGCCCGGGTGCGCCAAGCACTGGGCTTGAACTGAACCTGCGCATTGCGCTGGCTTGCCGTGAGGGCTGGCTGGCGTTATAATGCCGCTCTTGCCCTGCAGCCCTCTTTTTTACAAGGTGCGAGCCCATGAAGGCCGATATCCATCCGAACTACCGCGCCGTCGTTTTCCACGACGTCTCTTCTGATTTCAAGATTCTGACCCGTTCGACCATGGCTTCCAAGGAAACCATCCAGTGGGAAGACGGCCAGGAATACCCGCTGATCAAGGTCGAAATCTCCTCGGCTTCGCACCCGTTCTACACGGGCAAGCACAAGGTCATCGACACCGGCGGCCGCATCGACAAGTTCCAGAAGCGTTACGCGCGTTGATCTGAGAGCGTCGATCCGCGACACCAGAACGGCCGCCTGTGCGGCCGTTCTGGTGTCTGCGTTTCCCCTCGTCTGCTGCAGGCTGCGCAGTCTGTTCGACAACCTGCGCTGAAGCGTGTGGCTACGTCTTTAGTCACAGGCACACCTGTCACCACACCCCTCCGAACGGGCTGTGCGATAATTGTGTGATCCGCAGATCACGCTGGTCGGCGGACTTAATTTTTCGATGCCGCCCACACCCCCGCGTCGAGGGCGGCGACTTCCTATAAAGGAGCGACCCCGTGTCCGAGATCAATCAGGTCACGCTCAACGCCGGCGACAAGTCGGTTGTTCTGCCTGTCATCAAGCCGACCCTTGGCAACGACTGCGTCGAAATTTCGAAGCTGACCAAGGAAACCGGTCTTTTCACCTACGACTCCGGTTACACCGCTACCGCCAGCTGCAAGTCGGCCATCACCTACATCGATGGCGACAACGGCGTGCTGCTGTACCGCGGCTACCCGATCGAGCAGCTGTCTGACAAGTCCACCTACGTGGAAGTGGCTTACGCCCTGATCAATGGCGACCTGCCGACTGCCGAGCAGCTGGCAGGCTTCGAAGCCGAGCTGACCGCCGAAGCCAATGTTGACGATTCGATCAATGCCCTGATCGCCTCGTTCGACAAGGACGCGCACCCGATGGCGATCCTGGCTGCCGCCAATGCGCAGCTGGCCGCCAAGTACCACAACTCGCTGGACCTGGCTGACGAAGCCCAGCGCCGTCAGGCGGCCATCCGCCTGATCGCCAAGGTGCCGACCCTGTCGGCCCTGATCTACCGTCATGGCAAGGGCCTGCCGGCCAACAAGCCGGACCTGTCGCTGGGTTACGTGGCCCGCTTCCTGAAGCAGACCTTCGAGTCGGCTGACGGCCAGTACGAAATCAACCCGGACGTGGTCAAGGCGCTGGACCTGCTGTTCATCCTGCATGCCGACCACGAGCAGAACGCCTCGACCTCGACCGTGCGTCTGGTCGGTTCCACCGGTGCCAACCCGTATGCTTCGCTGGCTGCCGGTGTGACCGCCCTGTGGGGCCCGGCCCATGGCGGCGCCAACGAAGCCGTGTTGAAGATGCTGGAAGAAATCGGCACCGCCGACAACGTCGAATCCGCTGTGCTCAAGGCCAAGGACAAGACCTCGGGCTTCCGCCTGATGGGCTTTGGCCACCGCGTCTACAAGAACTTCGACCCGCGCGCCAAGGTCATCGGTGAGATGACCA
>JBJEWP010000032.1:0-2429 GCA_051885115.1 Stenotrophomonas sp. | reverse complement strand
GGCACCACCTTGAGCACGGTGGTGAGCAGCTGCATGCGGCCGGCTTCGCGCATGCCCAGCAGGTTGACGCCGGCGCACAGCCACAGCGCCGCCAAGCCGCAGGCGGCCGAGCGCACCGGGGTGCTGGTCAGGGCCGGGAAGATCGCACCGATGCTGCCGGCAAAGGCCACCGCAATGGCGGCAATGGCGCACCACATCGAAATCCAGTAGCTCCAGGCCACCATGAAGCCGGGCAGTTCGCCGAAGGCATTGCGCGCATACACGTAGGGGCCACCGGTCTGCGGCCAGCGCCGGGCCAGTGCGGCGAAGGTGACCGCCAGCAGCAGGGCGCCGCACAGGGTGATGGCCCAGCCGACCAGGCTGGCGGCGCCATACGGGGCCAGTGCGGCCGGCAGCAGGAAGGTGCCCGAGCCGATCATGCTGCCAACCACCAGGGCGGTGGCCGACCAGAAACCGAGCGGGCGTTTGTTGGGCGCGCTGGCAGGCGCAGGTGCAGGGGAGGGGGACATGCAACAACCGGGGGGGAGTGGGGGCAAACGGGGCGTATTATCGCCAGTTCGGCCTGCGGCCGTGGACATTTGCCCGGCCCGCCGGTGCATCTGGCCGCCCGCCGGCCTGTTCTGCCTATTGCCTGGAGCCCCCTGATGTTGCGTTTGCGCCCGATCTGCCTGTCCGTTTGCCTGGCCCTGGCTGCCGGCTTGAGTGCCTGTTCCCCCGCGCCGGAGGCGGCATCGCCCGCGGTCGCGGCTGACAGCCAGAGCGCCGCCCAGCGCCTGAATGCGCTGTATGCCGATTTCTGGGAGGAGGGGCTGAAGCTCAACCCGCTGCAGGCCACCTTCCAGGGTGACCACCGCTTCGATGACCAGCTGCCGGATTTCGGCGCGGCCGATTACCGGGCCAGCGTGCGTGATTACCAGCAGCGTTGGCTGGACGCGGCGCGCGCCATCGGCGAGGAGGGCCTGCAGGGCCAGGACCTGCTCAGCTACCGCATCTTTGTGTCCGAGCGTGAGCTGGCGCTGGAAGGCGAGCGTTTCCCCGGCTGGATGCTGCCGGTCAGCCAGATGGATTCGCTGGCCAGCTATGCCGTGCTGCTGGGGTCGGGGCAGAGCGCGCAGCCGTTCAAGACCGTGGCCGATTACGACAACTGGCTGGCCCGCGCCGCGCGCATCCCGGTGTTGATCGACACCGAGATCGCCAACATGCGCCAGGGCATGGCCGCCGGGGTGGTGCAGCCCAAAGTGCTGATGAGCAAGGTCATCGGCCAGATGGATGCGGTGGTCAATGTGGATGGCGCGGCCAACAGCCTGTTCTGGGGGCCGATCAGCGCCATGCCGGCCGACTTCAGCGAGGCCGAGCGTGAGCGCCTGACCGCGGCCTACACCGCGCTGATTGATGACCAGCTGCTGCCGGCCCTGCGCAAGCAGCGCGACTTCATTGCCAACGAGTACCTGCCGGCCTGCCGCGACAGCGTGTCGCTGGGCGCGCTGCCCGATGGCGCGGCGTGGTACGCCTACAACGTGCGCCAGAGCACCACCACGGCGCAGACCGCGGCCGAGCTGCATGCCACCGGCCTGGCCGAGGTGGCGCGTATCCATGGCGAGATCCGCCAGGTGATGTCGCAGGTCGGCTTCAAGGGCTCGCTGCAGGAGTTCTTCGCCTTCATGCAGGAAGACAAGCAGTTCGAGTTCGCCGACGAGGCCGCCCTGCTGGCCCACTACCGGGCGCTGGAAGCACGGGTCGGCGCCAAGGTGCCCGAGCTGTTCTCGCTGACCCCGAAGGCGGGCTTCGAGATCCGCCCGATCGAGGCCTTCCGCGCCGAATCGGCTGCCGGTGGCGAATACATGAGCCCCAGCGAGGACGGCAAGCGCCCGGGCATCTTCTACGTCAACACCTTCGACCTGCCCACCCGCAAGACCTGGGATGCCGAGGACCTGTACCTGCACGAGGCCATTCCCGGCCACCACTTCCAGCTGGCCCTGCAGCAG
Organism: Stenotrophomonas sp.; assembly: GCA_051885115.1. Taxonomy (GTDB): domain Bacteria; phylum Pseudomonadota; class Gammaproteobacteria; order Xanthomonadales; family Xanthomonadaceae; genus Stenotrophomonas. Next base: position 444 of record JBJEWP010000032.1, on the reverse strand, counting down.
GAACTGACCGGCCTGCCGGCCTTCCGCCGCTTCGGCGGGCAGACCGCCTTCATCGAGGGCTGGGGCCTGTATGCCGAAAGCCTGGGCCGCGAACTGGGCGTGTACACCGACCCGTACAGCTACTTCGGCCGCCTGCAGGGCGAGCTGTGGCGCGCGGTGCGCCTGGTGGTGGACACCGGCCTGCATGACCAGGGCTGGAGCCGCGAGCAGGTGCTGGCCTATATGAAGGCCAACTCCTCGGTGAGCGAGCCCGATGCGGTGGCCGAGGCCGAACGCTACATTGCCTGGCCGGGCCAGGCGCTGGCCTACAAGACCGGCGAGCTGAAGATCCAGCAGCTGCGCCAGCAGGCGCAGAAGGAACTGGGCGAGGCGTTCGATATCCGCGCCTTCCATGCCGAAGTGCTCAAGGACGGCTCGCTGCCGCTGGACCTGCTGGACACCAAG
>JBJEWP010000031.1:0-20596 GCA_051885115.1 Stenotrophomonas sp. | reverse complement strand
CGGTGGTGCCACCGGTGTACTGCAGGAAGGCGATGTCCTCGTGGTCGCACTGCACGGCAGGGCGCTGGTGGCGGGCACCGGCCTTGAGTGCGGCCTTGAAGCGCACCGCGCCGGACAGGCGGTAGTCGGGCACCATCTTCTTGACGTACTTGAGTACGAAATTGACGATGCAGCCCTTGCCGCCGAGCAGGTCGCCCAGGCCGGTGGTGATGATGTGCTTGACCGGCAGCTCGTCGATGACCTGCTGCACGGTGTCACCGAAGTTGTCCATCACCAGCAGGGCGGTGGCATCGGCGTCGCACAGCTGGTGCTTGAGCTCGCGGGCGGTGTACAGCGGGTTGACATTGACCACGGTGAGGCCGGCACGCAGCGCGGCGAAGATGGCCACCGGGTACTGGATGCAGTTGGGCATCATGATCGCCAGGCGATCACCCTTCTTGAGCTTGAGTTCGCACTGCAGGTAGGCGGCGAACTGCTCGACCAGCACATCCAGCTGGGCATAGCTGACTTCCTTGCCGAAGCTGGACAGGGCAGGGCGCGGGGAAAAGCGCTGCACCGCGGTGTCGAACACATCGCCGATGGACTGGTACTTTTCCAGGTCGATGTCGGCCGGGACGCCTGCCGGGTAGTTGTCCAGCCAGGTACGCTGATGAGTCATTTCCCCCTCCAGAGAAAATTGCTGTTGATCGGGGGTCGGTGCGCAGGGTGCGGCCGACACAAGCTGTCAGGATAACGTCACCCACGGATAAAGGAAAAGAGGAAAAATGCGCCTAATTTCTTGCAACTGGCTGCTTGGTGCGCTGTTGCTGCTGGTTGTTGCCGCCTGTAGCCGCAGCACGCCGGAACAGTTGCTGCGCCTGCAGATCACGCAGATGCAGCAGGGCATGGAACAGCGCGAGGCTGCGCGTGTCATCGAGCCGCTGGCCGAGGACTTCCTGGGCAATGGTGGCATGGACCGTCAGGCCGTCGAGCGCCTGCTACGTGCACAGCTGCTGCTGAACCAGCGAATCGAGGTGGTGCTGGGGCCGGTGGATGTGCGTATCGACGGGCACAACGCCCGGGCTGATTTCAGCGTGGTGCTGGCCGGTGGCAATGGCCGTCTGTTCGAGCGCGGCCGCATCCATCAGGTCAGCACCCACTGGCGCGAGCAAAACGGGCAGTGGCAGCTGTACCGTGCGCAGTGGGGTGATGGCCAGAATCCCTGATCAGACGGGCTGCCGGGCTGCCGGGCAGGTTGTCGCAAGGCGGTGGTGCTGCGGCGCCGGAATTCGACCTCTATCTTGAAGGCAAAGGCATCAGTGGCGTGCAGCCAGCTGACGCAGCACGTACTGCAGCAGGCCGCCGTGGTGGGCGAGGCAGGGCGATTGCGAGGCGAGGCCTCGCGCCCTGCCGAACGCCCCGCGTGCGAGCGCGGGGCCGGGCTTTGGCCTGTATCCGGTAGCCGAGGGCGTCAGTCGCGTGCAGCCAGCTGACGCAGCACGTACTGCAGCAGGCCGCCGTGGCGAAAGTACTCCACTTCCTTGGGGGTCAGCAGCAGCACATCGACCTGGAAGTGGACCTGGCTGCCATCGTTGCGGGTGGCGGTGACCGTGGCCTGGCGGGCAGCACCGTTGTCCAGCCCGGTGATGTCGAACCGTTCGCTGCCATCCAGGCCCAGGCTGGCGATGCCCTGGCCATTGACGAAGCGCAGCGGCAGCACGCCCATGCCGACCAGGTTGGAGCGGTGGATGCGCTCGAAACTCTGTGCGATCACCGCCTTGACCCCGAGCAGGTTGGTGCCCTTGGCCGCCCAGTCGCGCGAGGAGCCGGTGCCGTACTCGGCCCCGGCCAGCACCACCAGCGGCACGCCGTCGTCCTTGTACTTCATGGCCGCATCAAAGATGGCCAGCTTCTGCCCCTCCTGGCTGCCGGGGGCGTAGTACAGCGTGTTGCCGCCTTCCTCGCCGCCAAGCATCAGGTTCTTGATCCGGATGTTGGCAAAGGTGCCGCGCACCATCACATCGTCATTGCCGCGACGGCTGCCATAGGAGTTGAAGTGCAGTGGTGCCACCCCGCGTGACTGCAGGAAGCGCCCGGCAGGCGAATCGGCCTTGATGTTGCCGGCCGGAGAGATGTGGTCGGTGGTGATCGAATCACCGAACAGGCCGAGCACGCGTGCGTGATGGATGTCTTCGACCCGGCCCACGGCCATGTCCATGCCGGCGAAGTAGGGCGGGTTCTTGATGTAGGTGGAGGCACTGTCCCAGGCAAAGCGCTCGCTGCTGGGGGCGTTGATGGCATTCCAGCGGGCATCGCCGGCAAACACGTCGGCGTAGTTGCTGGCAAACATCTGTGGGCTCAGGGTGCTGGCGATCAGGTCGCCGATTTCCTGGTTGGAAGGCCAGATGTCGCGCAGGTAGACCGGCTCGCCGTCACTGTCGGTGCCCAGCGGTTCGCAGGTCAGGTCCACATCCAGCGAACCGGCGATGGCATAGGCCACCACCAGCGGTGGGCTGGCCAGGTAGTTGAGCTTGACCTCCGGGTGGATGCGGCCTTCGAAGTTGCGGTTGCCCGACAGCACCGAGGCCACCACCAGGTCGTCATGACGGATGGCAGCGCTGACATCGTCCGGCAGCGGGCCGGAGTTGCCGATGCAGGTGGTGCAGCCATAGCCCACCACGTGGAAGCCCAGCTGCTCCAGCGGTTCGAGCAGGCCGGCCTTTTCCAGGTAGTCGGTAACCACCCGTGAGCCGGGGCCCAGCGAGGTCTTTACCCACGGCGCACTGGTCAGGCCGCGTTCGACCGCGTTGCGTGCCAGCAGGCCGGCACCGAGCATCACTGCCGGGTTGGAGGTGTTGGTGCACGAGGTGATCGCGGCGATCACCACCGCACCGTCATGCAGCTGCCAGGCCGCGCCGGAGTCGGGCGAGGATTCGCGCGCGGACTCGCGCGCGCCGACTGCCGCGCCGGCACCGCCTTCATCCTTGAGGCGTTCGGTTTCGGCGGCCAGCGGAATGCGTTTGCGCCGTGCCAGCGAGAACGGGGCCAGCGCGTTGAGGTAGTTGGCCCGCACCTGGCCCAGCAGCACGCGGTCCTGCGGCCGCTTGGGGCCGGCCAGCGAGGGCACCACCGTGCCCATGTCCAGGCTCAGTACCGAGGAGTAGCTTGCCTCGGCAGCCCCGGGTTGGTGCCACAGACCCTGGGCGCGGGCATAGGCTTCCACCAGACCGATATGCTCCTCGCTGCGCCCGGACAGGCGCAGGTAGTTCAGCGCTTCGGCATCGATCGGGAAGATGCCGCAGGTGGCGCCGTATTCCGGGGCCATGTTGCCGATGGTGGCGCGATCGGCCAGCGGCAGGTGCTGCAGCCCGTCACCGAAGAACTCGACGAACTTGCCCACCACCCCGTGCGCACGCAGCATCTGGGTCACGGTGAGCACCAGGTCGGTGGCGGTGGTGCCTTCGGGCAGCCTGCCGGTCAGACGGAAGCCGACCACCTGCGGGATCAGCATCGAGGAGGGCTGGCCGAGCATCGCCGCTTCGGCCTCGATCCCGCCCACGCCCCAGCCGAGCACGCCGATGCCGTTGATCATGGTGGTGTGCGAGTCGGTACCGAACACGGTGTCCGGGTACAGCACGGGCTGGCCCTGCGCATCCTCGCCGGCCATCACCACCCGGGCCAGGTGTTCCAGGTTGACCTGGTGGACGATGCCGGTGTTGGGCGGCACCACCTTGAAGTTGTCAAACGCGTTCTGGCCCCAGCGCAGGAAGCTGTAGCGCTCGCCGTTGCGCTCGAACTCGATCCGGCCATTGATGTCCAGCGCCTGCTCGCTGCCGAATTCATCCACCTGCACCGAGTGGTCGATCACCAGTTCGGAAGGGATCTGCGGGTTGATCTGCTCCGGCCGCCCCCCCAGGGCCACCACCGCATCGCGCATCGCGGCCAGGTCCACCACACAGGGCACGCCGGTGAAATCCTGCAGCACCACCCGCGCCGGCATGAAGGCAATTTCCACCGAGGGCTCGGCCTGCGGGTCCCACTGGGCCAGGGCCTTGATGTGGCTGGCGTCCACGGTCTGCCCGCCATCCTCATGACGCAGCAGGTTCTCCAGCAGGATCTTCAGGCTGTAGGGCAGGTGGTCCAGCGGGAAATGCGTTGCCAGCCGGGGCAGGGAATGGAAGCGATAGTCGCGGCCGTTGACCGTGAGGGTGTCGCGGGTGGAGTAGCTGTCATGCATGGCAGGCATCCTGATCGTGGCGAAGGCTGCCGGCCAGTGTAGGCAGGGCGATGTAAGGACAGCGTGGTCACAAGGCTGAACAGAAAGCCGGGCTGTTGTCGCAGGCCAGGGCAGGGGCATGCCGGCGGGGCAGGGTATGCGGGCTGAAGTATGTATAATTCATGCATACTTTCCATCCGGGAGTGCGCCATGGAAGCTACCGTTGCCGAACGCGGACAGATCACCCTGCCCAAGGCGGTGCGTGATGCACTGGGCCTGACCAAGGGCACCCAGCTCAAGGTGGAGCTGGATGGCAGCCGGATCATCCTGCGCAAGAGCGTGGATGACGCCATTTCCCGCGCCCGCGGCAAGTTCGCCCTGGACGGCTTCGACTCGTCCGAAGCGGCCGTTGCCGTCGTCCGCGACGAGGCCTGAGCATGATTGCCGTCGATTCCCCGGTACTGATCGAGCTGCTCAGCAACGGCGAACGCGCCGATGCGGTGGAAGCCTGCCTGCGCCAGGCCCTGGTCAGCGGCCGGGTGGTGGTCTGCGGTACCACCCTGGCCGAGATCTGCGCGTCCCTGCGTGGCGGCGCCGAGGTGCTCGAAGCGCTGGAGGAAATGGGCGTGCTGTTTTCGGCGCTGGAGGCCAAGTCGGCCCTGCGCGCCGGCGAGATGCACCGTCGTCACCGCCAGCGCGTCGGCGACTCGCGCCGGATCGACGATTTCATGGTCGGCGCGCATGCCCTGCTGCAGTGCGACGGCCTGATCACCTGGAACGACAAATTTTTTCGCGACTACTTCAAGGGCCTGAAGCTGATCGTGCCGCAAGCCTGAGCCCACCTTAATTCTTTATCCGTACCCTTCGGGAGTTGTCCATGTTGGAAGCCTACCGCCACCACGTCGCCGAGCGCGCTGCTCTCGGCATCCCGCCGCTGCCGCTGTCTGCCCAGCAGACCGCTGATGTCATCGAACTGCTGAAGAACCCGCCGGCTGGCGAGGCCGAGTTCCTGCTCGACCTGATCACCCACCGCGTGCCGGCCGGTGTCGATGATGCCGCCAAGGTCAAGGCCTCTTACCTGGCCGCCATTGCCTTTGGCAGCGAGAAGAACGAACTGATCAGCCGTGAGCGCGCCACCGAACTGCTGGGCACCATGCTGGGCGGTTACAACGTCGCTCCGCTGATCGAGCTGCTGGACGACGCCGTTGTCGGCACCATCGCCGCTGACGGCCTGAAGAAGACCCTGCTGGTGTTTGATGCCTTCCACGACGTGGAAGCCAAGGCCAAGGCCGGCAATGCCAATGCCCAGGCGGTGATGACCAGCTGGGCCGAGGCCGAGTGGTTCACCTCCAACCCGGAAGTGCCGTCCAGCCTGACCGTTACCGTGTTCAAGGTGCCGGGCGAAACCAACACCGACGACCTGTCGCCGGCACCGGACGCCACCACCCGCCCGGACATCCCGATGCACGCTCTGGCGATGCTGAAGAACAAGCGTCCGGATGCCCCGTTCGTGCCGGAAGAAGACGGCAAGCGCGGCCCGATCCAGGAAATCCTGGGCCTGAAGGAAAAGGGCCACCTGGTTGCCTACGTCGGTGACGTGGTCGGTACCGGTTCCTCGCGCAAGTCGGCCACCAACTCGGTGCTGTGGTGGACTGGCGATGACATCCCGTTCATCCCGAACAAGCGCGCTGGCGGTGTCTGCCTGGGCGGCAAGATCGCCCCGATCTTCTACAACACCATGGAAGATGCTGGCGCCCTGCCGATCGAACTGGACGTGTCGCAGATGAACCACGGCGACGTGGTCGAGCTGCGCCCGTACGAAGGCAAGGCCCTGAAGAACGGCGAAGTGATTGCCGAATTCGCGGTCAAGAGCGAAGTGCTGTTTGACGAAGTGCGCGCCGGTGGCCGCATTCCGCTGATCATCGGCCGTGGCCTGACCGCCAAGGCCCGTGAGTCGCTGGGCCTGCCGGTCACCGACCTGTTCCGCCTGCCGGTGCAGCCGGCCGACACCGGCCGTGGCTTCTCGCTGGCGCAGAAGATGGTCGGCCGCGCCTGCGGTCTGCCGGAAGGCCAGGGCATGCGTCCGGGCACCTACTGCGAACCGAAGATGACCTCGGTCGGCTCGCAGGACACCACCGGCCCGATGACCCGTGACGAGCTGAAGGACCTGGCCTGCCTGGGCTTCTCGGCCGACCTGGTGATGCAGTCGTTCTGCCACACCGCTGCCTACCCGAAGCCGGTGGACGTCAAGACCCACCACACCCTGCCGGAGTTCATCTCCACCCGTGGCGGTGTTTCCCTGCGTCCGGGCGACGGCGTGATCCACTCCTGGCTCAACCGCATGCTGCTGCCGGACACCGTCGGTACCGGTGGTGACTCGCACACCCGTTTCCCGGTGGGCATCTCCTTCCCGGCCGGTTCGGGCCTGGTCGCCTTCGCTGCGGCCACCGGCGTGATGCCGCTGGACATGCCGGAGTCGGTGCTGGTGCGCTTCAAGGGCGAAATGCAGCCGGGCGTGACCCTGCGTGACCTGGTCAACGCCATCCCGCTGTATGCCATCAAGTCGGGTCTGCTGACCGTGGCCAAGGCCGGCAAGAAGAACATCTTCTCCGGCCGCATCCTGGAAATCGAAGGTCTGCCGAACCTGAAGGTCGAGCAGGCGTTCGAACTGTCCGATGCCTCGGCCGAGCGTTCGGCAGCCGGTTGCACCGTGCGCCTGAACAAGGAGCCGATCATCGAGTACCTGACCAGCAACATCACCCTGCTGAAGTGGATGATTGCCGAAGGTTACGCCGATGCCCGCAGCCTGGCCCGTCGCATCGAGAAGATGCAAGCCTGGCTGGCCGACCCGCAGCTGCTGGAGCCGGATGCCGACGCCGAATACGCCGCCGTCATCGAAATCGACCTGGCCGACATCCACGAGCCGATCGTGGCCTGCCCGAACGATCCGGACGACGTGAAGACCCTGTCCGATGTGGCCGGTGCCCAGATCGATGAAGTGTTCATCGGTTCGTGCATGACCAACATCGGCCACTTCCGTGCCGCGGCCAAGCTGCTGGAAGGCAAGCGTGACATCCCGACCCGTCTGTGGGTGGCCCCGCCGACCAAGATGGATGCCTCCGAGCTGACCAAGGAAGGCCACTACTCGACCCTGGGTGGTGCCGGCGCACGCATGGAAATGCCGGGCTGCTCGCTGTGCATGGGCAACCAGGCACAGATCCGCGAAGGCTCCACCGCGATGTCGACCTCGACCCGCAACTTCCCCAACCGTCTGGGCCGCAACACCAACGTGTACCTGGGTTCGGCCGAACTGGCCGCCATCTGCGCACGTCTGGGCCGCATTCCGACCAAGGAGGAGTACATGGCCGATATCGGTGTGATCAACGCCAATGGCGATGCGATCTACCGCTACATGAACTTCGACCAGATTGCCGAGTATCAGGACGTGGCCGCCACGGTCTGATCCTGGCTGATCGCTGATCAATCGCAGTAATAGCAAAACCCCCGGTGCAAGCCGGGGGTTTTGTTTTGCTGATTCCAGCGCAGCCATGGCGGTGAGCCAGCGCTGCCGTAATGGGGTTCATCGGTGTTGTGATGTGGCTTGCCCCAGTGCTGGCAGTTGCGCCAGCACCTGCCGCAAATGCTCGGCCTGGGCATCAAGCCGGCTGCGTTTGCGGGCGATGCCGAAAATGCCGGCGGTACGGGCCAGCAGGCCCAGGGCGAAGCCCAGGCTGTCGCGGTGGCGGCGGGGGATGCAGTGCAGGTGCAGGTGCGGGATGTGCTGGTTGGCGGCGCTGCCATCGTTGAGCAGCAGGTTGGCCCCGGCTACCGTGGGATCCACCTGCTGCTGTGCCCGCAGCACGGCATCGGCCAGCACGAACAGGCGCTGCTGGCGGGCCGGATCGAACTGGTGCAGGTGGCCGGCATGCTGTCGCGGGATGATCAGCACATGGCCCGGGCGCAGCGGGTGGATGTCCATCAGCACCAGCCAGTGCTCCTCGCGGTGGACAACGCTGGCCGGCAGCTGGCCGGCGATGATGCGGCAGAACGGGCAGGCATTGTGGTCTGGCTGATTGCTCATGCGGTGGTCTGCTTCTGTGGCGTTGCCGGGCCGGCCAGTTGTGCGGCCAGGGCCGGGTAGTCGATCTTGCCGCTGCTGTTGAACGGCATCTGTGCCAGCACCAACAGGCGCGATGGCAGCATGTAATCGGGCAGCTGCCGGCGCAGGGCGGCCATGGTCGCGGCCAGGTCCAGCCCGGGCTGCTCGATGAAGGCCACCAGTTCACTGCCCAGCAGTGGGTCGCTGTGCGGTGTGGCGATCACGGCCAGCAGCGGATAGTGCTGGCCGCCGGCAAACACCGCACGCAGCTGCGCTTCCACGTCCTGCAGCTCGATGCGGTAGCCGCGCACCTTGACCTGGCGGTCCATGCGGCCCAGGTAGTGCAGCTGCCCCTGGGCATCACGCCGGGCGCGGTCACCGCTGCGGTACCAGCGGCGGGCCGGCAGCGCGGGGTCGTCGGTGCTGACAAAGCGCTGTGCACTCTGCGCCGGGTCGCCCCAGTAACCGCCGGCCAGTTGTGGCCCGGCCAGCCACAGCTCGCCGCTCAGGCCATCCGGACACGGCTTGCCGTTGTCATCGAATACCGCGGCGTGCAGGCCGGCCAGCGGCTGGCCGATCGGCACCACATCCAGCTGCGGGTATTGGCCCTGCCACTGCAGTGCGGTGCAGGCGATGGTGGCTTCGGTTGGCCCGTAGAGGTTGTCGATGCGGCTGTTCGGCGCAGCGGCCTGCCAGGCGTCGGCCAGTGGCGCGGGCAGGGCCTCACCGCAGAACAGGGTCAGGCGCAGGCTGGGCAGGCTGTCGGCTGCCAGCTGCTTCATCCGGCGCATGCTGGCCGCCATCGAGGGCACGCAGAACCAGGTGGTGAGCTGGTGCTCGTTGATGAAGGCGGCCGGGAACATCAGCGCCGTGCGCGGCAGGCTGTACAGGCAGCCGCCGGTGGCCCAGCACACCAGCAGGTCATGCAGGGAAAGGTCGAAGGTGGGATCAAAGCACTGGCTGCTGCGCTGCAGGTGGTCCAGCTGCGGGTAGCGTTGCGTGATGGCCTGCAGGTAATGGGCCAGCGCGGCATGGCCGACCGCCACGCCCTTGGGCTTGCCGGTACTGCCCGAGGTGAACAGCACATAGGCGGTGGCCGCTGAGCACAGCGGTTCGTCCAAAGGGGGGGCACAGGTGGCCGCCGGGCCTGCGGGCTGGCTGTGCCAGCGCTGCTGCGGGTCCAGCCAGAGTTGCTGGGCTGGCCTGGTCAGGCTCAGCCCGGGCTGGGCCAGCAGCAGGCTGCCGGCCTGATCACAGATGACGCTGCCAGGCTGCATCCGCTGCAGGATGTCGTTGAGCCGGTGCAGCGGCTGGCCCAGCCCCAGGGGCAGGTAGATCTTGTTGGCCAGCAGGCAGGCGAGCGGGGCGCAGTAGGCCGGCAGCGAGCGTTCGGCCAGGCTGGCGCAGACCGGGCCGGGGTCCTGTGCCAGTACCTGCGCCAGTGCCTGGGCGTGCTGCCACAGCTGGTGGTAGCTGTAGTAGGTGCCATCCAGCCACAGCGCCGGGCGTTCGCGATGGTGCTGCAGCGTCTGCTGCAGCCGGGCCAGTACCGGGCTGCTCATGCCTCGGCCACCACCCGGGCATGTTGCCGGGCATGGCTGGCGATCAGGTCGGCCACCGCCTGGTCGTAGTAGTGGGCGAAATGGTCGGCCTGCGGTTGCAGGTGCAGCTGGCCGTGGCGCAGGCGCTGGACCAGGGCCGCGCCGACATCCGGGTGGGTGACCGCGTCCTGGCCACCGACGAACACCGCCACCGGTTGCTGTACCGCCAGGCTGAGCGCCTCGGCCGGCTCGTTGAACAGGGTGTGCATCATGTTGGCGTAACGGTAGAGGGTCTGCGGGCTGCGGAAGGGCAGGCTGGTCATGTACAGCAGGTAGGGGTCGGTGCTGGTCAGGATGCCGCTGAGCAGCTGGTTGTCGCCGCTGTCGCTGCTGGCGGCGCCATAGATCAGCTCGCAGTACTTTTCGGCCATCCGGTAGTTGCCGGCAATGCGCGAGAACAGCAGGCGGATGCCGCTTTCAAAGCGGGTCTGGGCCAGGCCGGGCAGGCTGGACAGCGAAACCCCGGGGTTGAGCAGCACCCCACAGTCGATCCGCTGCGGGGCCAGTGCCATCGCCGCCAGTGCGACCTGGGCACCGCTGCTCCAGCCGGCGATGCTGCACTTCTCCACCTGCAGCGCATCCAGGATCTGGATCAGGTCATGGGCATGTTGCTGCGAGGGGCAGTTGTCCGGATCGAAGGCCTGGCGCTCATCCGGCGCCCAGCGGCATTCCCAGGTGAGCACATGATGGTCGCGGGCCAGACGCTGGGCCAGCGGCCAGTAGAAATCGGCCGGCATGCCGAAGGCATTGGCCAGCACCACGCACGGCGCGGTCGGGTTGCCGGTGCTGAACACGCGCAACCGGCTGCCATCGGCCATGGCCACACTGTGCTGGCGGTAGCCGATGCCGCCACGTTCCTCGGCTTCCAGTTCGTGCAGGAAGCTGCGCAGGTAGGCCTGCACGTCCTCCCAGCCCACCTGGGGCTGCGGCGGCAGGCTGCGGGCAAAGGTTTTCTCGGCGTTGTAGTAGCCGGCATAGAAGCGGGTGCGGGCGTCGAACAGCTCTTGCAGTGGGCCGCCATCGGGCCCGCGCTCGCTGACGAAGGCCAGCCGGTTGGCACCGGTCATGCGGTCGATGGTGGCGATCAGCCCGGCCATGTCCACCCCGGCGGGGTTGCACAGGTGGAAGAAGCGCTGGCTGCCGAAGCCGTGCGCCGACAGCTGCAGCATGTCGGCCACGCAGGCATCAACCGGGGTCAGGTTGGCGGTGGCACGGGCATCACCGAGCAGTTGCAGCGGGTGTTTGAGCTGGGCCAGGGTCTGGCGCAGGCGGTGCACCTCGCGGGTGAAACCATACACACCAAAGCGGGTGGTGCCACTGCGGTGGGTGGCCAGCGGGCCCATGATGATGCTCGGGCGCAGGATGCGGTAGCTCAGCTGCTGTTGCTGGCAGAAGTCGATGACCGCGTTCTCGGCCAGGTTCTTGCTCTGTTCGTAGGCGTTGTTGTAGTCGCGTTCTGGCGAGTGCGCCTGTTCGGGGATCAGCCCCTGCATGCAGCCGGCACTGTAGGCGGTGGACACATGCACGAATTCGGCGCCGGCAAGATCGCCGGCGCAGCGCGCATACAACGCCAGCACATTGCCGGTGCCGGCAATGTTGTGGCTGAAGATTTCCTCGCGGTGGCGGTCCTCGAATTTCAGGCTGGCTGCGCAATGCCAGAACTGGCTGATGCCTTCGCTGCGCAGCTGCTCGATGGCCGCTGCATCCAGCCCGGCCAGCGCTGCGGTGATGTCGCCCAGGTGGACCACCAGGTGCTGGTCAAGCTCGGCCCGTGGCAGGGGCTGGTCGCAGGAAGCAGCGCAATCGGCCAGGTGGTGGTACAGGCGCAGGCGTGCCTGCGTGGTGGTTTCCCCGCGTACCAGCGCATGTACCCGTTGCCCGGAGCGGATGCGCTGGAGCAGGAAGTGGCCGCCGAGGAAGCCGGTGCCGCCGGTGAGGAAGATGGCCGGATGTACGGCCGTAATGAGCTGGTCGATCTGACTGCGGCTACAGGACATTTCCATCGCGGGCTTCCCGTGGTGGTTGTGGTCGATCAATTCAGGGCAGGCTGCAGGAAATGCTGACGTACCAACGCCAGGCTGGATGTGCGTGCCACCAGGTCCGGGGTCACGGGGATGTCGCGGCCGATCAGCTCCTCGATGATCAGGATGTACTCGACGTAGTTGATCGAATCGATCAGCTTGTTCTGGATCAGGTCCACGCCCTCGTCGATATCGGCATGATCCGGATGACGCTGGCCGATCCACTGACGCAGGGTGTGGATGGCCTGGTCGGCAGTGCTCATCACTACACCTCCAGCGGCAGTTGCAGTTCGGCCATGAAGCGGAGCGGGCGCTTGAGCATGACCTCGCGGTGGTAGGCACGACGCGCTGGGTCGGCCAGCAGTTGCTGGCGCATGGCCACCCCGCCGGCAATGCCGCTGTCGCGGTACATGGCCGGCTGGTACAGCGAGGCCAGTGAGAGCTGCAGGTACTGCTGCAGGTGCTGGTGGGCCTGCTGGCGCTGTTCGGCGTTGCTGGCGGCGAAGGCCAGCTCCTTGCTGTTGGCCAGTACCGAGCGGCCGAAGGCAATGTGGCGGGCCTCGTCGTTGTGGTGCAGCTGGTGGATCTGGCGCACGAACGGGTTCACCTCCGGGTTGCGGGCGGCCACTTCGTTGTAATGGGCGCCGATCTCCTCGAACAGGTAGATGCGCGCAAACAACAGGAAGAACGCCATCTGTGGTGACTGCTGCTGTGTGCTGATCGCCACTTTCTTGCTGTCATAGATCTTGCCGCCATAGCGCCGGCAGAACTCGCCGAAGAACCACAGGTGCTTGTTTTCCTCATCCAGGAAATGGTGCAGGTAGCGCTCCATGCCCGGCATCTGTGGTGCATACAGCTGCAACGACAGCAGGTGGATCAACTCGCGCTCGCCTTCGACATTGAGGCTGAACTGGTTGATGCATTCCCACTTGGACAGCTCGCGGCGTTTTTCCTCGCTGAACTCTCGCTCCCAGGCGGTGCCATGGATGCTGAGCAGTTCCGGCGGCAGCCACCATTGCGCGGTATCCAGGCTGTCGGGCCATTGCAGCTGGCTGAAGGTGTCGCAGTGGTGTTTGCGCGACAGGCTCACCAGCCTTTCCATACGCTGGTTCAGGCTTTCACTGTCATCCAGGGTCGTCAGTGCATGTGGATCATGGGTCACGGCCGTGCTCGGCATGGGCACTCCTGTGCGGGCGACGGCGGCAGGGGGAACCTGCCGCCGTACGGGTCAATGCTGCTTTTCCTGTTCGCGCAGTTCGCGGCGCAGGATCTTGCCGACGTTGGACTTGGGCAGCTCGTCGCGGAACTCGATGTGGCGTGGCAGCTTGTAGCCGGTGAGCTGGGTGCGGGCGTAGCTGAGGATCTGTTCGGCGGTCAGACCGGGGTCCTTGCGCACCACCACGATCTTCACCGCTTCGCCGGATTTTTCATCCGGCACGCCATAGGCGGCCATTTCCAGGATGCCCGGCATGGCCGACAGCACATCCTCGATCTCGTTGGGGTACACGTTGAAGCCGGAGACCAGGATCATGTCCTTCTTGCGGTCCACGATGTAGGCAAAGCCCTGCTCGTCGATGCGCGCCATGTCACCGGTCAGCAGCCAGCCATCGGCATCCAGCGCCTTGGCGGTGTCCTCCGGACGCTTCCAGTAGCCAGCCATCACCTGCGGCCCGCGGATGCACAGCTCACCAACCTCGCCGATCGGCAGCACCCTGCCATCGTCGCCACGGATCTGGATGTCGGTGGACGGTACCGGCAGCCCGATCGAGCCGGTGTAGTGGTCGGTGTTCATCGGGTTGATGCAGGCCGCCGGGCTGGTTTCGGTCAGGCCATAGGCCTCCACCAGGGTACAGCCGGTGACCTGCTTCCAGCGCTCGGCCACCGCGCGTTGCACCGCCGTGCCGCCGCCCAGGGTCAGCTTGAGGGTGGAAAAGTCGAGCTTGTCGAACCCGGGGGTATTGAGCAGGCCGTTGAACAGGGTGTTGACCCCGGTGATCGCGGTGAACGGCAGCCTGGACAGCTCCTTGACGAAGCCGGGCATGTCGCGCGGGTTGGTGATCAGGTGGTTGCGTGCACCGAAGCGCATGAACACCAGGCAGTTCGCGGTCAGCGCGAAGATATGGTAGAGCGGCAGCGCGGTGATGATCAGTTCCTGGCCATAGCGTGCACTGCTGCCCACCCAGGCGGCGGCCTGCTGCATGTTGGCCACCAGGTTGCGGTGGGTGAGCATGGTGCCCTTGGCCACCCCGGTGGTACCGCCGGTGTACTGCAGGAAGGCAATGTCATCCAGGCCCACATCCACTTGCGGCAGGGAATGCGCGGCACCGGCCTTGAGGGTGTGGTTGAAACGCACGGCGCCGTCCAGGTGGTAGTCCGGCACCATCTTCTTGACGTGCTTGAGCACGAAATTGATCAGCTTGCCCTTGGCCCCGAGCATGTCGCCCAGGCCAGTGGTGACGACATGGCGCACGCTGGTCTGGCCGATCACTTCCTGCACGGTGTGGCCGAAGTTGTCCAGCACCAGCATGGCCACCGCGCCGGAATCGGTGAGCTGGTGCTTGAGTTCGCGCGCGGTGTACATCGGGTTGGTGTTGACCACGATCAGGCCGGCACGCAGGGCGCCGAACAGGGCGACCGGGTACTGCAGGCAGTTGGGCATCATGATCGCGATGCGATCGCCCTTCTTCAGTTTCAGCTCGCCCAGCAGGTAGCCGGCAAACTGGCGGCTGAGCCGGCCCAGGGTGGCGTAATCCATTTCCCTGCCCATGTGCGAGAACGCCGGGCGGTCGCCGTATTTCTCGACGCTGGCCTGCAGCACCGAGACGATGGAGGTGTAGGGGGCCAGCTCGATCTGGTGTGGAACGCCGGGGGGATAACTGGCCAGCCAGGGGCGCTCGGACATAAGTGTGACTCCCGTATCAGAATTATAAACAATGGCTGAATGCGACGGAATTGAAGCATACGCACCGGCATGCAAGCATGACGCGGTGCCGCACACGGGCGGTCCGCGGCGGCGTTGATCATCGCAGCCAACCGACCTGACAGGCCGTGGTTTGATCGCCGATTGCCGCTGTCACAAGCGCGATATCGCGCTTGCCATGCATGCCCGGGGCGGCAGCCTGCGCGGCTGTTGCAGCGACGTATAGGCGGTGGCCATGAGCCAGCCCGGGCCGTTGCTGGCAGGTTGAAGGCAGGCGTCAGCCGCACTGCCGGCGCGTATCCCGGCCGGCAGGCCATGCCAGCAGGTCCGGCCCTGGCCGGGCCCGTGATCGTCACCGGCTTGGCAACAGCGGCGCAGCCGCGGCCGGGGCTCAGCCGCGGGCCAGCGCCAGCAGGCGTTCGGCGACCCTGTCCAGGGACACGATTTCTTCGGCAGCCCCCAGCCGGTGGGCGGCACCGGGCATGCCCCAGACCACGCTGGAGGCCTCGTCCTGGATCAGGGTGCGGGCACCGGCCTGGCGCAGGGCCAGCAGGCCGCGTGCACCGTCATCGCCCATGCCGGTGAGGATGGCGCCAATCGCATTGGCGCCCACGGTCTGGGCCACGGAATGAAACAGCACATCCACTGCCGGCTTGTGCCGGTTGACCGGCGGGCTGTCGTCGATCCGGCAACGCCAGCGCGCACCGTCGCCGACCACGCGCAGGTGCAGGCCGCCCTTGGGAATGTAGGCATGGCCGGGCAGGATGGCTTCGCCGTCGCTGGCCTCGCGCACGGCCATCGCCGAATGGCGGTCCAGGCGCTCGGCAAAGGCACTGCTGAAGCTGCCCGGCAGGTGCTGGGTGATGACCACGGCCGGGGCATCGGCAGGCATGCCTTCCAGCACCACGCGCAAGGCCTCGGTGCCGCCAGCCGAGGCGCCGATGGCGATCAGGCGGTCGGTGGTGCGGAAGCGGGGCGGGCCGGCAGTGGCCGGCACCGCCCCGGGCGAAGGACCGCACGCCGCCGGGCTGGCAAGGGCACGTTCGGGTGGGCGGACCCGTGCCTGGGCGGCCATCTTGACCTTGGCAATGATCTCCTCGGCAAAGCCACGCAGGCCGCGCTGTACATCCAGGGTGGGCTTGCTGATGAAATCCACCGCACCCAGGGCCAGCGCCTGCAGGGTGGTGTCAGCCCCGCGCTGGGTCAGCGAGGAGATCATCACCACCGGGATCGGGTGCAGGCGCATCAGGTTGTGCAGGAACATCAAGCCGTCCATGCGCGGCATTTCCACGTCCAGGGTGAGCACGTCCGGGTTGAGCCGCTTGATCTTCTCGCGCGCAAGGTAGGGGTCGGCGGCGGTACCGACCACCTCGATTTCCGGGTCTGCGGCAAGGATCTCGCTGAGCAGCTGGCGCACCACCGCCGAGTCATCGACGATCAGCACCTTGCAGCGGTGTGGCAGGGCCATCAGAACAGCTCCACGCCGCCGGTGACCGGGGCGCGTGACAGGCGCGCACGCACCGCGGTTTCGGCTGCGGCCACTTCGGCCTGGTGGGCATGCGGCAGGCGGTTGACCATGACCTTGCCGGTGTTGGGGAAGAACCACACACGGCGCGGATGGATGCCGCACAGGTCCTCGGCCAGGATCGGGATCTGCTCGCTGGCCAGGTACTGGCGCACGAATTCGGCATTGCGCGTGCCTACCGGGTTGGAGGTGAAACCCTTGAGCACGTTGGCACCGCCGAACACCTTGGCTTCCAGCCGCTTGCGGTTGGCCCCGCGCTTGAGCAGGTCGTTGATCAGCAGTTCCATCGCATAGCTGCCATAGCGTGCCGGTGCTCCGTCACCGGACTGGCCGTCGGGCAGCAGGAAATGGTTCATGCCGCCGATGCCCAGCAGCGGGTCGCGGATGCAGGCGGCCACGCAGCTGCCAAGAGTGGTGGTCAGGGCGGTGTCATCGGCCACCACCAGGTACTGGGTGGGCAGCAGCTTGGCGGTCAGGGTGCCAAAGCGCGCATCGTGGTATCGCATGACCTCATCGCCGGCGGCGGTGGCAGTGTTCATGCGCCGGCCTTGCGTGCACGCCGGTACAGGGTGCGCCCGCAGGGGCTGATCAGATCGGCCGCATGCAGGTAGTTCTCCGAATGGCCGGTGTACAGCAGGCTGTCATCGTCCATGTGGGTGACCAGGCGGGCAAGGATGTCGCGCTGGGTCGGCTTGTCGAAATAGATCATCACGTTGCGGCAGAACAGCCCATGGAACGGGCCGCCGACGTCATAGCGGCTGTTGAGCAGGTTCAGCGGCTGGAACTGCACCAGCTTGCGCAGCGCCGGCAGAACCCGGCATTTGCCGGCATTGGGGCCGGTGCCACGCTGGAAGTAGCGCTTCTTGATCTGCTCGTCCAGGCCGCTGATGCGGTCCAGCCCGTACACGCCACGGGCGGCGGTGGCCAGCACCTGGGTGTCGACATCGGTGGCGATGATGCTCACCGGCGGGCTCAGGCTGCCATAGGCCTGGCAGGCGGTGATCGCCATCGAATACGGTTCCTCGCCGGTGGAGGCCGCACAGGACCACAGCTGCACCGGGCCGCCTTTCTGGCGCAGGCGCGCCAGTTCCTCGCCCAGCCGGGTGAAGTGGTGCGGTTCGCGGAAGAAGGCGGTCAGGTTGGTGGTCAGGGCATTGGTGAAGGCCTGCCATTCCTCGCCGCCCTGGCTTTCCAGGTGATCCAGGTACTGCTGGAAGCTGCTCATGCCCAGGCTGCGCAGGCGCCGCGACAACCGGCCGTAGACCATGTCGCGCTTGGCCGGGGCCAGGGCAATGCCCACGCGCTGGTGGATCAACTCGCAGACGCGGCGGAAGTCGCGGTCGGCAAATTCGAATTCACGGTTTTCCGGGAAGGTTGGGGTTGCAGCGGACATGTCGGCTCGATCCGGGGGGACACTACTAGGCTTATCGGCCGCGCGCCGGGCTTATTGATGGTGTGCCGCGCTGCGCGGCACACCGGGGCAGGAAGCTGGCTCAGAATTCCTGCCAGTCATCGGCCGAGCCGGCCTGGATGGCCTCGGCCACAAACGCCGGCAAGGGGATGTCGGTACCGCCGCCGCGGCCGCTGGGCTGAGCTGGCGGGCGTGGCTTGCCACGCGGACGCGAGCCGGCTTGCTGCGGGCCGTTGGCCGTGGCGCTGTCGATACGGAAGGCCGCCACCGCCTGGGCCAGCTGTCCGGCCTGGTCCTCCATGCTGCGCGCCGCGGCGGTGGCTTCCTCGACCAAGGCAGCGTTGCGCTGGGTGGTCTGGTCCATCTGGATCACGGTCTGGCTGACCTGTTCGATGCCGGCGCTCTGCTCCTGCGAGGCGGCGCTGATCTCGGCCATGATGTCGGCCACCCGCTGCACGCTGCCCACGATCTCGGCCATGGTGGCGCCGGCCTGGTTGACCAGGGCCGACCCATCGGCCACGCGCGCCACCGAGTCATCGATCAGGCCCTTGATGTCCTTGGCCGCCTCGGCGCTGCGTTGGGCCAGGGTGCGTACCTCGCTGGCCACCACCGCAAAGCCGCGGCCCTGTTCACCGGCACGGGCCGCCTCCACCGCCGCGTTCAGGGCCAGGATGTTGGTCTGGAAGGCCAGCGAATCGATCACCGAGATGATGTCGGCAATGCGGCGCGAGGACTGCTCGATCGCCGCCATCGTGGTGACCACCTTCTGCACCACCTGGCCGCCCTCGGTGGCCACGCCGGCCGCGCCCAGGGTGAGCTGGTTGGCCTGGCGGGCATGCTCGGCGTTCTGGCGCACGGTGGAGGTCAGCTCCTCCATCGAGGCGGCGGTTTCCTCCAGGTTGGCGGCCTGCTGCTCGGTGCGTGCGGACAGGTCGGCGTTGCCACTGGCAATTTCAGTGGCGGCACTGGTGATGTGCCCGCTGGCCTGCTGGATGCGGCCGACGATGGCGGTCAGGTTGGCCACGGTGGTGTTGGCGTCATCGCGCATCTGCGCAAACACGCCGTTGAACTGGCCCTGCATGCGGTGGGTGAGGTCACCGCCGGCAATGGCGCGCAGCAGGGACGACAGCTGGCCCAGGTTGCCTTCGCAGGTGGCCATCAGCTGGTTCAGGGTGGCCACCATCTGGCGGAAGTCATGCTCGAAGCGCTGCTCCTGCCCGCGCTGGCTGAAGTCACCGGCGGCCGCGGCGGCGGCCAGACGCTTGATCTCCTGGTTGATCGCCGACAGGCTGGCCTTGGTGGCATCCATGGCCTGGGTGATCACCGCCTTCTCACCGGGCAGACGGTCCATGTCCACTGACAGGTCACCGATGGCATAACGGCGCATCACTTCCACCACCCGCATCTTGACCCCGATGTGCTGGGCCACGCAGGCGTTGACCACCTCGGCCATGGTGCGGAACTGGCCGGGGAAGGCGGCCTCGTCGATGCGGTGGCTGATGCTGCCGATGTCATGCTGGTGGGCCAGCTCCTGTTGCGAGGCAATCACCGCGCGCAGCTGCAGCTGCATCTGCGCCATGCTGCGCAGCAGTTGCCCGGTTTCATCGGCGCTGCGGCTGTGGATGGGGTCATCCAGCCGGCCCTGGGCAATGTTGTGGGCCACCGCGTTGGCCTGTTGCAGTGGCGCAGCGATGCTGCGGGCGATGGCCATGGCCAGGCCGCTGGCGGCCACCACCAGTACCGCCAGCGCGATGAGCATCGCCTTGAGGGTGGCGCGGTAGCTGTCGCTGGTGGCCTGGACCTGCTGGCCAAGGTTGTGCACGTTGTAGTCCACCAGTTCCTTGACGCTGACAAACAGCTCGGAGCGGGCGGTGCGCGAATCGGTTTCGCTGATCTTCCAGGCGGTATCGAGATCGCCGGCGGCCAGCGCGGTTTCGATCCGGCGGTGGGCATCAAAGTACTGCTGGTAGCCCTGGGTGACCCGTGCATACAGTGCCTTCTGGCGCTGCGACATCTCGCCGGGCAGGGCGTTGTAGGCGTTCTCAGCGGCGGTGATGGCGGCCTGGGCCTGTGCCAGCTGCGGCAGCAGGGCATCGGCGGCAGCCGGGTCGCCGGCAAGCTTGAGCCGGGTCATCTCGAAGATGCGGTACTCGCCCAGCATCGAGCGCATCTGTCCCAGTTGCTGTACCGCCGGCACCCAGGTGCTGCCGATCTGTTCCAGCTGTTTGTTGATGGCCGACAGCCGGGTCAGGGCCAGCGCGCCCAGGGCGATGGACATCGCGGTGGTGATCAGGAAGGCAACAGCCAGCTTGCGCACGATCGATAGATCGTTGAACCACTTCATGACAGGCTCCTTGAGCGAATCGGTGATGTCGGCCCGCACCGGCGCCTACTTTGCTGATAACGGCTTTTCACGCGAATCACTTGAGTGGCAAGTTGTCCCCGGGTTGTGAAGAAAAAGGCCCCGGCATTGCTGCCGGGGCCTGTGTGTCAGGCGTTGTCGTGGCCTGGAGGACTCAGAACTCCTGCCAGTCACCGTCGTTGTCATTGACAGCCGCCAGCGCCGGTGCACGTGCCGGCAGGGCGGGGCGGGCCGGGCTGCGTGCCGGCGCAGCAGCAACAGCGGCAGCGGCAGGCCGGCGTGCGGCCGGGGCAGGGGTGCCGGCAGCCTGGCCCTCATCCAGGCGGAAGGCGGCCACCGCGGTGGACAGGTGGCGGGCCTGCTCTTCCATCGCGCGGGCAGCAGCAGTGGCTTCCTCGACCAGGGCGGCGTTCTGCTGGGTGGTCTCGTCCATCTGCATCACGGTCTGGCTGACCTGCTCGA
>JBJEWP010000030.1:2583-20729 GCA_051885115.1 Stenotrophomonas sp. | reverse complement strand
ACGATGCTCACGGCAGCGGGATGAACTCCTGGTCATCGGCGTCGGGCAGCTTCATCCGCCCGGCGCGCCAGTCGGCCTTGGCCTGCTCGATGCGTTCCTTGGACGAGGACACGAAGTTCCAGTCCACATAGCGCTCGCCCAGGGCTTCGCCACCGAGCAGCATGATCAGGGTCGGCTGGGTGGCGCGGGCATTGGACGCGCTGCCCGGCACGAACACCGCCATCTGCCCCGGGCCGATGCGGTCGGCGCCCACTTCCAGCTCGCCGTGCACCACGTAGGCGGCCACTTCGCCCGAAGGCATCGGCACCGCCGCGCCCGGCTGCAGTTCCAGGTGGAAATAGAACAGCGGGCTGTGCACCGGCACAGGCGAGGTCAGGCCCAGGGCCGAACCGGCAATCAGCCGGCCGCGGATGCCGGCCTCGTCGATCAACGGCACCGCGCTGGCATCGATATGGGCGAAGGACGGGTCGATCTCCTCCTTGCCGTCGGGCAGGGCCAGCCAGGTCTGGATGCCGTGCAGCGGGCCACCGTGGGCACGCTGGTACTCAAACCGCTCGGAGTGGGTGATGCCCGAGCCGGCCGTCATCCAGTTGACCTCGCCAGGCAGGATTTCCTGCACCGAGCCGACGCTGTCACGGTGCATCATGCGGCCGTCGAACAGCCAGCTGATGGTGGCCAGGCCGATATGCGGGTGCGGGCGCACGTCCGCTTCCTTGGGCAGGCCGATATCGAACTGTGCCGGGCCCATGTGGTCGAAGAACACGAACGGGCCCACCATGCGGCGGGTGCGGTGCGGCAGCACCCGGCCCACTTCGATGATGCCCAGTGAGTGGCGGCGTTGGTCGATCACGTGTTGCAGCATGGGGAACTCCTTCAAAATCAGGCGGGCATGATCGCCCGTCGCGTGTGCAAATGCAGTGCGGGTCAGGCCACCGGCGGCAGGTCGAACACCAGCACCTCGGCATCCTCACCCTGTTCCAGGCTGACCAGCGGCTCGCCCTCGAACTTCAGCGCATCGCCAGCAACCAGCAGCCGGCCATTGACCCGCAGCTGGCCACGGACCACATGCACATAGCCCAGGCGGCCGGGCCGCAACTCCAGCGTGGCCTGTTCGGCAGCATCGAACAGGCCGGCATACAGCAGGGCATCCTGTTGCACGGACACCGAACCATCGCGCCCGTCCGGGCTGGCCACCACGCGCAGGCGGCCACGCTTTTGTTCAACCGGGAAGGTCTTCTGCTCATACGACGGGGCCACGCCCTGGCGGTCCGGGTACAACCAGATCTGCAGGAAGTGGGTGGTGCCGTCGTTGTGGTTGAACTCCGAATGCACCACCCCGGTGCCGGCGCTCATGCGCTGCACCTCGCCGGGCACGATGGTGCCGTCGTTGCCCATCGAATCCTTGTGCGCCAGCGCCCCGTCGATGACATAGCTGATGATTTCCATGTCCCGGTGCGGGTGGGCACCGAAACCGCCACCGGCGGCCACGCGGTCTTCGTTGATCACCCGCAGCGGGCCGAAATGCACATGCTCCGGGTCGTGGTAGTTGGCAAAGGAAAAGCTGTGCCACGAGTCCAGCCAGCCGTGGTTGGCATGGCCACGCTCGGCGGCGGCGCGCAGGGTGATCATCGGCAAAACTCCTGTCTGGGGCCACGGTGGGCGGTCAGGACACAGTGTAGACCGTCAGTTTTGTCGATAAACACCAACAAAAAGCACTGATTGTTCCACCCGCGTCTACAGCCAGCCGTTCTGCCGGGCCAGCCGGTGGGCTTCGATGCGATTGGAAACCCCCAGCTTGCTGATGCACTCGGACAGGTAGTTGCGCACCGTGCCCTGGGACAGGGACAGGGCCGTGGCGATCTCGGCCGAACTGCGCCCCTGACCGGCCAGGCGCAACACCTGGCGCTCGCGCTCGCTCAACGGGTCAGCCTGCTCCCAGGCCGACACCGCCAGTTGCGGGTCAATCGCGCGGCCACCGTGGTACACGCTGCGCAAGGCCTGGGCCAGCTGCTCCACCGGCGCGTCCTTTAGCAAATACCCGCGTACCCCGGCTTCCAGTGCACGGCGCAGGTAACCGGCACGGCCGAAGGTGGTGACAATCACCACCCGCATGGCCAGGCCATGGCGTTGCACCCGCTGGGCCAGCTCCAGGCCAGTCAGTCCCGGCATTTCGATGTCGGTGACCAGCAGATCCGGCTGGTGCAGCTGCAGCGCCTGCCAAGCGGCTTCGCCATCACCCACGGCAGCCACCACCTCCAGGTCTTGCTCCAGCCCGAGCAGGGCGGCCAGGGCGCCACGCAGCATGGCCTGGTCCTCGGCCAGCACCAGGCGGATCATGGCCGTGGCTCCTGTGTTGCCGGCAGGCCCAGCGGCAGGCTGATGCACAGCCGGGTGCCCTGGGGCGGGAGGTGGTCCAGCTGCAAGCTACCGCCCAGCGTGCAGACGCGCTCCTCCATCCCCGCCAGCCCATTGCCACGTCGTTTGCCCGGGCCGCGCCCGTCATCGCTGATGATCATCTGCAGCACGTCTGCGGCCACGCAGAACTGCAGCCTGGCCTGGGTTGCATGGGCATGCCGGCTGATGTTGGTCACCGCCTCGCGCAGGATCAGGGCCAGCGCGCTGTCCAGCGCCTCGGGCAGCGGCGGCGGCAGACCGGCCTGCCAGACCACGCCGGCCGATTCGAGCAGCAGCCCGGCCGAAGCGATCTCCCCGTGCAGATCGGTGGCACGCATGCCCGAAACAGCGGTGCGCACCTGGGCCAGGGCCTGGCGGGCCACGGCTTCAGCATCATCGGCCTCCTGACGGGAGCGCTGCGGATCGGCATCGGCCAGCTTGCGTGACAGTTCCAGTTTCAGGGTGATCAGCGACAGGGTGTGGCCCAGCAGGTCATGCAGGTCACGGCCGATGCGCTCGCGTTCGGCAGCGCTGGCCTGGGCGCGTACTGCCGCCTGGCTGCGCAGCAACAACGACTCACGGGCATCATTGCTGTGCGCGGCGGCCACCGTGGCCACGATGATCAAGGTCAGCACCGGCGCCCAGACAAACTGCTCCCATGGCCAGCCCAGTACCCTCACCAGGACCAGCAGGCCCAGGTTGGCCAGCATGGCCCAGCCGGCATAGGCCAGGTTGGACGGGCCGGGAAACACCCGCAGCAGTACCGCACCGAAAATGAAGTAGGCCAGTCCGGCCGGGAACGCCGGCAGGATGGCCAGGCTGGCCAGGATCATCAGCACCGCGACCCAGCCGCCGTGGCGTTGCGGCAGCCACAGCGACAGCGCATACAGCAGCAGGAACAACGGCAGGGTCAGGCCCAGCCAGAGCCAGCCATGGGCCAGCTCGGCGCCCATCATCCACACGCTCAGCGGCACCGGCAGCACCCCGAACAGCGGCAGCGCATCGCCCCAGGGCGAACGCCCCCGGGCCACGGTGTCGGCCATGGCCGAACCCGGTGCCGGCCGCAGGCAGGCCGGCCAGCGGGAAAACACCGGTGGCGATGGCGGCGGGGTCATGCCCGCATCCTGCCACGGGAAGGCTGGTTTGCGATGGGTATCGGCTGACATGTGCGTACTCCTGATCGGGTGCAGGCATGCTCGCCAGTCCCTTCCCGGCACCCTACTGGCAGGCGTCAGCCATCGTCCATGACAACTGTCATCCCGGCCGCCGCCGGCCGGCTATGATGGGGTCTTGTTGCTCTTTGACGGACCGACCATGCCTGCCCTGCGCCCTTTCCTGGACAAGACCCCCACCGTTGCTGCCCGTGCCTATATCGATCAGGCCTGCACCATCATCGGTGATGTGCATATCGGCGAGGATGCCTCGGTCTGGCCGGGCACGGTGATCCGCGGCGATGTGAACCATGTGCGCATCGGTGCGCGCACCAATGTGCAGGACGGCACCATCATCCATGTCAGCCATGACAGCGCCTACAACAAGGGCGGCTACCCCACCCTGATCGGCGAGGGCGTGACCGTCGGCCACGGCTGCATCATCCATGCCTGCAGCATCGGCGATTACTGCCTGATCGGCATGGGCGCGATCATCCTCGATGGTGCGGTGGTCGAGGCCAACGCCTTCATCGCCGCCGGTGCGGTGGTCGGCCCGGGCAAGCGCGTGGGCAGCGGTGAGCTGTGGGCCGGCAACCCGGCCCGGCTGATGCGCCAGCTCACTGACAAGGACATCGAAGGCCTGCGTTATTCGGCCGACCACTATGTCAAGGTCAAGGACCAGTACCTGGGCATGCAGGAGGCGCAGGCATGAGCTTTGCCGGCACCGAGCGCTACATCGCCACCCCGGAACTGATGCAGGCAGTGAATGCGGCGATGGCGCTGCAGAAGCCGCTGCTGATCAAGGGCGAGCCGGGCACCGGCAAGACCCTGCTGGCCGAGGAAGTGGCCGCCGCCCTGGGCGCGCCGCTGATCACCTGGCACATCAAGTCCACCACCAAGGCGCAGCAGGGCCTGTACGAATACGACGCGGTGTCGCGCCTGCGCGACTCGCAGCTGGGCGATGCCCGGGTGCACGACATCGGCCACTACATCCGCCGCGGCAAGCTGTGGGAAGCGTTCGACAGCGAGCAGCGCGCGGTGCTGCTGATCGACGAGATCGACAAGGCCGACATCGAGTTCCCCAACGACCTGCTGCACGAACTGGACCGCATGGCCTTTGATGTCTACGAGACCGGGCAGACCGTGCGCGCACGCCAGCGCCCGGTGATCCTGATCACCTCCAACAACGAGAAGGAACTGCCCGACGCCTTCCTGCGCCGCTGTTTCTTCCACTACATCGCCTTCCCCGATGCGGACACGCTGCGGAAGATTGTCGATGTGCACTTCCCGGACATCGACCAGCAACTGGTCGGCCGTGCCCTGCGCGCATTCTTTGAATTGCGCGAGGTCGCCGGGCTGAAGAAGAAGCCCACCACCTCCGAGCTGATCGACTGGCTGCGCCTGTTGATGGCCGATGAGCTGGCTGCACGCCAGCTGGCCGATGCACCGGCCGAAAAGGCCCTGCCGCCACTGGCCGGGGCATTGATCAAGAACGAGCAGGACGTGCAGCTGCTGGAGCGGCTGATGTTCCTGCACCGCCGACAGGGGCGTTGATGATGAAACAGATCCAGTTTTCCGGTGACCAGCACGAACAGCTGGCCAGTGACCTGCAGCAATGGCTGGCCAACAACACCAGCGCCGAGATCGGCCGCTTCGAGGCCGGCTTCCTGCTTGACCATGTCAGCCAGCTGCTCGGTGCCTACTGGTACAACCAGGGCGTGCGCGATGCCCAGGCCCTTCTGGCCCAGCGTGTGGACGAGCTTCAGTACAGCCTGTCGGACCTGGAACAGGCCGAGCGCTGACGCATGTTTCTGGCCTTGTTCGACGCGCTGCGGGCGCAGCGCGTGCCGGTGACACCGCGCGAGTGGCTGGACCTGCTGGCCGCGCTGCAGGCCGGGGCCGGTGAACCGACACCGGAAGGGTTGTATGCACTGGCACGCACCGCGCTGGTCAAGGACGAGCGCCATTACGACCGTTTTGACCGTGCCTTCGGCCAGTTCCTGGGCCAGGTCGCCAGCGCCCCGGACGAGGCCTTGAGCAAGGTGATTCCAGAGGACTGGCTCAACAACGCCTTGCAACGCGAGCTCTCCGCTGAGGACAAGGCAAAGCTGCAGCAGGTCGGCTCGCTGGATGAGCTGATGAAACAGTTCGCGCAGCGCCTGGCCGAACAGAACGAGCGCCACGCAGGCGGCAACCGCTGGATCGGTACCGGCGGCACCAGCGCCTTCGGCCACTCGGGCTGGCACCCGGGCGGCATGCGCGTGGGCGGGCAAGGCCAGCACCGCAGCGCGGCCAAGGTGTGGGAAAAACGCAGCTTTGCCGAGCTTGATGGCGATGCCGAGCTTGGCCCGCGCAACCTGAAGATGGCCCTGCGCCGGCTGCGCAAGTTTGCCCGCAGCGGTGCGGCCGAAGAGCTGGACATGGATGCCACCATTGCCGCCACCGCGCGCGATGGCGGCCTGATCAACATCGCCATGCGGCCGCAACGGCGCAATGCGGTCAGCGTGCTGTTGCTGCTGGACGTCGGCGGCTCGATGGATGACCACGTCGCCGCAGCCGAAGCCCTGTTCGGTGCGGCGCGGGCCGAGTTCAAGCACCTGGTGCACTACTACTTCCACAACTTCACCTACGACACCCTGTGGACCCACGCCCGCCGCGCACAATCCGACGAGGTGCCGATGCTGGACGTGTTGCACCGTTACGGCGCGGACTGGCGGGTGGTGATCGTCGGTGATGCGGCCATGCACCCGTGGGAGATCATTGCCCAGGGCGGCTGCAACGAGGCCTGGAACGAGGAACCCGGCCAGGTCTGGTTCGAACGCTTGAGCGCGCACTTCCCGCACCTGGCCTGGATCAACCCGGTACCGGCGCAGCGCTGGCCCTACACCCAGTCCACCACGATGGTGCAGCAGCTGGTGGACCAACGCATGTACCCGCTGACCCCCGATGGCATCGCCCAGGCCATGACCCGGCTGGCCCGCTGAAGGCCCCACCCGCGTGCCGGGCTACCGGCCAGGCAGGCACTGCCGCTAAAGTAGCCCGGTGTTCGCCCACCTTACGGACGTATCGATGGCAATGGATGCCCTGCTGGACAACCACCGCATGGTCCACACCCCCGAAGGGGTGGCCCTGGTGTTGACGCCGGCCGGTGCCCTTCCGCGTGCCCTGGCCTGGCTGGTTGACCTGGTGCTGCGCGTGCTGATGATGATCGTGCTCGTCCTGGCCCTGAGCCCGCTGGGCAAACTGGGCCTGGGCATCGGCCTGATCATGATGTTCTGCCTGACCTGGGGCTACACCATCGTCTGCGAAGGCCGCTGGGGCGCGACCCCGGGCAAGCGTCTGCTCGGGCTGAAGGTGGTGGCCGCCGACGGCGCGCCGCTGGGCTGGAACGCGGCGATTGTGCGCAACCTGCTGCGCACCGTGGACATGCTGCCGTTCGGCTACATGATCGGCCTGCTCAGCAGCCTGTTCGACCGTCACGGCCGCCGCCTGGGTGACCTGGTGGCAGGCAGCCAGGTGATCCACCAACCCCGCCTGCACCACCGCCAGCGCCTGCCCGATGTTCCCGGGCAGGCCTTGAGCCAGCCATTGCAGGCGCCCGAGCAAGCCCTGCTGCTTGCCTTTGCCGAACGTGCGCCCGGGCTGCCGGCGGCCCGCCGCAACGAGCTGGCCAACCTGGCCAGCCCGCTCACCGGGCAGTACGATGAGGCCTCCACCCAACAGCTGTACGCACTGGCCAACGGCCTGCTGGGGCGGCAATGAAGCAAGCGCAGTTCGTGGCCCGCCACCAGGCCAACTGGGAGGCCCTGAGCCAGTGGCTGCATACCCCGGCACACAAGCGCGAACGCCGCCACGCCGAGCGTTTTGCCGCGCTCTACCGCCAGCTCTGCCACCACCTGGCGCTGGCCCGGCGGCGCGGCTACAGCCCGCAGCTGCTGGCCCACCTGGAACAGCTGATGCAGCTGGGCCATGCCGAGCTGTACCGCACCCCGCCGGTGCCCTGGTACCGGCTGCCACTGTTCCTGCTGGTGCAGTTCCCGCGCACGGTGCGCGCACACAGCGGGGCAATGCTGGTGGCCAGCGCACTGTTCTGGGGCCCCTTGCTGCTGTGCCTGTTGCTGCTGCAATGGCGCCCCGAGCTGGCCGACACCCTGCTCGACAGCCAGACCCTGGCGCAGATGGAAAAGATGTACGACCCCAAGGCCGAGCGCATTGGCCGTGACAGCGGCAGCGACTGGCAGATGTTCGGCTTCTACATCTACAACAACATCTCCATCGGCCTGCGTACCTTCGCCAGTGGCCTGGTGTTTGGCATCGGCGCGCTGGTGATCCTGCTGTTCAACGGCATCCACATCGGCTCGGCTGCCGGCCACCTGACCGCCAACGGCTCGGCCGCCCCGTTCTGGGAATTCGTCAGCAGCCATGCACCGTGGGAACTGACCGCCATCGTGCTGGCCGGCGGTGCCGGGCTGCAGCTGGGCATGCGCGTACTGGCCCCTGGCCGGCTGTCTCGCGGCCAGGCATTGGCATCGGCCGGGCGCGACGGTGCGGTAATCATCCTCGGGGTGGTGGTGATGCTGCTGCTGGCCGCCTTCATCGAGGCATTCTGGTCGGCACAGACGATCATCCCGGCCCTGGTCAAATACTTCGCCAGCGCCCTGGGTTGGCTGCTGGTGGCCGGCTGGCTGCTGCTGGGCGGGCGTGGGGACGGCCATGCGCATTGAGCACCTGCAGCTGGTGCTGCGCCCACGCAGCGGCTTCCAGGCCGCCGACCTGGGCATGGGCCTGGTGCGGGCCAATGCGCGGGTGGTCTGGCTGGCATGGCTGGCCGTGGTACTGCCGCTGGCCATCGTCCTGAACCTGGCCGGCTGGTACCTGGACAAGCTGTGGCTGGCCGGGGTGCTGCTGTGGTGGCTCAAGCCGGTGTTCGAGCGCATCCCGCTGTATGTGATCTCGCGCGCGGCCTTCGGTGAGCAGGTCAGCGTCGGCCAGGCCCTGCGCGCCCAGGCAGGCTTCGGCCTGGGCAGCCTGCCGGCCTACCTGCTGTGGCGGCGCTTTGGCCTGGCACGCAGCCTGATGATGCCGGTGGACATGCTCGAAGGTGGGCCGGCCTCGCTGCGCCGGCAACGCCGCAATGCCCTGCTCGGTGACTACGGCATGGCCGCGCTGGTGACCTGGTTGATGTTCCACATCGAGCTGCTGCTGATCCTGGGCATCGTCGCCCTGAGCGGGTTGATGCTGCCGCCGGACATGCTCGGCGATGCCGCCCGCGAACTGTGGGAGATCATCCGCAGCGGCGACAACACCTACAGCTCCCTGGCCATGAACGTGCTGGAAGTGATCGCCATGTGCGTGATCGGTCCGTTGTATGTGGGTGCCGGCTTCGGCCTGTACCTGGATGCGCGCACCCGGCGCGAGGCCTGGGACATCGAACTGGGCCTGCGCCGCCTGCGCCAACGCCTGCAGGTCCTGCACCAGCCGCTGTCTGCCGCCCTGCTGGCCGTGGGCCTGGGCCTGCTGCTGGTGGCCAGCCCGCTGGCCCGCGCCGGGGACGCTGTCCAGGCCGATGCCACAAGCAAGGTGGTGTCCGATGTCGATGGGCCCGGGCCGATGAAACAAACCGTGGCCCAGCCAACGACAGCCAGCAATGCCAGCCCTGCCAGCCAGCAGGCCTTTTCCCGTGCCGTGAACCAGGCCTATGCCCACCCCGATTTCGGCCAGCAGCGCCAGCGCACCGAGCGGCTCGGCAACGAGAAAAAACCCGCGCAGGCCGGCAGCAGGAAGAAGTCCGGCAGGATCGCGGAAATGATCGGTGCGGTGCTCGCCAACATCGGCAGCCTGGTGCTGTATGCGCTGCTGGCCGTGGTCCTGGTGCTGATCGTGCTGGCCGCGCGGCGCTGGTTGCCCTGGCTGCGCTGGCGCCGCACCGCACTGACTGAAACGGCCATCGAACAACACGCCCTGAGCCTGCCCGACACCCTGCCCGACGGCATTGCCGAGCGCGCCCAGCAGCTGTGGCAGCAGGGCCACGGGCGCCAGGCCATGGCCCTGCTCTACCGTGGCAGCGTGGCCGCGCTGGACCGCCTGGGCCAGCAGCCGCTACCGGCCGGGGCCACCGAGGCCCAGTGCCTGCGCGCCGCCCGCCAGCTGCCCGAGGCAAGCCAGCGCGAGCTGTTCGCCGACACCGTGCGCAGCTGGCAGCAGACCGCCTGGGCCGGCCAGCTGCCCAGTGAGGCCGGCTTTGCCCAGCTGCTGCAACGGCTGCGCCAGCAACCGGGGTGGCTGCAATGAGCCGGCGCCTGATCGCCATCCTGTCCGCCCTGGCACTGCTGGCCGCCGGCCTGCTGGCCTGGTATGTCAGCACGCTGGAAACGCGCACGGTCAACTACGTCACCCCGGCGCGCAATGCGGCGGCCTACAACCCGCTGTTCGTGCTCGAACAGGCCCTGCAGACACTGGACTACCCGACCAGCTCGCACCGCTACTTCGGCGCGATCGAGCCGCCGTTGATGCCCGGCGACACCGTGGTGATGCTGGGCGATGGACGCCAGCTCAACAACAAGCAGGCGCGCCAGTTGGCCCATGCCGTGGAACAAGGTCTGCACCTGGTCGCCCTGCAGCCATCACGCCGGCACAAACGTGCCACCCCCCAGCCAGGACGCCTGCTGCAGCTGCTGGGCTTCCGCCCCAACCCCGACTGCAACGCCCCCCGCTGCACGCAACCCCTGCTCGCTCCTGAGGGCAGCTCCGTGGTGGTCCAGGACACCCGGCATCTGGGTGTGCGCATCGGCCACGGCCGGGTCGACCTGCTCGGCTCGCTGGATTTCCTGCGTACCGGCGCAACCCTGCTCGGCCGCGAACAGACCGGGATCGAGGGGTTTGCCCGCGACGGTCTGGCCAACACGGCCAACCAGGACAGGGCCTGGCAGCTGCTGGCCCCCAACCTGGGCAACGGCCACATCTACCTGGTCTACGACCAGCGCCACGACCGCTGGTGGATGCGCCTGCTCAGCAACGGGGTGATGACCTGGCTGCCGCTGGCCCTGCTGCTGGCCGGCTGGCTGTGGGCCCGCAGCCAGCGCCTGGGGCCGTTGCTGCCTGACCCGGAGCCGGCCCGTCGCTCGCTGCGCGAACACATCATCGCCAGCGCCCACCACCTGTGGCGCAACGGCCGTGGCCTGAGCCTGTATGACCAGGCCCTGGCCGCCCTGCACACGCGCATTGCCAGCCGCGCCCCGGCCCTGTCCGGGTTGCAGGGGGTTGCCCTGGAGCAGGCCCTGGCCCAACGCACCGGCATCGATGCCCGCCAGTTGGCCACTGCCCTGCGCCGGCCGCCGGGCGATGACAAGACCGCGCTGGCCCAGCGCATCACTCTCCTGATGGAAACAAGGAACCTGCTATGAGCGCGCTGCCGCCCCTGCCCGATGCGATGCCCCCCCTGCACCCTGCTCCCCCGGCCAGCACCGGCAACCACCCGCTGGCCAGCCAGGTACAGGCCCTGCGTGAAGCGGTCGGCCAGGCCTTCATCGGCCAGGCCGAGGTGCTCGAACAGATCCTGGTGGCCCTGCTCGCCGGTGGCCATGTGCTGATCGAAGGCGTGCCCGGGCTGGGCAAGACCCTGCTGGTACGCGCCCTGTCGCGGGCGATGTCGCTGGAGCATGCGCGCGTCCAGTTCACCCCGGACCTGATGCCCAGCGACATCTGTGGCCATGCCGTGCTCGATGCGGCCAGCGGCCAGTTCCAGATCCGCCGCGGCCCGGTATTCACCCACCTGCTGCTGGCCGACGAAATCAACCGCGCCCCGGCCAAGACCCAGTCGGCCCTGCTCGAAGCCATGGCCGAAGGCCAGGTCACCATCGAAGGCCAGTCCTTCACCCTGGACCAGCCGTTCCTGGCCCTGGCCACGCAGAACCCGGTCGAGCAGGAAGGCACCTATCCCTTGCCCGAGGCACAGCTGGACCGCTTCCTGTTCAAGGTGCTGATCGGCTACCCCACTCTGGAAGACGAACGCGCCCTGGTCGCCGCAGTGACCACCGGCCGGACCGCCAGCAGTTTTGACCTGGAAACCGTGCCCCGCGTGCTCACCGCCGCCGATGTCAGCGCCCTGCAGCAGGCCACCGCCAGCATCAGCGTGGATGACCAGCTGCTGGACTACGCCGTGCGCATTGCCGCCGCCACCCGGCGCTGGCCGGGGATCAGCGCCGGCGCCGGCCCGCGTGGCTCGATCGCCCTGGTGCGCGCAGCGCGTGCCCAGGCCCTGCTCAACGGCCGTGATTTCGTCACCCCCGATGACGTGCGCCAGGTGGCCCTGCCCGCCCTGCGCCACCGCATCAGCCTGTCGCCGGAACTGCAGATCGAAGGCCAGTCCTGCGATGACGTGCTG
The DNA here is from genome assembly GCA_051885115.1 of Stenotrophomonas sp. Taxonomy (GTDB): domain Bacteria; phylum Pseudomonadota; class Gammaproteobacteria; order Xanthomonadales; family Xanthomonadaceae; genus Stenotrophomonas. Next base: position 8,801 of record JBJEWP010000030.1, on the reverse strand, counting down.
GCCGCCCTGCTGGCCAAGGTCAACGCCCCGCGCCGATGACCCCTGACCTGCCGCTCGACACCACCACCCGCGCGGGCCGCTGGCAGGGCCTGCGCCCGGCCCCGGCGATGCTGGCCCCGGCCCTGCTCTGGGCCGGCTGCGGCCTGGCCGTCAACCTGGGCTACCTGTTGCCGCAGGCCTGGTGGTTGGCCGGCGCCGTGCTCGCCCTGGTGGTCGGCATCGATGCCTGGCGGCTGGTGGTGCGGGCCAGCCCGCAGGTGCGCCGGCAGCTGCCCGAGGTCTGGCCGCTGGCGATCCAGCGCGAGGTGGTGCTGGAAATCGACGGTTACCGCCGGCAGAAACTGGACGTGTTCGACCATGTCCCGGCGCACTGGCAGCTGCAGGGCCTGCCACGCCGGCTGACCCTGCACCCGGGCCAGTGCAGCCGCCTGCGTTACCAGGCCACCCCGCAGCGGCGCGGTGCCGCCTGCTTTGCCGGGGTCGACCTGCGCCTGTTTTCCAGCCTGCAGTTGTGGACCCAGCTGCGCCACACCGCGCCACGCCATGCGGTGCGCGTGTACCCGGACTTCATGCCGCTGACCCGGCTGGCCCTGCACAGCGCCGAACGCGCCAGCCAGCTGATCGGCGCGCATATCCAGCGCCGTCGCGGCGAAGGCACCGATTTCCACCAGATGCGCGATTACCGCATCGGTGACAGCCTGCGCCATGTCGACTGGAAGGCCACCTCGCGCGTGCGCCGGCTGATCTCGCGCGAATACCAGGACGAGAAGAACCAACAGCTGGTGCTGCTGCTGGACACCGGCCAGCGCATGCTCGCCCGTGATGACGGCCGCAACCATTTCGATGACGTGCTCAACGCCTCCCTGCTGCTGGCCTGGCTGGCCCTGCGCCAGGGCGATGCGGTGGCCATGGCCGCCCATGGCGGCGAGCAGCGCTGGGTGGCCGGCAAGCGTGGCCCGGGCCATCTGGATACCCTGCTGCGCGCCTGCCACGACCTGCACCCACAGCCGGTGGCCACCGACTACCTGGCCGCGGCCAGCGAACTGAGCGTGCGCCAGCGTCGGCGTTCGCTGGTGGTGCTGCTGACCAACATCCGCGACGAGGACAGCGACGAGCTGCTGGCCGCGGTGCAGCTGCTCAAGCAACGCCACCTGGTCTGCGTGGCCAGCCTGCACGAAACCGCCCTGCAGGCGATGCTGGCCCCGGAGCGCAACAACCCGCATGGTGGCATCCACGCCGCCGCCGCCGCGCATTACCTGGCCCAGCGCGCGCAGGTCCACGACGCCCTGCGCCGTCACGGGGTGGATGTGCTCGATGTGACCCCGCAGGCACTGCCCTCGGCCCTGGTCAACCATTACCTGGCGATCAAGCGCGCCGGCCGCCTGTAGGCCGGCCCTGAAGCCGACCACGCCGGCGCCGATACTCCAAGGGCCCGAGTGTCAATTTTGTTGCCGTGGTCACACCGGTGTCACCATCGGCTTACACCCTTGGGCGCATTAATGGGACGCCCCCAGCGTGGCGGGGCCCCACAACAACATCACGCCCTCTCTCTCCAAGTGGGGCGCCCTCGCGGCGCCCGTTTTTATGGCTGCGCCCGAGCCACAAGCCGCCATCTGCGACCTGCCTCGAGCACCGGCCTGCCGACAACGGCGCAACCGTGCTGAATGGCTGGCACAACTGCTACCTTCACTTGGTCATAACACCGTCATCGTCGATCCAGACAATGCCCGGGCCTCCTGCGGTTCGGACTGCCTACGATGACTTCCCCCCTTATCTCGCGCCGCCAGCTGTTGGCCGGTGCCGGTGGCCTTGCCTTGCTGGCCGGCCTTGCCCCGGGCCAGTTGCTGGCCAATGCGCCCCGCCTGCAACGCAACCCGTTCACCCTGGGCGTGGCTGCCGGCGACCCGCATGCCGATGGCTTCGTGATCTGGACCCGGCTGGCCCCGCAACCGCTGGAAGAACACAGCGGGATGCCGATGACCGCCTTCCCGGTGCAGTGGGAGGTGGCCGAGGATGAGCACTTTGCCCGCGTGGTCCAGCGCGGCGTGCAGATCGCCCGCCCGGAACTGGGCCACAGCGTGCATGTGGAAGTGGCCGGGCTGGCGCCACAGCGGCCGTACTGGTACCGCTTCCACCTGGCCGATGCCAGCAGCCAGACCGGGCGTGCCCGGACCGCGCCGGCTGCCGGCAGCCTGCCGGGCCAGCTGCGTATTGCCGTGGCCGGCTGCCAGCATTACGAAGCCGGTCTGTTCACCGCCTACCGCCACCTGGCCAATGATGGCCAGTTCGATGCCCTGTTCCACTATGGCGATTACATCTACGAAGGCCCGGCCGGCAAGGGCGTGACCCTGGACGGGCAGCGCATCCTGGTGCGCGAGCACCTGGGTGATGAAATCTACGACCTGGCTGATTACCGACGGCGTTACGCCCAGTACAAGAGCGATGCCGACCTGCAGGCCGCCCACGCGGCGGTGGCCTTCATCCCCTCCTTCGACGACCACGAAGTGGACAACAACTGGGCCGGCGACTTCGACCAGGACGGCGTGCCGGCCGAAGCCTTTGCCCTGCGCCGGGCCGCCGCGTTGCAGGCCTGGTATGAAAACATGCCGGTACGCAGGGCACAGATGGCACGCCCGGATGGCCTGACCATGCACCGCCGGCTCGATTACGGCCGCCTGCTGCGCCTGCATGTGCTCGACACCCGCAGCCAGCGCAGCGACCAGTTCTGCAGCAAGCCTGGTGAACAGCATTGCCGCAACGACCATGGCGGCCCCGACAGCATGCTCGGCCAGGCCCAGGAGCACTGGCTGGCCCAGGGCCTGGACAACCCCGCGCACTGGAACCTGCTGGCCCAGCAGGTGGTGTGCATGCCGCTGGACCGCCGCCGTCCGCAGGCCAGCGAAGCGGTGCTCAGTGACGATGGCTGGGACGGCTACCCGCAGGCGCGCGCCCGCCTGGCGCGGGCCATCAGCCAGCAGGGCAAGGGCAACGTGGTCATTGCCACCGGCGATGTCCACCAGCATTACGTCGGCCACCTGCCGGCCACCCCGGATGATCTGGCCAGCCCGGCGCTGGCCAGCGAGTTCGTCTGCACCTCGATCAGCTCCAACGGCGATGGTTCGCTGCTGCGCCGCGGGCAGGAGCACTACCTGTCCAACAACCCGCACATCAGTTTCAACAATGCCCAGCGTGGCTACCAGGTGTTCGATGTGCGCCCACAACGCTGGACCACCGAACTGAAGGTGGTTGACCGGGTGCAGCGCCCCGGCGGCGTGCTGTCCACGGTTGCCCGCTTCCAGGTCGAGCCCGGCCGGCCACAGCCACAACGGCTGTGACCGCACCCGACCAAACATGTTTGCTCCCTTTCCTACTGTACGTGCTGTCCTGTCCATGAACTCCCCCGCATACCGCTGTATCCCCCGCCCGGGCCTGCTGGCCGTGGGCATCACCACCGCCCTGGCCATGGCGGCCCCGGCCCTGGCCAATGACGCCGACACCACCGCCACCCAGCTCGACACCGTGCGCGTGGTTGCCGGTTCGATCCAGCAGGGCCAGGAGCAGATCGAGCTGCGCCGCAACACCGACACCATCGTCGACAGCCTGATCCAGGACGACACCGGCGACCTGCCCGACCAGAACATCACCGAGGCCCTGCGCAGGGTGCCTGGCGTGGGCACCCTGTACCGCGATGACGAGGGCCAGTTCATCACCATCCGCGGCATCACCCCGGATCTGAACCACACCATGATCGATGGCATCACCATGATCTCGGTGGGCGACTCCGGTGACGGTACCCGCCGCGTGGACATGGGCATGATTCCCAGCCAGGTGGCCCGCCGCACCGACATCCACAAGACCTTTACCCCGGAGCTGGAGTCGGGCACCGTCGGTGGCGTGGTCAACCTGGTGCCGCGCAGCGCCTTTGACAACGGCGGCAAGGATGCATTGATCGTCGATGCCCAGCTCAACTGGGCCGACTACAACGACGTGCCCAACACCAACAACCTGCATGACGACGCCGGCAACAACGTGGGCAAGGGCCTGAGCGCGCTGTGGTCCACCGTGTTCGGCGGCAACCAGCAATGGGGTTTGACCCTGGCCGCCAATGCGGTGACCCAGCAGCGCGACCTGAGCAAGTACAACGCCAACGGGCTGATGTTCTTCGACGAGGCCGGCAACAAGATCGCCTCGCCATCGGCCCCGGGCTGGAACGGCATGCGCGCTGTTCCTGACACTGCCCGCAGCTACGACTTCAACAACCGTGTGTCTGACCGTCAGGGGATATCGGCCCGCCTGGAATACCGCCCCGACGAGCGCAGCCAGCACTCGCTGATGCTCTATGGCTATGGCCAGGATTACACCGAAAACCGCAACGAATACAGTTACAACGCGCTGTCGGGGATCCAGAACCAGACCGACACCAGCGGTACATTGAACGTGGGCCGCGCCGATGCCGCCTTCTACATGGACACCATCGAACGCCGCAGCCGTGGCGCGATCCACCATTCGCGCTTCCAGTTCGACGAGCTGAGCCGGCTGGACCTGCGCGCCGGCTATTCCTTCTCCGGCTATGACAACACCGCACCGCAAGTGCGTTACCGCCAGAGCAACCCCGGCGGCCTGCTTGACTACCGTTTTGACGGCAAGCACTACAGCTTCGACGTCCGCGAACCTGAGCGCTATGCCGACCCGTCCCAGTACAAGCTGGCCAGTGCCTCGACCACCAGCACCGCTTCGCAAGCCGATGCCACCGAATTCAAGCTCGACTACAGCCACAACCTGGACAACGGCAGCCTGGGCTGGGGCTGGCAGAGTGGTGCCGGTGTGCGCAACTACGCGCTGAAGCGCGACATCAGCGTCACCAACTACGTGGTCAACCCCGGCTTCACCCTGGACGGCTACAGCGATTACCACTACACCCCGGGCAACTTCCCGGCACCGTCGATGGTGGTCGATTACGAGCGCTTCGCCGACCAGGTGCTGCCGACCCTGGGCATCAATGCGGCCACCTCGCTCAAGGCCTCCGGCGCCGAGGATTTCCGCTACGAGGAAAGCATCCGCTGGGCCTACGGCATGTTCGGCTATGCCACCGACAGCACCAAACTGATCGCCGGACTGCGCTATGACGATGCCGGTTACACCGGCCGCGCCCCGGAAACCGTCAACGGCGTGTTCGACCCGGCACTGGTGGCGCGCAAGGGCGGCCACGACCACTGGCTGCCCTCGGCCAGCCTGGTGCACAACTTCAGCGACCGCTGGCGGATCAAGACCGGCTACAGCCGCACCCTGGGCCGGCCGATGCCCAACCAGATTGCCGAACCGGCCACCATCAACCATGAAAGCCAGACCATCAGCCAGGGCAACCCGGATTTGAAGCCGCGGGTGGCCGACAATTTCGACCTGGCGGTGGAATGGTTCATCGACGGCTACGACGCCGCGATGACCCTGGGCGTGTTCCACAAGCAGATCAAGGACGACATCTTCCGCATTGCCAGCGAGGTGCAGATCGACGGTCAATCCTGGCTGTCCACCCGCCCGGTGAATGCTGAAAGCTCCTCGATCAGTGGTGTGGAATGGGGCTACATCAACAACCGCATCCCGCACCTGCCCGGCTTCCTGCGTGACAAGGTCGGCATGTCGGCCAACCTGATGTGGGCCGATGGTTCGATGGACTACATCGCCAAGGGCCAGCGCTACCAGCTGGACCAGCTGATCGACCAGAGCGAGTGGCTGGCCAACCTGGCCGTGTTCTATGCCCTGCCCGCCGGCGGCGAGGTCCGCCTGGCCTGGAACTACCAGAGCGCCAGCCTGACCACCCTGGGCGACGAGCCTTACCTGAACCGTGGCACCGATGATTTCGACAGCCTGGATTTCAGCCTGCGCCACCACTTTGGCGACAGCTGGCTGGTGAAGTTCGACGCCCGCAACCTGCTCAACGAAAAGCGCAACCTGGCCGTGGGCGAGGACCTGCAGTGGTGGCGTTCGGAAGGCAAGTCCGGCCGCACCTTCAGTGTCCACCTGATCTACAAGATGTAATCACCCGCTGCTGCAACGACCAAGGCCCCGCATTTGCGGGGCCTTGGTGTTTTCCGCCAGTTCGGGCATCTGCCTCGACTTTCAGCGTTGATTGCATGCCAACTCCTGCCAGGCCGCTCGCCACCACCCTCAACGAAACTGCGGGTAATCGGCCTGCAGCCGGGCCAGGGTCTGGGCCAGCA
>JBJEWP010000030.1:0-2483 GCA_051885115.1 Stenotrophomonas sp. | reverse complement strand
CCGCCGCCGCCATCACCGCCCCCGTCGTCAGCCCCGCCTTCGGGGGGCCGCGGATGCAGCAAGGACAACACCGGCCCACGCCGGGCCGGGGCCTCGGTAGCCGCTACCAGCTCGGGCGCAAGTCATTCCGCCTGTGCTATGGCCGGGGTGATTATCCGAACCATTTCATCCTGCGCACCGGTTTTCCTTGGTTGTGCAACATGGCCTCATATTCGATCAAGCCCAAAGAGCCGCACAACCGATGACCGCCCAGCTTGTCACGGGCAAAAATGCATGTGCCGCCGGCTGCTGCAGGACTGCGCAACAAAAACCCCACACAGCACAGAGCGGTGTGGGGTTTTTGTCACCAAGCCTGCCGGCAAGGCACGCAGACCGCAGCTAGCAACAACCAACTACACGTAGATCCGGCCATTACCCGCAGGAACTGGCGGCGGCACCTCATCGATGATCGCGTGCGGCACGAAGCGGGCCGAGTCCTTGGTGATGCGGCTGTCGTCCTCGCGGATGCCGATGCCGCAGGCATGGTCACCGACCACCCAGCTGCCGACCAGCGGGTAGTTGCCATCGAAGTTGGGCAGCGGGTGGGCGGCCTGCAGGATCGCCGGGCCACCGCTGTAGGGGCCTTCGCTTTCCTGCCAGCTGCCATCGGCCAGGTGCAGGGAGATGTTGGCGCCCTCGCGCGAGAACAGCGGCTTGCGCACCCAACCACGCGGCAAGGACGCGCCGCTGTCGAAGTGGGCTTCGAGCAGGTTCGGGTGGCCCTGGTGGCGCTGCCACAGCAGCGGCAGGATGCCCTTGTTGCTCAGGATGGCCTTCCACGCCGGCTCCAGCAGCTGCAGCCGCGCCGCGGGCAGGGCCTTGCCGAATTCCTCGGCCATCAGGTCTTCCAGCGGGTAGAGCTTGAACAGGGTGCCGATCAGGGTGTCGTCCAGGGTGGTGAACTGGCCATCGGCACTGATGCCGATTTCCTCCAGCGCAATGGCCTGGCCGTGCAGGCCGGCCTGGGCTGCGCAGTCACGCAGATAGTCCACGGTGCCGCGGTCTTCCACCGAGGTGGACATGGCGGCAAAGCACAGCGGCGGCGGCAGGTGGCCGCTCAGGAATTCAAACCGCTCCACCAGCGCTTCGTGGATGGCATTGAACTGGTCGGCATGGGCCGGCAGCAGGCCGGCGGCCTTCTGCTCCTCCAGCCACTGCCACTGGAAGAAGCTGGCCTCGTACAGCGAAGTCGGGGTGTCGTAATTGAACTCGTACAGCTTGGCCGGGCCGCGGCCGTCGTAGGCCAGGTCGATGCGCCCATACAGATGGCCATGGCCCTGCTTCCAGCTGTTGGCCACCCAGTCGCGGAAATCGCGCGGGATGGCCAGCTTGTCCATCAGTTCTTCACTGCCCACCACCTCGTCCACCAGGTCCAGCGCCATGGCGTGGATGTCGGCGGTCGGGTCCTCGATGTCGTTCTCGATCTGGGCCAGGGTGAAGGCGTAGTACGCCCGCTCGTCCCAGTAGCGCGCGCCATCAATGGTGTGGAAGGCAAAACCGGCTTCTTCGGCCCGGGCGCGCCAGTTGGCGCGCTCGGCAATGGCAATGCGCTTCACGTGCGATCAACCACCGAAGCTGCTGGAGGAATTGCTGCGGCTGCGGGCTGTGGAGCCGAAGCCACCACGGCTGACCGTGGGTGCGGCATTGGGCTGCAGGCCGGTCGGGGCAAGACCGGCCTTGCCGGTGCCGATGCGGCTGGCCGTGTTCAGGCCACCGGTGGAGCTCGGCGCGGCCGGCTTGGCCCAGCCCTTGTTCTTGTCCTGGTAGGCCGGGGCCGACTGCGGCGGTTGCTGGGCCAGGCCACGGTTGCCACCATTGAGCAGCTGGCCCATGAAGAAGCCCATCATCATCGGGCCGATGAACGAGGTGCCGGCGGTGGTGCGCTGTTCCACGCACTGATCGGCCTCGTATTCCTTTGCGCACTCTTCCTTGGAGGCGTACTGCGGCGCGCTGTCGGCCGACTGCGCAGCGGCGGCGGCAAAGGCGGTGCGGCAGGCCGACGGATCACCGGTGGCCTCGGCGCAGGCTTCCACCGAGGTGTACAGGCCTTCCTGGACCTGCACTTCCGGCTCGGACGAACAGGCAGTGAGCAGCAGCGGCACGGTACTCATCAGCAACAGGGCAGTGGTCTTGGAGCGCTTCATCGCAGGTCCTTGTCTTGGATGTCTGCCCATTTTGCCCGATCCGCCGGCCGTACACCTGAAAGCGGGTCACACCCTTGGCCGCTGTGGTTACAGACGCAACTTCAACCGGTGCGGCAGAATCGGCCAATCACCCGTTTTTGCACAGCCCCACGCCATGCCCGCCTACCGCTCCAAGACCTCCACCGCCGGCCGCAACATGGCTGGCGCCCGCGCCCTGTGGCGTGCCACCGGCATGAAAGATGGCGACTTCCACAAGCCGATCATCGCCATCGCCAACTCCTTCACCCAGTTCGTGCCCGG
>JBJEWP010000029.1:14192-20932 GCA_051885115.1 Stenotrophomonas sp. | reverse complement strand
CAACGCCGTCGCGCCCGGGGGCGCTCCAACACAGCAGCAGGCTCACGCCTGCTGCTGCCAACCTCAGCCTGCGGCGGAAGCGGTTGCCGGCTTGGTGGCGGTGTTGCCAGCCTCCCAGGCCAAGCGCCGCTCGTCGCGTACGAACAGCGAGGCGAGCAGGCCGGTGCAGACCATCGCTGCCATCACCCAGAAGGCGACGACGTAGTTGCCGAAGTGGTCAAACATCATCGCGCTGAGCCAGATGCCCAGGCCGGCGGAGGTGGCATCCATCAAGGAAATGGTGCCCAGGATCTTGCCCGCCGAGCCCAGGCCGAAGGCATCAACGATCTGCAGCTGCAGCACTGCATACAGGCCGCCCCAGCCCAGCCCCATCACCACCAGCCCCCCCCACAGCAGCAAGGCCTGCTGGCTGGCCAGGATCAGGCAGCCCAGCGCCATCAGCGCCACGTTGCAGATGAACACCTTTTTCGGCGTGCACACATCAGCCAGGAAGCCGAACACGAACTTGCCCACCATGCCCAGGCCGAACAGCCAGAACATGCCGTCGGCCGCGCGCTCCGGGGTGAAGCCCAGATCCTTCATGTGCAGCATCAGGTGCGAGGACAACGACATGATGGCCCAGAAGGTGGTGATCGCCACCACGACCAAGGCCCAGAAAGTGGGCGTACGCAAGGCCTGCTTGTAGCCCAGGTCGGCCCACTGGCTGGACGCCAGCTGCCGGGCCGTCTGCACACGGCCATGGCCCCAGGGCTGCAACCCCATGCGTTGCGGGGTCCGCACCAGCAGCAGGCTGAGGATGAACAGAGCCACCGGCAGCAGGGCCATCCAGATGAAGCTCTCGCGCCAGCCATGCAGCGGCAGCAGGGCAGTGATCAGCTTGGGAATCAGCATGCCACCGAGGCTGGAACCGACCAGGGCGATGCCCAGGGCAGTACCGCGCTGGGTGTTGAACCACTGCGAGACCATGATCACCGCCACGCTCAGCCCCGAGCTGACCACCACCGCGGCAAAGCCGACATGGATCCAGTACACGTGGGCGATGCTGGTCACCTGCGAATAGGCCACATACAGGATGGCCAGCAACACGCTGCCGAACAGCACCAACGAGCGTACGCCGATGCGGTCGATCAGCGCGCCGATGAAGGGCGAGAGCAGCGCGGCCAGCAACAGGTTGAACATGTCGCGGAACTTCAGCGCACCGCGGCTCCAGCCGAATTCGTCCAGCAGGGAGGCATCGAAGGCCGTGATGCCGGTCATGGTCATGCCATTGGATATGGACAGCATGATCATCGCGACCACACAGATGACCCACGGGTAACAACGCTTCATCCGCACCTCTTCAAGTTGCTGGAACAGCCGCACCTCTTGTCCGGACAAACAATGCCACAGGGTCTGGCGCCGACGCCAGCCACAAGGGCACTTGGCAGACCATACCTTTCTAGTTATATAGATATATCATTATCACCTTGATGGACAGCGCGGGGGCCCAGACCATGGACCTGTACGACAACGCTACCCTGCAAGGCCTGCTGCGACGGGACCTGCACATGCCGCTGTACCACCAGCTGCGCGCGTTCCTGCGCGACCAGATCCAGCGCGGCGAACTGCGTGACGGCCAGCAGCTGCCACGCGAGGAGGACCTGGCCCGGCGGCTGGGCATCTCGCGGGTCACGGTGCGTCTGGCCCTGGCCGAGCTGGCCGAGGAAGGCCTGCTGGTACGCCAGCGCGGCCGCGGCACCCGGGTCACCCACGGCCGCAGCCGTTCACCGGAACACAACGGTCCGCCGCCGCTGCGCAGCCCGCTGTGCGAGCTGATCGACAACCTCGACACCCTGGCCGACAACACCCAGGTGCGCCTGCTCAACTGCCAGCGCAACGTGCCGCCGGACCCGGTGCGCCAGGCCTTTGGCCTGGACGGGAACGACAGCCTGGTCAACTGCGTGCGGGTGCGCTCGCGCCACGGCCAGGCCTTCGGCTACTACACCAGCTGGACCCGCACCACCCATCCGGATTTCAATGCCGAGCAACTGTCCCGGCAATCACGCATCGACCTGTTCCGCCAGTGCGGCCTGCCGATCGTGCGGGTGGAGCAGAAGATCTCGGCCATGCGCGTGGATGCGGTGCCGGCAATCTACCTGCAGATGCAGCCGGGCCAGGCCGTGATGACCCTGGAACGCCGCTCGTTTGACCGCGATGGCCAGCTGCTGGACCTGCTGGACATCCAATACCGCCCCGACCAGCTGCGCTACCAGATGCGCCTGGATCACACCTCTGACCCAATGGAGAGCTCTGCTTGAGCGCCACCCTTGCTGAAAAGATCCTGGCCCGCGCCTGCGGCCAAGCCACCGTGCGTGCCGGCGAGATCCTCACTGCACGTCTTGACCTGTTGATGATGCATGACTCCGGCGGCCCGCGCCGGGTGGCCGGGCGGCTGGAAAAGCTCGGCGCATCGGTCTGGGACAAGGACAAGGTGGTGGTGGTGTCCGACCATTTCGTGCCGGCCGTGGACATGGAAAGCGCCGACATCCTCGCCCTGACCCGCAACTGGGCACGCAAGGCTGGTGTCACCCACTACGACATGCTCGGCATCTGCCACGTGGTGCTGCAGGAAAACGGCCATGTGCAGCCGGGCATGTTCTGTGTCGGCGGCGATTCGCACTCACCCAGCGGCGGCGCCTTCGGTGCCTTCATGGTCGGCATGGGCGCTACCGACATCACCGGGGCGCTGGTCACCGGCGAGGTCTGGCTGCGCGTGCCGCAGACCACCCGTATCCAGATCGACGGGCAGCTGGCCGACGGAGTCAGCGCCAAGGACATCATGCTGATGCTGTGTGGCGAGCTCGGCATGGGCAACGAAGGCCAGGTATTCGAATTCGGTGGCAGCGCGATTGCCGCCCTGCCGATGCACGAGCGCCTGACCCTGTGCAACATGGCCGCCGAGCTCGGTGCGGAAACCGGCATTGTCGAACCCGACGCCACCACCCTGGCCGCGCTTGAAGCGGCCGGCAGGCCGTACAGCGGTGACATCAGCCAGTGGCGCAGCGATGCCGACGCCAACTACGCCGCCGTGCACCGCTACAACGCCGCCGACATCACCCCGTATGTGGCCGCCCCGCACAGCCCGGCCAACAGCCGCCCGGTGGCCGGGCATGCCGGTGTGCGCGTGGACCAGGCCTATATCGGTGCCTGCACCGGGGCCAAGCTGGAAGACCTGCGCATGGCCGCCCGCGTGCTTGCCGGGCGCAAGGTGGCCAAGGGCACCCGCCTGCTGATCGCCCCGGCCTCGGTGGCGATGACCAATCAGGCCGCCGCCGAAGGCACCCTGGCCACGCTCACGGCCGCTGGCGCGATCCTGCTGCCGTCCGGTTGCGGTGCCTGTGCCGGCATGGGCGCGGGCATGCTCAGTGCCGGTGAGGTGTGCATCTCCACCACCGCACGCAACTTCAAGGGCCGTATGGGCTCGGCCCAGGCCGAGGTCTACCTGGCCTCGCCCTACTCGGTGGCCGCCGCCGCGGTGGCCGGCCACATCATTGATCCACGTGAACTGCTGGGAGAAAGCGCATGAACGTGCGCGGCAAGGCCTTCGTCTTCGGCGACCGCATCGACACCGACGTGCTCGCCCCCGGTCCCTACATGCGCGAGCCGATGAGCGTGCTGGCCAGCCATTGCCTGGAAGCAGTGGACCCGGCCTTTGCCAGCGAGGTGCGCCCGGGCGACATCGTGGTCGGCGGTGAATCCTTCGGCATCGGCTCCTCGCGCGAGCAGGCCGTGCAGGCCCTGGCCGAGCTGGGCGTGGGCGCGATCATCGCCAAGTCCTTTGCCCGCATCTTCTACCGCAATGCGCTCAACCTTGGCGTGCCGGCCCTGGTCTGTGCCGACCTGGAAGCCGCGCGCGGCGACGATCTGGAAGTGCTGCCGGTGGAAGGTCGCATCATCAACCACAGCAGCGGCCGCGAATTCTCCTGCGAGAAGATCCCGCCGCAGCTGATGGAGATCGTCGCCGGTGGTGGCCTGATGCCGTGGCTGGAACGCAAGCTGGCCGCGGAGCGCGGCCAGTGAGCGCGCTGCCGCAGGGCATCATCCATGCCACCCTGATTGCCCCGGACCTGGCCGCCTTCTGCACCGCCTGGCAGCAGCAACTGGCCATGCAGCTGCATGCATGCAGCGTGCTCGAGGCCGACCAGGCGGCCATCCTCGGCCTGGCTGACCTGGCCGGGGCGCCGCAGGCCTGGCTGGCCAACAGTGCCGGCGTACCGGTGCTGCGGGTGATTGAAGACCCCGGTGCCGTGGTTGCCGAGCCGATGTTCCGCCACGGCTGGCTGTCACTGGAAATTCTGGTCGGCGACATCGACCGCCTCGCCGCCGGCCTGCAGCCGCCGTTCCGTATTCTCGGACCGGCCGCCAACCTGGAGCTGAGCGATGCCATCCGCGCCGCCCAGGTGCTGGGCCCGGCCGGCGAGCTGCTCTACCTGACCCAGGTCAAAGCCCCGGTGCCGCCGTTCGACCTGCCGATGACCGATGCCACCATTGCATCCACTTTCATTGGGGTGATGACCACCGGCGACCGCGCTGCCTCGCAGGCGGCCTGGTCGGCCCTGCTCGGCGCCCCTGGCTGGGCTTTCGAAACCAGGATCACCGTGCTCAACCGCGCCTATGGCAAGCCGCTGGAAGGACGTTATCCGGTGGCCGTGGTACCGATGCCGGGCCAGTGCCTGGTCGAGATCGACCAGGTCGACCTGCCACCACCCAGCGCGGTTCGCCATGCAGGCGTGCACAGCCTGGCCCTGCGCCTGCCGCCGGTGCCGGCCGGGCAGTTGCTGGCCAGCGGTTGGCGCAGCGCTGGTGATGCCGGCCAGCGTGGCTGGATCGGCCCGGCCGGCGAGCACGTGCAGCTGCTGGCCTGAGCCGGGCTGTGGCGGCGGTCACAGCCGGTCTGCGACCCCCGCCACGCTCTGGCATTGTCGTGGCCATCACGCGGCAACACGGTGCTAGATTGCCGCCCTTCGTGGGCCCTGCTGGTGGCCGGCCCGGCCGCCGCCCCAACCAAGAAGGCGTACCTGGATGTACAAGACCCTGCTCGCGGCCGGCCTGCTGGCCGCCCTGCCGCTCACCGCTGCTGCCAGTGACAGCCTGTCCTACCGCTACCTGGAGGCCGGCTACACCTATACCGACTCGGACAACGCCACCGCCGATGGCTTCGCCATCAAGGCCATGGCCGCAGTGCACCCCAGCGTGCACCTGTTTGCCGACTACAGCCGGCAGAAGGTCGACGACATCGACGTCAAGGTGGACCAGTGGCGGGCCGGGGTTGGCTACAACCACGAGCTCAGCTCGACCACCGACCTGCTGCTGCGCGCCAGCTGGCTGGGCTTCCGCCCCGAGTACGGCACCGACGTCAACGGCTATGCCGTCGAGCTGGGCGGCCGTATGTGGGCCAGCCGCCACTGGCAGGTCGAAGCGATGGCCGGCTGGGAGGATTATTCCGAGGCCGCTGGTGTCGACCCCAAGGGGGAGTTCTATGCCCGCCTCGGTGCCCTGGCCCAGTTCAGCGAGCACTGGGGCCTGAGCGCCCAGGTCCGCCTGGGCAAGCACTCGTCCAGCGAATGGTTCATCGGCCCGCGCGCCAGCTGGTAAACCTGCGCGCCGGCCACAGCCCCACCGCCACCTCCCACGCACCGCCAGCCCGCCCGCTGGCGGTGCGTTTTTGTGTGCGTGCCTGCGTCAGCCGCGGCCCCCGCCAGCCACCTGCCGGGCCTTCCCCGCCGGATGCCGTGGGTCAAGCCCGGGTGAAAAGTTCCCACGGCGCGCGCTCTATTTATGTACTGGCAAGTTTGGTATTCAGGGGCAATTGTGTTCGCCTATGCCTAAATCCTTCCCACGGACCGGGGCAACACTTACCCCGGAACCGCTTGAAACCCTAAGGAAGGTGTATCGATATGAAGAGCGCTGTTATCGCCCTGGGCCTGGCGGCCATTGTTCCGTTCGCTGCTTCGGCAGCTGACCGTCCGTCCTACAACTATGTCGAAGGCGGTTACGTGGCCACCGACTCCAAGGGTGGCGATGCCGACGGCTTCGGTCTGAAGGGCTCGGTTGCCGTGCATCCGAACTATCACCTGTTTGCCGACTACTCCGCCCAGGAAACCGATCTGGGCAAGGTCGATGTAGACCAGTGGCGCATCGGTGCCGGCTACAACCGCGGCATCAACCCGACCACCGACCTGGTCGCCCGTGCCGCCTACCAGAAGTTCGACCCGCAGTACGGCCCTGACTTCAACGGCGTCAGCGCCGAGGTCGGCCTGCGTTCGCAGCTGCATCCGGTGCTGGAAGGCTATGCCTTCGCCGGCTATGAGGATTACAGCAAGAAGCACGGCATCAACCCGGACGGCGAGTTCTACGGCCGCGTCGGTGCGGTGGCCAGCATCAACGCCAACTGGGGCGTGACCGGAGAGGTCAAGCTGGCCAAGGCCGGTGCCCGCGAGTGGTTCGTCGGCCCGCGCTTCAGCTGGTAAACCAGGCAAGAAGGCGCAGCGACAACGCCCCTCTCTCCCGTTGTCGCTGCGCACCCGGCCGTCGCCCTGGAACCTCCCCCTCCAGCCGGCGGCCACTGCCGGAGTGCCATCCCCGGCACGCAACACTCCGACAGGAAAAAGCCCGGCCCCGCGCCGGGCTTTTTCGTGGCCGCAGCCCCCCCGGCCACTGTGCCCTGACACCGGGCATCCGGGCATCCGGGCATCCGGGCA
>JBJEWP010000029.1:0-14092 GCA_051885115.1 Stenotrophomonas sp. | reverse complement strand
CCGGGCATCCGGGCATCCGGGCATCCGGGCATCCGGGCATCCGGGCATCCGGGCAGGATCAACCTGCTGCCTGCATGCCTGTCACCGCCAGCGACGCGGGCAGGCGGGCGGGCCTGACCTGGCCACAACACCGCAATGGCCTGGCTGCCTGCCCCTGCCGCACACCTCCCCAACCGATGCCGCGCCATACAGGCAACAAAAAACCCGGCATCTGCCGGGTTTTCTGCCACTGCTTCCGCTTGCCGGTTACTTGAACAGGGTCTGCGGGTATTCGGCTTTCTGCTCGCGGGCCATCAGCTGCTTCAGGCCATCGGCCGGGCTCAGTTCGCCGTGCAGCACCGAACGCACCGCATCGGAGATTGGCAGCTCGATACCGTGACGCTCGGCCTGACGCATCACTTCATCGGCGGTCTGGATCGATTCGACCACCTGGCCGATTTCAGCCACTGCCTCGGCAATGCCCTTGCCCCGGCCCAGGGCCAGGCCCAGGCGACGGTTGCGCGACAGGTCGCCGGTGCTGGTCAGCACCAGGTCGCCCAGCCCGGCCAGGCCCATCAGGGTTTCCGGACGACCGCCGATGGCCGCCGCCAGGCGCAGCATTTCGTTCAGGCCACGGGTGATCAGGCCGGCACGGGCATTCAGGCCCAGGGCCATGCCGTCAGCCACCCCGGTAGCCACCGCCAGTACGTTCTTCATTGCCCCGCCCAGCTCGGCGCCGACCATGTCGTTGCCGGTGTAGGCGCGGAAGGACGGGCCGTGCATGGCATCGGCCACCACCTGGGTGAATGCCACGTCATCACCATGCACGGTCACCGCAGTGGGCAGACCCTGGGTGACTTCCTTGGCAAACGACGGCCCGGTGACCACCGCCAGCGGTACGCCCTCGCCTAACACCTCACCTGCCACTTCATGCAGGAAGCGGCCCGAGCCGGGCTCGAAGCCCTTGGTTGCCCAGGCCACACCGACGCCGGCCGGCAGCAGCGGGGCCAGCGCACGTACGGTTTCACCGAAGGCGTGTGAGGGCACCACCACCAGCACCCAGGCCGCCCCGTCGATGGCCTGGGCCATGTCGGTGGTGGCTCGCAGGTTTTCCGGCAGCGGCAGGCCGGGCAGGTAGCGCGGATTTTCGTGCTGGCTGTCGATGGCGTTGACCACCACCGCATCCCGACCCCACAACACGGTCGGGTGACCGTGTCGTGCGACCAGGCTGGCCAGCGCCGTGCCCCAGGAACCGGAGCCCAGAACAGCGATCTTGGCGTAGCTGTCAGTCATGCCGTAACCGCGGCCGCTTACGCGTTGCCGGCCGGTTCGGCGTCAGCCAGGTTGCCGCCTTCGGCCTGGGCCTGACGCTGGCGCAGGGTTTCGGCGTACAGGCCTTCGAAGTTGATCGGCTGCAGGTAGAACGGCGGGAAGCCGCCGGCCTGGATCAGGTCCGACACCAGCGAACGCACGTACGGGAACAGGATGGCCGGGCACTGGGTGCCGAGCAGCACGTCGATGGCCTGCGGCTCCAGGCCGACCAGGCCGAACGCACCGGCCTGCTGCACTTCGGCCACATAGGCGGTCTTGTCGCCGACCTTGCAGGTCAGGGTGACGCCCAGGACCACTTCGAACACCTGCTCGCTCAGGCGCTGCACGCGCTGGTTGAGGTTCAGCTGCAGGTCCGGCTGGGCGTTTTCACCAAACACCGCCGGCGAATTCGGCGACTCGAAAGACACGTCCTTGACGTAGATCTTCTCGATGGTGAAGGCAGGGCCGTTGGCGGTGTTTTCAGCCGGGGCGGCAACGCCGTTGGTGTTCTCTTCGGACATCTGTGTGTACTCCGCAACGAATTACTGGAAAGAGGAAAGGTAAGTGCAGCTGAACCAAGCAATGGAGGCGGTCAGGCCAACATGCAAGGCCGGGAGGATCAATTACGGCCCTTGACCAGCGGCAGATCGGCCGCCGACCAGGAAGGCAGGCCACCATCAAGCACGTAAATCTGTTCAAAGCCGGCCTTCTTCAGCACCTTGGCGGCACTGGCCGAGGCCAGGCTGGTACGGTCCACCAGCACCACCGGCTGCTGTTTGGCATTGGCCACCAGCTTGTGGGTAGGACCGAACTGCTTGGCCTGCACATTGCGGCTGCCCGCAATGTGGCCCTTTTCAAAATCGGCCGGTGCCGACAGGTCAACCACCACGGCATTGCCGGCGTTGACCAGGCGGGTGAGTTCGGCCGGCTTGATCGCCTTGAAGCCACGGAACAGGCGGGCTATCTCGGTGTAGATGATCGCTGCGGTCAGGCCGGCCAGGGCCAGCGACAGCATCGGGTTACGGCCTGCGAAGGCCATCAGCTCTTCAACGTTCACTGACAGTCAATCCAAAAATCGGTCGTCGATTGTCGCACAAGCCGTGGTTTCACCGCTCCGGCCACAGGTCAGGCAGGCCCGAGTCCAGTTTCCAGCTGCGCAGCTCGGGCAACCATGCCCAGTACTCGTCCACCACCACACTGCGCTCGGCCTGGGTGTGCACATTGATCACACTGACCTCGGCACGCACATGCAGCCGACCGTCCTCGCGCAGGTTGCGCGAGCGTTCGCGATAGCCGCTGATGCGCACCTGTTCCCAGCGCCGGCGCTGCAGGTCATCCAGCCCGGCCAGTGCCGGTGCCGCCAGGAACGGCTCACGCTCCTCCGCCTCGCCCCAGCGCATGGCATTGGCCCAGGCCACGTGCACCTGGTCAAAACTGCGCATCGCCTTGCGCGGCGGGTTGGCGGCCAGGGCCAGCAGCGGCAGCAGGGCCAGCCCCAGCAACAGGTTGCGCAACAAACGCTTGTTCATGACGGCTCCTTGGCCTTGGCGACGAAGCGGCCACTCATGGTGGCGGCCGGGCGGCCATCGGCCAGTACCTGGGCCTCCAGCTGGATGCTGGCATGGCCACGCTGGGCAAAGCGCTGCAGGAACACCCCCCAGTCCGCGTCGGCCGCAACCTGCGCGGTGGCAGCCAGGTCGCCATACAGCGGCGCCAGATAGCGCACCCGGCTGTCGGCCACATAGACATCGGCCTGCAGCCCGGCCGCGGCCAGTTCCAGCGACACCAGTCCCCAGCCGGACAGGGTCAGGATCGAGGCCAGGCTGCCACCGAAGGCATTGCCCTTGTCATTGATGTTGGCCGCCAGCGGTGCCCCCAGGGTCAGCTGGTGGTCGGCATATTCCAGCGCGGCAATGCCCAGCGCGGCGACCGGCGGCATCGCCGCCAGGGTGGAGTTGAGTTGTGCCAGTTGCTGCTGCATATCGATGTTGGAAACCTTGGGACACTGGCCACCATGGCCAAGCACCGCATAATGCCGCCAATGAGCCAACACGCAACCCTTCCCCGCCGCTGGACCCTGCTGTCGCTGCGCCCCCGTGGCCAGCACGGGCCATTGCGCACCCTTGCCCGCGCCGATGGCGGCCAGCTGCTGGCGCTGTCGCCCTGGGCAATCGTGCCCCGTACCGGCAGCGCCGACCGCCAGCAGTTGCAGCAGGCCCTGGCCTGCCCGCAGGTGGTGTTCACCAGCCCGGCGGCGGTCCGCGCGGCCAATGACCTGCTGCCGCTGGCCAGTGTGCAGCCCGCCCCGCAATGGCTGGCCGTTGGCGAAGGCAGCGCCACCGCCCTGCACCAGATCGGCCTGGCGCAGGCGGTGTCCCCGTTGCGCATGGACAGCGAAGGTCTGCTGGCACTGCCGGCACTGGAGTGCGTGCACGGCCGGCGCATCGGCATGGTCAGCGCCCCCGGCGGCCGCGGGGTGATCGCCCGCACCCTGCAGCAGCGCGGTGCCGAGGTGGTGCTGGCCGAGGTATATGACCGTGTTCCACTGCGCTTGCGCGGGCGCCAGCGGGCCCGCCTGAACCACCTGCCGGCGCACTGCGTGCTGGCCCTGAGCAGCGGCCAGGCGTTGGAGCAGCTGTGGCAACAGCTGCGCCCGCGCCAGCAACAGCAGCTGCGCCAGTGCACGGTGGTGGCTGCCAGCGCGCGCCTGGCCGAACAGGCCCGGCAACTGGGCTTTGCCCGTGTGCACCAGGCCGCCAGTGCGATGCCGGCCGACCTGCGCAGCAGCTGGCAGGCCTGCGCCACCTGAGCCGGGGCCACGCTTGCGGGCAATCCGGCCAGGGGTGATGCTTGGTCCTACGGCCCGGCCGCGTCTCCCCCTCCCGTCCAGACCTGTCCCCAAGCAATGAGCGAAATTTCCACGTCTCCGGCCCGGTATCCGCGCTGGCTCTGGCCCGGCATCGCCGCCCTGCTCACTGTCGCTGCGGTCACCGCCGCCGGTGTCTACCTGCAGCAGCAGCGGCTGCAGGCGCAGCACCTGTCAGCCCAGCTGCAGCAGCAGGTAAGCGCGCTGGAGCAGGGCCTGCAGGCCCTGCGCGCCGACCAGCGGGCCAACGCCCGCGCACTGCAGGACAGCGCCAGCGGCAACCGCCTGCTGCGTGATGAAGTGCTGGGGTTGTCACAGCGCAATGCCCTGCTGGAGGAAAACGTCGCCCGGCTTACGGCCGACAGCCGGAAGAACCTGCTCGCCCTGCGCCAGGACGAGGCCGAGGTGGTGCTCGGCCAGGCCCTGCAGCGGCTGGAATACGGCCATGACCTGGACGGCGCGCGCCGCCTGTATGTCCTGGCCGGCAACCTGCTGCAGGAGCTGGAAGGCCCGGGCATGCTCGACCTGCGCCAGGCCCTGCTGCAGGAAACCCGGGCCCTGGAAGCCGTCGGCCAGGACCCGCGGCAGAGCCACGCCCAAGCCCTGGAGCAGGTGCTGCAGACCCTGCTGCGCCTGCAGCACCAGGCCGGGGCCACCCCGGCCGAACAGCTGCAGTGGTGGCAGCGCCTGCTCTCGCCGCTGGTCGAGATCCACCCCAGTGATGCCAGCGTGCTGCTGGCCGATGCCCAGCGCCTGCACGCCCTGGATGCCCTGCAGCTGGAGGCCAGCCTGGCCCGGGCCGCACTGGAGCGCGGTGACCAGGACGGCTGGCAACGGGCGCTGGCACGGATCAATGACTGGGTGGTGCGGCTGTGGCCGGACAGCCCGGCACGCCAGCGCCAGCAGCAGGCCCTGCAGCAGCTGCGGCAATCCCCCCTTTCCCCGAACCTGCCCGAACTGGGCTCGACCTTGCGCCAGATGCAGCAATTGCGCCACGGGAGTACCGACCAATGAAACTGTTCCGCATCGTCCTTGCCCTGGTCCTGGTCTGCGTGCTGGTGATCCTCGGCGCGCAATGGCTCAACGACCCGGCCCTGCGCCGCTTCGGCCAGGTGGTGGTCCAGGTGGGCGGCAACGACTACGTGGCGACCCTGCCCAAGGCCGGCCTGCTGCTGTTGATCGCCGGCCTGCTGGTCTGGCTGCTGTGGACCCTGCTGGCCGCCCCGTTCCGGGCCTGGATGCGCTACCGCCGCAAGCAGGCCCGTGCCCGCCTGATCGACGGCCTGAGCGCCCTGCACCACGGCCGCTGGCTGGCCGCTGAAAAATTGCTGCTCTCCGCCGCCGGGGAAGCCGAAGTCGGCCCGGTGGCACTGGCCGCGGCCCTGCGCGCGGCGGACAAGCGCGGTGACGAGGCCGCCGCCGGCCGCCACCTGCAGCGGCTGCAGGAAATCGACCCGCTGCGCCATGCCCTGCTCCAGGCCCGCCGCCTGCTGCGCCGCGAACAGGCCGAAGAGGCCCTGGCCCTGCTCGACAACCCGGCCCTGCAACCCCTGCCCCCCCGCGGCCAGGTGCTGCGCCAGCGTGCTCTGGTGGCCCTGGGCCGGGCCGACGAGGCTTACGGCCTGCTCGGTGCCCTGCGCAGCCAGCAGGCCCTGCCGGCCGAGCAACTGGCGGCGCTGGAAGCCCCGCTGGCCAGCCAGGTGCTGGCCCAGGCCGCTGATGTGAACCTGCTGGCCGGGCACTGGGAAGCCCTGCCCAAAGGCCTGCGCCATGATCCGGAAGTGGTCACCGCCTACGCCAACCGTGCCATCGCGCTGGGCTGGCAGGAGCAGGCCGCGCGGGCGGTGGAACAGGCCCTGGAAGCCCGGTGGTCGCCCCTGCTGCTGCCCCTGCTGGCCAGCACCGGCCTGAGCGGCCAGCCACACGAGCAGGCCCAGCGCCTGCAGCGCTGGCTCGACGCCCACCCCGCCGATACCGCCCTGCAACTGGCCGCCGCCCACCACGCCATGGCCCGGCAGCAGTGGCCACAGGCCCGCCAGCTGCTGCTGCAGGCAGTGGACAACGGTGCTGGCATTGCCGCCTGGGAAGCCCTGGGCGAGGGCCATGCCGCCAACGGCGATGACCACGCCGCCAGCACCTGCCTGCGCAATGCCCTGCGCCTGCGCCGGGGTGAACCCGCCCTGCCGCTGGACAGCCATGCCGATACCCCCCAGGACGCCCCGCTGGAACAGCGTGACGACCACGGCCTGCCGCATCTGGGCAACCCACCCGGCTGAGGCATCCGCAGCAGGCAGACAGCGAAAAGGCGGCCATTGGCCGCCTTTTGCATTCAACTACCG
Organism: Stenotrophomonas sp.; assembly: GCA_051885115.1. Lineage (GTDB taxonomy): Bacteria > Pseudomonadota > Gammaproteobacteria > Xanthomonadales > Xanthomonadaceae > Stenotrophomonas. The sequence goes on along the minus strand of JBJEWP010000029.1, from coordinate 7,597 downwards.
GCAACGGTGCGCTCAGCGCTCGACAATGGCCACCACGCCCATGCCACCGGCGGTGCAGATCGAGACCAGCGCACGGCCACCGCCGCGCAGGGCCAGCTGCTTGGCGGCGGCGGCAATCACCCGCCCACCGGTGGCGGCGAACGGGTGGCCGGCGGCCAGCGAGGAACCCATCGGGTTGATCTTTGCCGGGTCGATCGCGCCCAGCGGTGCGTCCAGGCCCAGGCGGTCGCGGCAGTACTCGGCGCTTTCCCAGGCACGCAGGGTGCACAGCACCTGGGCGGCAAAGGCCTCGTGGATTTCGTAGATGTCAAAGTCCTGCAGGCTCAGGTTGTTGCGCTTGAGCATCTCGGCAACGGCCACGGTCGGGGCCATCAGCAGGCCTTCGCCGTGCACGAAATCCACTGCCGAGACATGCGCATCGCGCAACCAGGCCTGCACTTCCAGGCCGTTTTCGGCCGCCCACTGCTCGCTGCCCAGCAGCACCGCCGAGGCACCGTCGGTGAGCGGGGTGGAGTTGGCTGCGGTCAGGGTGCCGCGGCCAGAAGTCTTGTCGAAGGCCGGCTTCAGGGTGGCCAGCTTTTCCAGGTTGGTGTCCGGGCGCAGGATGTTGTCGCGCTCCACGCCGCGGAACGGCACCACCATGTCGTTGAAGAAACCGGCCTCGTAGGCCGCCGCCAGCTTCTTGTGCGAGGAAACGGCCCAGGCGTCCTGGTCCTCACGGCTGATGTTCCATTGCTTGGCCATGTCCTCGCAGTGCTGGCCCATGCTCTTGCCGGTGCGCGGCTCGGCCACGCCGGGGAACTCGGGCTTGAGCTCGCCGAAGCTGAAGCCGCTGATCAACGCCTTGATCTTGTCGCCGGTGGTCTTGGCCCGGTTGGCGGCCAGCAGGCGGCCACGCAGCTTCTTGCCGTAGACGATCGGCACATCGGAGGTGGTGTCCGAACCGCCGCCGATGCCCGACTCGATCTGGCCGACGGCGATCTTGTTGGCCACGGTGATGATGGTGTCCAGCGAGGTGCCGCAGGCACGTTGCAGGGTGATGCCCGGGGTCAGCGGCGACAGCCCGGAGGACAACGCGGCCTCGCGGCCCAGGTTCCAGTCGCTGGGGTGCTTGATCACCGCGCCCATCGCCACTTCACCCAGCTGTTTGCCGTGCAGGCCGAAACGTTCGACCAGGGCACCGAGGGTGCGCACACTCATGCCCAGGTTGCCGACATCGGCATAAGCGGTGTTCTGGCGGCAGAACGGGATGCGGACACCCCCGAGGATGGCGACTCGACGAACCTGGGACATGGGATACCTGGCAACGTAAGGGAGGGCAACGACCCCTGCACGGCGGGTGCAGGCATAATGGTTGAAGTGTAGCTGTACGCCCCCGTAGGGGCCAAGACTGGAGCCATGAGCAATCACTTCCCGCACGACCATGCCCTCGGCCTGCTGGCCCTGGAACTGGCTGGTGGCGATGCCCCGCAGCACGCCGCCCTGGATACCGCCGCCGCCGGTGCGCTGGCCGCACTGGTCGGGCGTGACCTGGCCAAGCTGGTGCCGCAGGCACCGGAACTGGACTTCGTGTTCGCCGCCGCCCATTTCGACCCGGCCGAGGTGCTGCGCCCGGGCTGGTCGCTGCACCGCCGTTTTGCCGACCTGCAGCAGCGCGCCCCGGGCAAGGACCAGGGCCCGCGCGTGCTGGCCTTCGGCACCGATGCCAACGGCGAGGTGCCGATGCCGCTGCAGGCCAACCCGGACCTGACCGGCGGCGGCCTGCGCGTGGTGCCGTTCCTGCTCTCCGGCACTGATGCGGCCAGCGTGGACAGCGTGCGCCAGGCACTGGAAGAAGTGCTGCTGGCCAATGGCATGGCCCAGCCGGACACCGCCCTGCAGGCGCAGAATGCCTTCGGCGCGAAGATCGAACATGCGCGCTACTTCACCGTGCATGACCTGGCCGCGATGATGGCCATGCAGTACGACAACCAGGGCCTGGGGGCGCTGTGGCCGCTGATCGAGACCGCCCTGCTCGCCCCGCAGGACGAACAGTGGCTCGACGCCGCCCCCGAGCCGCTGCTGCGTTACGCCCACGGTGAGGTGCGCATGGCCCTGTTCGACCCGGCCAGCTGGTGCGAGCACTACAACCACGAGCGTGACGGCTGTGACCGCCTGACCCGGGTGTACGAGCAGTTCCTGATGCGCCAGCGCCAGATGGCTGCCGTGCTCGAGGCCCACGGCCTGGACGTGCTGTATGTGCATGTGCACAGCGGCCAGGACGCGCGGCAGATGCTCGGCCACTGAGCCGGCAGTACCTGGACACAAAAAACCGGCCACCTGGCCGGTTTTTTGTTGCTGCGCTGCCCCTGCGTTGCCCCGCGTGGCCAGGCCGGCACGGGGGCGTGGCAGGATTCAGGGGGTGGCCGGCGGACGGCTGATCACCGCACAGGCCAGACGGGCACCGGCATTGCCGGTGGGCTGGCTGGTGTAGTCATCCGGGTCGGCATGGACGATCAGGCCACGGCCGAGGATGTCGTGGCTGCCGCCATCGCCCAGGCTGGCATCGGCCGACAGCGCGCCATTGACCACCGCCGTACCCTGGTCATCGGCCTTCAGGTTGGGCATGTCGCCGGTGTGGTGGACGGCGGCATCGATCGCCCCGTGGGCCGACGCCGACGGGTTGAAGTGGCCGCCGGCACTGCTGCCGTCAGCGGCGCTGCAGTCGCCGGTTTCATGAATGTGGAAGCCGTGCTCACTGCCCGGCTTCAGCCCGCTGACCGTGCCGCTGACATGCAGCTGGCCGTCCACCTGGCGGAACTGCAGGCTGCCGGTCACCGCATTGCCGGCGGTTGCAGCCAGTTCGGCCACGGCCAGCACCCCCACATCGGCAGCACCAGCGGCGGCCTCCGGGGCATTGGCAACGGGGGCCGCGGCCGGCGCAGCGGCATCCGGGGCGGCAGCAGGATCGGCCGGGCTGCACGCGGCCAGCAGGGCGGCCACACAGGCAGCGGCAAGAACGTTACGCATCATGGGCATCTCCGGGTCAGGGGGTGTTGCGGATGACCGCACAGGCGACACGGACACCCGCGTTGCCTGCCGGTTGGCTTTGGTAATCATCGGCCTGGCCATGCACCACCAGGGCGCGGCCGAGCAGGTCGTTGGCGGCACCGCCACCGAGCACCACCCCGGGCAGGTAGGTATCAAGCACTACCCGGCCGGACGCATCGGCCTGCAGGTTGTCCATGTCGCCCAGATGATGGTTGCCCTGCCCGTTGCGCCCGTGCGGGCGTCCCAGCGGGTTGAAGTGGCCACCGGCACTGCTGGCATCCACCGCGCTGCAGTCACCGCGCTCATGCACATGGAAGCCAGCCTGCTGATGCGGGCGCAGGCCACCGAGGGTGCCGGTGATGCGCACCCCGCCGGGCTGGCTGACCAGCACCAGGCGGCCACTGACGATGCTGGCCGAGGCCGGGGCCAGGGCCGCTTCGGCCTGCATCAGGGTGCCGACCTGGGCCATGGCCGGGGCGGTGGCCGGTGGGGCCTGGCGTGGTGCCGGCGTGCTCGAGCACGCGGTCAGACCCGTCATGGCAATCAACACAATGGATTGGGCACGCATGGGTGGATTCCTTCCGAAACGGCTGCGTTGGCCATGGTAGGGCAAAAGCCGCTCAGTCCCGCTGCCGGCGACTGCCCAGCTTGCGGGTCAAGGTATTGCGGCCGACACCAAGCCGGCTGGCCGCCTCGGCCCGGCGGCCACCGGTCAGTTCCAGCGCCGCTTCCAGCAACACGGTATCCAGCCGCTCGCGGGCCAGGGCGTGGATGTCGGCGCTGCCGGCCTCAAGCTGCTGGCCGGCCCAGCGGGCCAGCGGGGTTTCCCAGTCAGTACCGGCCACAGCCGACGGTGCCTGCTGCAGGCGCCCGCCACGTGACAGCGCCAGCTGCACATCGGCTGCGTCGATGGTGTCAGCCACCGCCAGCGCGGCAAGCCGCCAGCAGACGTTTTCCAGCTCGCGCACATTGCCCGGCCAGTGGTGTGCCGACAGCGCGGCCAGGGCCGGGGCGCTGAGCCGCTTGCGCGGCATCTCCAGCCGTTGCGCCGCATGGGCCAGGAAGGTTTCGGCCAGCGCCGGAATGTCGGCCCGGCGGTCTCGCAGGGCCGGCATGCGCAGGCGCACCACGTCCAGCCGGTGCAGCAGGTCGGCGCGGAAGCGGCCCTGCTCCACCAGGGCTTCCAGGTCCTGGTGGGTTGCGGCAATCACCCGTACATCGACCCGGATCAGCTCGCGCCCACCGACACGGAAGAACTCGCCCTGGGCCAGCACCCGCAGCAGCCGGGTCTGCAGCGAGGCCGGCATGTCACCGATCTCGTCCAGGAACAGGGTGCCGCCGTTGGCCTGCTCGAAACGGCCGACATGGCGTTTGCTGGCGCCGGTAAAGGCCCCAACCTCGTGTCCGAACAGCTCGCTTTCCAGCAGCTCGGCCGGGATCGCCGCGGTGTTCAGGGCCACGAACGGGCCTTGGGCACGCGGCGACTCACGGTGCAGGGCATTGGCCACCAGCTCCTTGCCGGTGCCGGTCTCACCATGGATCAGCACCGACAGCGGCGCCTGGGCCAGGCGGCCGATGGCCCGGAACAACGCGCGCATCGGCTCGGTGTCGCCGATCAGCTGCGGCGGCCCGTCACTGCGGGCCGGGTCATCGGCCACGACGGCTGGCGGCAATGCCGCTGGTTCCACCTGCCCGGGCAGGGCGCGACGGGCCAGGGCCACCGCATCGTCCAGGTCAAACGGCTTGGACAGGAATTCGTGGGCACCGCCACGGAAGGCACCGGCAGTGCTGGCCACGTCGGTATAGGCACTCATCACGATCACCGGCAGCTGCGGCTGGTCGGCCTTGAGCTGCTCCAGCAGCTCCAGCCCGGACTGCCCCGGCATGCGCACATCGGTAAACAGCAGGTCTGGCACCTGGCCTTGGTACAGGGCCTGCAGCACGCCATCGGCAGCCTCGAAGGCCTCCACCTGCCAGCCGGCCTGGCGCAGCGCGGTGGCCAGCACGAAGCGCACCGAGCGGTCGTCGTCCACCACCCAGATCCGGGCGGGCGATTGCAGGCTCATGGCGTCTCCATCACATCAGGGGTCAACGGCAACAACAGGGTGAACACGGTATGCCCGGGGCGCGAGCGGTAGCCCAGCGAGCCGGCATGCTCGCGTGCCACCTGCTGGGCCAGGGCCAGGCCCAGTCCGGTGCCCTCGGCGCGGCCGCTGACCAGCGGCAGGAAAATGTGCTCGGCCAGGTTCTCCGGCACCCCACGGCCGTCGTCGGCCACTTCCAGGCGCAACACCAGCGGGTGGATCATCCCGGCAATGCGCGCACCGTGGTCCACCCGGGTACGCAGGGTCACCGTGCTGCCGCCGGCCTGCATCGCATTGCGCACCAGGTTCCACACCGCCTGGGTCAGGCGGTCGGCATCGCCGATGAATTCGGGTATGGACGGGTCGTAGTCGCGCTGCAGGCGCACTGCCCAGCCGGCATCACTCTCGGCCAGGCGCAGCACCCGCTCGAGCACGGCATGGATGTTCAGCGCCGCCTGTGGCTGCGGCGGCCGCGGCGACAGCAATTGCTCCAGCAGGGTGTTCAGGCGTTCGATCTCGCTGCCGATCAGCTCGATCAGCTCGCCCTGTTCGCGGTCTCGCCCGCCATTGTGGCGGGCCAGCAGCTGGGCCGCGCCCTTCAGCCCCGCCAGCGGATTGCGCAGCTCGTGGGCCAGGCCCTTGAGTGCGGCATTCAGGGCGCTGGGCAGGGCCTGTACCGGGTCGGCCACGGCGAACTCGTCGGCCGGGTGCAGCTCCAATACCCAGCCGCCGCCATCGCGCCGGCCCAGCCAGCCCTGGGCGAAGTGCGGGGCCTCACCGGGCAGGGCCAGGGCCAGCCGGTCCAGCCGCAGCAGGTCACCCTGGCCACGGCTGATGAACTGCGCCAGCACCTCGCCCTGGGCTTCCAGCGCCGGCAGCGGCAGGCCAACCAGGCGACGGGCACTGACCCCCAGCCAACGCACCAGGGCCGGGTTGACCCCGCACACCACGCCATCGGCGCAGGTCCAGGCCAGGGGCGTGGACAACTGGTCGATGCCGGGCGGTACGGGGGAAACGCTCATTGCACCAATATAGTGCAAAGGCGGCCCCAGCACCGGCCCATGCCGGCAACTCAAGGCATCTGCTGCAGCAACGAATGCAGGATGCGGGCGTCTTCGGTGTCCAGCTGCGGCGGCAGTTGGTCATCGCCACGGAAGCGGCGGTGGAAGGCGGTGATCGCCGCTTCCGGCCGGGCCGGATCCACCGGATAACCAAACGCGCGCAGCGCCATCAGGGCATCGAAGCCTGCCGGGGCCGGGCCATGCTCGGCCTTGGGCCACAGTCCGAAGCCGGCCTGCGCCAGCGCCTGCCACGGGAACAGGCGGTTCGGGTCCTGCTTGCGCGTCGGTGCCAGGTCGGCATGGGCAATGATCGCGTGGCGCGGAATGTTCAGCCGCGTGGTCAGGTCTTCCAGCAGCACGATCAAAGCATCGACCTGGACCTGCGGAAACGCGCTGTCGCCGTCGTTGTCGATCTCGATGCCGATCGAGGTGGAGTTCAGGTCACTCAACGGGCCCCAGCGCCCGGGGCCGGCATGCCAGGCCCGGCGGCTGTCTTCCACCAGCTGGTAGAGGTGGCCATCCTTGCCCAGCAGGTAGTGCGAGCTGACCTTGCCGCCACTGTTGGCCGTGCTCAGCGTGTGCAGGCTTTCCTCCACCGAATCCTGGTCGGTGTGGTGCAGCACGATCACCACCGGGCCGCGTTCATTGTGGTTGGGCGAGGCATGCCAGGTGGCCAGCGGGTTGCGCACCACCTGCGGCGAACAGGCACTCAGGCTGGCCACCAGGGCCAACGGAAGCAGCAGTGATTTTTTCATGCATCCATTGCAGCGGCTGTAACAGGTATCGACAAGTTACCGAAGTCACGCCCCAGGCCATGCACCGGTGACAACGGCAACCATCGACCACCAGCGCCGGGCCAGCGCTGGCCGGCCGCCGGAGTGCAGCACGCTCAGCCCGGGCTGCCAACCCCGACGCTGGCCTCGCTGGCGCTGACCGCCGTGCTGTGGCGGTAACCCCACCAGACCAGCAGCAGGGCCACATGGGCCAGCAGCACGATGGGCAATACCCGGCGCCGCAGGCGCTCTCGGCCTGCCCAGGGCAGCAGGCTGCCGGCCACCACCAGCAACAACGGCAGTACCGACCACCAGAACCAGGCCGGTGTGGCGTCGCGGGCCGGTGGGGGCGGCGCAGCCAACGGTGGCGATGACGCTGCCGGTTCATCTTCCAGCGGAGTGACCACCACCTCGACATCCGGCAACGGGGTGATCTCCACTGCCGATTGCGCATGCACCCAGGCCGGGCCCGACAACAGGCCCAGCAGCAGCACCAAGGCCCAGATCCGGCGGCGACCGGCCGTCTTCAGCTTGTTCATCAAACAACTCCCATGGCTGACCGCGGCACCCCGCTGCCCATTGCAGGGGTACATGTATGGCCAAGCGGCCCAGCCAGCATTGCCGGGCATTTTGCCATTCCCGCCGCGGC
>JBJEWP010000028.1:0-2541 GCA_051885115.1 Stenotrophomonas sp. | reverse complement strand
GGTGTTCCTGAGCCCGGAAGTGAGCATGCATATCCAGAAGGTGCTCGATTCGGACGTGGTGATGATCTTTGACGAGTGCACCCCGTACCCGGCCACCGAGCCGGTGGCGCGCACCTCGATGGAGCTGAGCCTGCGCTGGGCCCAGCGTTCGCGCAACGAGCATGACCGTCTGGGCAACGACGCGGCGCTGTTCGGCATCGTCCAGGGGGGGGTACACCCGCAGTTGCGCACGCGCTCGATCGACGGCCTGCGCCAGATCGGCTTTGACGGCTACGCCATCGGCGGCCTGGCCGTGGGCGAGCCGGAGCACGAGCGCAATGCCATGCTCGAGCACCTGGACCCGCAGCTGCCCGAAGACCGTCCGCGTTACCTGATGGGAGTGGGGCGGCCGGAAGACCTGGTCGAAGGCGTGGCCCGTGGCGTGGACATGTTCGACTGCGTGATGCCGACCCGCAACGCCCGCAATGGCCATTTCTTCACCTCTACCGGAACCATCCGCATCCGCAACGCGCAGTACGCGCGCGACATGGACCCGATCGAGCCGGGCTGTGGCTGCCATGCCTGCACCGGCGGTTACACCCGCAGCTACATCCGCCACCTGGACCGCTGCAACGAGATGCTGGCACCGATGCTGGGCACCCTGCACAACCTGTTCTATTACGAAAAGCTGATGGCCGACATCCGCCAGGCGATCGAGGACGGGCAGTTCCAGCAATTCCGCGCTGACTTCTATGCCAAGCGCGGCGGCACCCCGCCGGAATTGCCGTAAGTTGTCCGCCCGCCCTTGAAAGCCCGCAGCCACGCCGCTATCTCGGCGTGGCATACTTCAAGGCTGCACAATTTTCGTGACTGTCGGCGCCTTGCGTGCCGGCGGCCCAACCCAAGGAAAGACCCGATGACCCTGACCACTTCCCTGATCCCCGTCGTTGCTGCCGCCCCGGCACCGGCCGGTGGCTTCGGTACCCTGCTGTTCCCGATCGTGCTGATCGCGATCATGTACTTCCTGATGATCCGCCCGCAGATGAAGCGCCAGAAGGAACACAAGGCGATGCTGGAAAAGATCAGCAAGGGTGAGGAGGTGATCACTGCCGGCGGCATTGCCGGTGTGGTCACCGACATCGGCGACAACTTCATCAGCGTGGAAGTGGCCGACGGCGTGCGCATCCGCGTGCAGAAGGCTTCCATTGCCAGTGTCCTGCCCAAGGGCACCTTGAAGTCGGCTGTCTAAGCCTCACTCTTCTTACTGGACGCGGTCCCGGCGCGGCTGGGGCCGCGCGGGACATGCGCAATGCTTGAATTTCCCCGCTGGAAATATCTGGTCATTCTGCTGGTGCTGGCAATCAGTGCGATCTACGCGCTGCCCAACATCTACCAGAAGGACCCCTCGGTACAGATCACCGCCAACCGTGGTGCCACCCTGGACCAGGCCCTGGTCGAGCGTGTCGACGGTTTGCTCAAAGACGCCGGTGTGACGCCCAGGTCGGTGGCCATCGAAGGCACCAGCCTGCTGGTGCGCCTGGACGACCTGAAGGCGCAGACCGCGGCCAATGACGTCCTGCGCCAGCCGCTGGGCGAGCAGTACATGGTCGCCCTGAACCTGGCTTCCACCGTACCGGCCTGGCTGGACAACCTCGGTGCCAAGCCGCTGGTGCTGGGCCTGGACCTGCAAGGTGGTGTGCATTTCGTGCTGGAGGTGGACCAGAAGGCCGCCCTGGACAAGCGCATGGAGGCCTATGCCGAAGATGTGCGCGTGGCCCTGCGTGAGGCCCGCGTGCCCTACCAGTCGGTGGAGCGGCGTGACCATGCCATCGTGGCCACCCTGAGCCCGTCGGCCGCTGAGGATGCCGGCGAGCGTGGCCGCCAGGCCCTGTTCAAGGCCCAGCCGACCTTCAGCTATGAGTTGTCGGGCAAGCAGCTGACCATGCAGGTGCCGGATGCGGAAATCGCCACCATCACCGCCGGCGCGATCGAGCAGAACATCCTGACCCTGCGCAACCGCGTCAACGAGCTGGGCGTGGCCGAGCCGATCATCCAGCGCCAGGGCGAAAACCGCGTGGTGGTGCAGCTGCCCGGCGTGCAGGACACCGCCGAAGCCAAGCGCATGATCGGCGCCACCGCCACCCTGGAATACCGCGCTGTGGTGGAGGGCAATGCGGCCGATGCGCTGGCCTCCGGCCGCATTCCGCCGGAAGCCAAGGTCTACCAGCAGCGTGACGGCCGCGGCCCGATCCTGCTCAACAAGCGGGTGATCGTCACCGGTGACCAGATGGTCGCCGCGCAGAGCATGCAGGACCAGAACGGCCAGCCCGCGGTCAGCGTGACCCTGAACTCGGCCGGTGGCCAGCGCATGTTCGACTTCACCAGCGCCAACGTCGGCAAGCCGATGGCGGTGGTCTACACCGAGCGCGTGCCCCAGGTGAGCGTGGTCGACGGCAAGGAAGTGCGCAGCTTCCGGGTCAAGGAAGAGGTCATTTCGGTGGCCAACATCAACGGCGTGTTCGGCAAGAACTTCCAGACCACCGGCCTGGAAAAGACCGAGGC
>JBJEWP010000027.1:0-21537 GCA_051885115.1 Stenotrophomonas sp. | reverse complement strand
TGGGTCTCGATCCTGTTCGTGATCTGGTTCATGGCCAACATGTTCGACCACACCGCCGGCTTCGAACGCTGGATGAAGGCCTTCAACAGCCGTGCCCGGGTCAGCCGCGACGCCGACAGTGTCGAGGAAGTGGCCCAGGCCCTGGAAATGGCCCGGCTGTACCCGGAAGTGATGGATTACAAGCAGGAAGTGATGGCCAAGCGCGAGCTGCGCCACGAGGACGTGCGGATCATGCGCGAACTGGGCCGGATCCGGCAGCATTCGGCCTTGGTGGTCGAGCTGAACCAGTTGGGCGACCGCAACCTGCGCCTGCAGCCGGCGTTCTGAGCCACCTGCGCAGCACACGATATGACAACGGGGCACCCAGTGGGTGCCCCGTTGTTGTTTCAGCACGGATGCGGCGGCTTACCTGCGCTGGTCATCACTGGCCCGGCGCAGCTCGCCGAACTGCGAGGAGGCGCCCCAGGCCGGCCAGCTGCGCGAATTGGCCAACTCGCTGCCCAGGGTGTAGAGGATCTCCAGGTCGCGCACGGCACCGGCGAAGGTCCACTCCGGCTGCCATTCATCGGCCTGCTGGTGGTAACGGTTGACGTTGTACTCGGCCGCGGCGGCGCGACCGGCCTCCAGGCCACCGTCAACCAGGTCCTGGCCGGCACTGTAGGACACCGCCGGCACCCCGCGCTTGGCGAACGGGAAGTGGTCGGAGCGGAAGAACAGGCCGGCTTCCGGCTTGCTTTCCGGGGTGTAACGCACATTCCAGCGCGCGGCCACCTCGATCAGCTGGTCCAGCAGCTGCACATCGGCGGTGCCATAGATACCGAAATCACGCGACGGCCCCATGGTGGCGGCGCCGTCGACGTTGATCACCGACACCGTGGTTTCCAGCGGATACAGCGGGTTGCTGGCGTAGTACTCCGAGCCAAGCAGGCCCTTTTCCTCGGCGGTCACTGCCAGGAACACCACCGAACGCTGCGGACGCGGGCCGGCCATCCAGCCACGGGCCATTTCCAGCATCGCCGCGGTGCCGCTGGCGTTGTCCACGGCACCGTTGAAGATGCGGTCACCGCGGGCATCCGGCTCACCGACACCGATGTGGTCCCAGTGGGCGGAGTAGATGATGGTCTCGTCCGGGTGACTGCTGCCTTCGATGCGGCCGACCACATTGTGGGAAACGATCTGCTCGCTGTTGACCGCATAGCGGGCCGAGAAGGTCTGCCCGCCCAGTGCCACCGGCTGGAAATCGCGGGTCTGCGCGGCGGCCTTGAGCTTTTCAAAATCCAGCCCGGCATCGGCAAACAGCTGCACCGCCAGGTCACGCTGGATCCAGCCCTCCACCGCGGTGTGGGCGGCCTTGGGGTCATCACGCACCACGTCGAACATGGTGTTGGCATTGGAGCCGGCCACCGTCGCCCAGCCATAGGAGGCCGGGGCAGTCTCGTGCACAATCAGCACGCCGGCCGCGCCCCGGCGGGCAGCCTCCTCATACTTGTAGGTCCAGCGGCCGTAGTAGGTCATGCCCTTGCCGTCGAAGTCGCCTTCGCCGGTTTCAAAGTCCGGGTCGTTGACCAGCACCACCATGACCTTGCCCTTCAGGTCCACGCCCTTGAAGTCGTCCCAGTTGCGCTCCGGCGCATGCACGCCGTAACCGACGAACACCAGTGGCGCATCGACCAGGTTGATCTGCTTGCTGCCGTCCTGGGCCGGGCGCACGGTGATCTGCTCGCGCTGGCTAAGCGGCCGGTGCGCTCCGGGCTTGCCGATGGACAGCAGCGGAGTACCGACAATGTCGCTCATCACCAGCGGCACGGCCTGGGTCCACAGGCGCTTGCCATCAACCAGGTCACCACCGGGCTGAACGCCGGCCGCTTCCAGCGCCGCCGACAGGTAGGCCACGGTCTTGCGCTCACCTTCGGTGGCCGGCGACCGGCCCTCGTAGGCATCGGAAGACAGCTCCTTGACGTCGGCATTGATGCGCGCCGCATCGAAGGTCGGGGTGGCGGCCATCAGCGCCGAGGAAATGGACAGCGCCAGCGCGCCGGTAAGCAGTCGTTTCACGGACACCTCATCAATCGTTGGTCAGGCAGTGGCCCGAGTGTAGTCCACCCCCTGCCACCACACCCCTGCCCATGGTCAGGCTCAGCGCAGGCGCAGGCGCAACTCGCGGCCCTCCACGGCCTGGTTGCCATGCCAGTCGCGGGCACTGATGCGCAGGCGGTAATCGCCGGCCGGCAGCGCGCCCACATCCAGCCCCCCACGCTGCATCCGGCCATCACGCACGGTGTTGGTGACCAGGTACTGGAAGCGGGTCACCGCACTGCCGTGCACGGTGATCCCGCTGTCCGGACCATAGGCATGCAGCACCGCATCGCGCTGCGGCGGCATGCGGTTGAACTCCAGCTGCACCAACGGCTGCTCGTACCCCGGCAACGGGGTACCGGCGGCATCGAGCAGCTGCCAGCCCAACGCATACAGCCCCAGCCGGCGCCGGGCCAGGTTGCCGTCCACCTGGTCGCGCGCCTGCACCGCGATCTGCACCACCCCGGCGCTGCGTGGCAGCTCCCAGTAACCGTCGCGCCGCTGGCCCACCACCTGCTCGTTGCCGTCCAGCACGCGGATGTCCTCGATCACCGGAGCCACCGTATCGGTGAAACCGGTAAAGCCCAGAGCGATGGCATTGCGCTCATAGCCCGCCGGGCCGACTTGCAGGTGCACATGTGCCTGGGCGTTGATCGTGCCCAGCACCTCGCCGGCGACAAAGCGCGTGCCCCGGCGCACGCGCACCCGCTCCACCCGGCCGCGCTGATCACGCAGCAGCTCGAAGCGCGGGTCCAGGGCCTGCCCCTGCGGGGTGCGGCCCACGCGCATGTGGATGTAATCCAGGTCGGCCACCGCCAGGCCCTCGGCCTGGCCGTTCGGGCTCCACGCCGCCAGTGGGCTGGAGACCTTGCCATCGGCAATGGCCAGCACCGGCTGGCCGACATCGCCGCGGATGTCCAAGCCGGCATGCAGGTGGTTGCGGTTCTTGCCGGCAAAGGTGCCACGCACTTCGCCCAGGGTACCGACCACTTCGTGCCAACCCCGCTGCGGCGCCAGTGGCCAGCGACCGCCGGTAGCCGGCAGGGCGCGTGCCGGATCCGGACCGATCGCCCCGCTCACACTGGCCTCGCCCTGCGGCTGGCTACGCAGCCAGTGCAGGCGCATGCCGCCGGCATCGCTGACCAGCAGGCCGCCTTCCGGGGTCAGGGCCAGGCCGGCAGGACGCGACAGGCGGTTGGCAGGATCACTGCCGAACACCGTGCTCAGGTGCCCCTGCACGCTGCGCTGGAGCACCCGGCCGGTCAACCGCTCACCAATGTAGAGCACGCCATCGGCGGTGATGGCCAGCGTCTGCGGCTGCCACAGCTGGCGCTCTGCCTCCCCGCCAACCACGGTGTCCACGCGGCCGTCGGGGTGCACCCGGCGGATCGCGTCATTGCCCAGGTCGGCCACCCACAGCACCCCCTGCGCATCGATCACCAGCCCGGTCGGGGTGTCAAAGCGTGCGTCCGTGCCCTGACCATCGACCCGCCCGGGGCCGCCGCCACCGGCCAGCGTACGCACCTGGCCATCGGAGCCGATCACGGCAATGCGGTCATTGAAGGTATCGGCCACATAGACCCGGCCATCGGCCGCCACGGCAACGGCCATCGGCGCATCGAAGCGGGCCTGGGCCACCGGACCATCGCCGTCACCGGGCTGGCCATTGCCGGCCAGAGTGGTCAGCTGGCCATCGCGCAACACGCGCACGGCATGGTTGCCGGTATCGGCGATGTACAGCGCACCATCAGCGGCCAACGCGATGCCCGACGGGGTGTGCAGCTTCGCTTCGGCGGCCGGGCCATCGGCATGGCCTTCGCTGCTGCCGGCGACGGTGTGCAGGCGGCCATGGATATCCAGGTAACGGATGCGGTTGTTGTCGCCGGCATCGCTGATGTACAGCCCGCGCAGGCCGTCGCGTGCCAGCCCCCACGGCTCGGCAAAGCGTCCCTGGCGGGCCGGGCCATCATGCAGCCCAGGGTGGCCATCCCCTCCCAGCCACCAGGCCTGGGCCTGCCAGGCCAGCGCCGTGACCGCCACCGGCACGGCCGGCTGCGGCCGGGTCCACCACCAGCCGGCGGCCATGCCCGCCACCACCACCGCCATTGCCGGCCAGGTCCACCACTTGCGCTTGCCCACACTCACACCTGCTGATTGCACCGGCGTGCACGATAACCGACCCATCCACCACCGCCTACGCAGGCAAGGCAGGCCGCATGCTCTGGTTGACCCTGGGCCAGGCACTGGCCGTACACGACGCACAAGGCCAGCTTCTGCTCCGGCTGCCGCTTCCTGCGCAGGTGCAAGGCCACTTCCCACCGACACCGGCGCAGCTGGAGCAGGCCATTGCCGACATCGAGGATGCCCTGATGCCGCAGCTGCCTGCCCTGGCCGGCCGGCCCGGGCCGCTGCACAGCCGCAGTGCAGCGGCCAATGCCCTGCGTGAACCGGCCGGGCTGCCGCCCACCGGCTCCCAGTGGCTGTCACGGCAGAGTCTGGAAGCCCTGTTCAACCGTCTGGCCGATGCCACCCATGGCGCGCCGCTGCGACAGCTCGGCCTGCCCGAAGCGCTGCCGTTCGCCGCACAGCTGACCGCCGTGCGCGAGCTGCTGCACCACGCGGGGCTGGACGGGATCTGGCTGCAGGAATGACGCCGGCCGCTCAGGCTTGCTGCAGCTTGCGCAACATGCGTGCGTACTCGCGCAGGTAACGGCGTGCCTCGCGGGATTTCTGTGCCTCGCTGAGGATCCTGCCGGAGACCTGGAAGAACTTTTTCTCCTCCTCGCGCAGGTGGTGATGCACCTTTTCCGACAGTTCGGCGGCCTTCTTGGCCCAGGCCTTGCCGTCAATGGCCAGGCCCTGCAGCTCGGCCACCAGCTCATCGATCTGGTGATGCTCGTGCAGGGCATGCCGGCTGGCATCCAGGCCGGCATCATCCATCAGCATCGGCACGTACAGCGCACGCTCCTCGGCCGCCTCATGGGCCGCCAGTTCGATGCGCAGCTCGGTAAACACCTGCTGCCGGCGCTGGGCATCGCGGATACGCACCAGCGAACGCAGCAACCCACGCTGCACCTCATGGCTGGCGCGCAGGGCGTCATACAGGCTCTCACTCATGTCCGGCTCCTGTGGGATGTCCTGCGCAGCCTGCACAAGCGCCGATGAACATGACGTGCGTGCTCAGCCCGGCTCGTTGCCCAGCAACTGCTCGCGACGCAGGCGACGTACCAGGGCGCGGCTGTCGGCATCCAGCCCCAGCACCCGTACCTGCACCCGGTGCAGGCGCAGGCGCTTGACCACCGTATCCAGTGCCGCCACCGCGGTGATGTCCCACAACCGGGTCGCCGACAGGTCGATCACCACCGCGCGCCCTTCCAGCCCGCGCGCATCGAAGGCCTCGATGAAGGCATCGGCCGAGGCGAAGAACACCTGGCCACTGACCCGGTAATGATGCACACCGGCCACATCCTCCTGTTCGATGTGCATCATCCGGGCCACCTTCAGGGTAAAGAACACCCCGGACAGCAGCACGCCGATGCCCACCCCCGCGGCCAGGTTGTGGCTGGCCAGGGTCACCGCCACGGTAGCCAGCATCACCACCGATGACAGCCGCGGATGGCGCACCAGGGTGGACAGCGAGGCCCAGTCGAAGGTGGCCACCGAGACCACCACCATGATCGCCACCAGGGCCACCACCGGCACCTGGGCCACCCACGGCTTGAGCAGCACCATCAGCACCAGCAGGAAGATGCCGGCAAAGGCGGTGGACAGGCGGCCACGTCCGCCATAGGTCACATTGCCCACGGCCTGGCCGATCATGCCGCAGCCGGCAATGCCGCCGAACAGGCTGGAGCCGATGTTGGCCAGGCCCAGGCCGGTGCACTCGCGGTTCTTGTTGGACGGGGTGGCGGTCATTTCATCGACCACACGCGCGGTCATCAGCGATTCGAGCAGGCCGACCATGGCAATGGCCAGCGCCGGCATGGCGATGATGCGCAGGGTCTCCCAGCTCCACGGCACCTGCGGCAGGCCCACGAAGGCCGGCAGCGAAGCCGGCAGCTGGCCCAGCTCGGCCACGGTCTTCAGCGGCAGGTCCAGGCCCACCGCCAGGCCGCTGAGCACCAGGATGCAGATCAGCGGCGAGGGAATCGCCTTGACTCCGGGCAGGGGCAGCCGCGGCAGTCCCCAGATGATGGCCAGACCCAGGCCCAGCATCGCCCAGGTAGCGGCATTGGCCTCTTCCAGCTGCGGCAGCTGGGCACTGAAGATCAGGATCGCCAACGCATTGAGGAAGCCGGTGCGCACCGAAGAGGACACAAAGCGCAGCAGCACGCCCATGCGCAGCAAGCCGAAGGCAATCTGCACCAGCCCGGCCAGCAGACCGGCGGCAAACAGGTAAGGCAGGCCATGGCTGGCAATCAGCGGCGCGGCCACCAGGGCCACCGAACCGGCGGCGGCGGTGATCATCGCCGGGCGGCCACCAAACACCGCGATGATGATG
The DNA here is from genome assembly GCA_051885115.1 of Stenotrophomonas sp. Classification (GTDB taxonomy): domain Bacteria; phylum Pseudomonadota; class Gammaproteobacteria; order Xanthomonadales; family Xanthomonadaceae; genus Stenotrophomonas. Next base: position 14,960 of record JBJEWP010000027.1, on the reverse strand, counting down.
CTCATCACGAAGGAGGCATACAGCCCCACCTGCGGGTCGATGCCGGCGACGAAGGAGAACGCGATCACTTCCGGAATCAGCGCGAAGGTGGCCACCGCGCCAGCCAGCATTTCGCGCACGGGGTTGGCACGCCATTGCGCCAGTTCATTGCTCAGCAAGGACATACGGCCCGCCAGCAGCGCTCGCACGCCGCCATGTTTGTCAGGAATGGGCGCGCATTATGCGCCGCTGGCGGTGTGCATTGATTACAGGCCGGCGTACTGCTGCCGGCAGACAAAAAAGAGCGGCCGATGGCCGCCCCTTTCCCTTGACCGGCAAGCCCCCGGGCTCAGCCATCCACCGCATCCAGCGCCTTCTCGATCTCCTTCAGGCTCAGGTTGGTCCAGTCCTTGGTGATTTCGGCCTGGATACGGGCCGTGACCTGCTGATGCAGCAAGGGGCGCAACTCGCCCATCGAGATCGGGTCGGCCGCCAGCACCAGGTGCTGGAAACCGTGGGTCAGGGCCTGGTTGTTCAGCCACAGCGCCAGCTTGCGGTTGAAGGTGGCCTCGGCAATGTCCACGCTTTGCGGCTGGCTGCCCGACGGGCCCAGATGCGGGTCATCCAGATTGGGCATGTCCTGTTCTTGCAGGCGGACCTCGGTGGCATTGCCGGCATTGCGCAACAGCCGCACGCTGCCGCCGTTGGCCACCACGATCCAGGTATTGGGTTTGAGCAACAACATCGGTCTGCACCTGCTTCAGCCGCACCATGGGTGCCGGATTGGCCATGGTCACCAGCGCGGGGTGAACGCAGCGTCCTTGCCCCGCCAGCGCGGCGGTTGCCGGCTCGGTTACGATCTGCGCCCCGATTGTTGCCCTGCGGCCCTGGCCGCCATTGCCCGTGCCCCATTATTCCGGCCCCCTGCTCACCCATTCCGTGTTCGATGCCATGACCCGCGCCCGGCGCAAGGGCCAAGGTCTGCTCACGGCCAGTTTCGACCTCGGTGTCAGCCAGGCCGAAGCCCGGCTGGGAAATGACCACTGGGAGCTGCAAGGGCAGTGCTACCCGTGGCCGGAAAAGATCCGCGAGCGCACCATCCATTACTTCGATGGCGAGGGGTTTGCCAACCTGTCTCGTTTCGGCCAGTACGGGCTGATCAAGCTGGTGCCCACCGACTGGGGGGTGCCAACCTTCGAGATCGACGGCATCAAGATGCTGCTCAGTGCCCACATCAATCCACTGGACGATGCGCGCAACAAGGTGGCCCTGGTGCAGCCGGCCGGCAAGGTGGTGCTCGATACCTGCGGCGGCATGGGCTATTTCGCCCGCGCCTGCCTGGAGGCCGGGGTGGCGCGCATCCATTCCACCGAACGCAACGAGGACGTGCTCTGGCTGCGCCGGCACAACCCATGGTCACCGGACCCGGACAGCCCCGTTGCCGCTGGCCGCCTGCTGCTGCGCCACGGCGATGTCACCGCCACCATCAGCGCGGTGGCCGATGCCAGCGTGGATGCGGTGCTGCATGACCCGCCCCGCTTCGGCATTGCCGGCGAGCTGTATTCGCTGGCCTTCTACCAGCAGCTGGCGCGGGTGATCCGCCCCGGCGGCAAGCTGTTCCACTACACCGGCAGCCCGAACAAGCTCACCAGTGGCCGCGATGTCCCTGCCGAGGTGGTCAAACGCCTGGAACAGGCCGGCTTCCGCGCTGAAAAGGCCTTGGACGGGGTGTTCGCGGTACGCCGCTGAAGCGGCTCAGCGCATCGCCAGTGCCGGCCCCTCCGGCAACGGCTCGCCATCAAACCAGGCCTGGCCGCGTGCAGTGGTCAGGTTCAGCGCCCCCTGGGCCCGGCCGTGCTGCCACATCGCGGTGAACTGGGCGTCGCCATCCGGGCACTGCCAGCTGATCGAGCGCAGATAGCCGCTGCCCTCCAGCGACAGCCGGCTGTCCACTGCGGCGGCCCCGCACAGCTGGTCCAGCACCACCGGCAGCCGCTCCAGCGCGATCACGCCCTCGAACTGCAGGCTGACGCTTTCCAGCACCCGCCCCAGTTGCAGCGCCACCACCTGTGGCTGCAGGCCGGAAACCGGTGCGTCATGGGCCAGCCGCAAGGTCTGCAGGCTGCCGGCAGCGTCGGGCCATGTGCCGGCCTGAGCCAGCCGGCACGCCGGCCGGAGGGCGCGCCCCGGCTGACACAGGGGCAACGGATGACCGCTGCCCAGCACCAGGCCGGTCAGCACCGGCGCCACCGGACCCGGCGCATGTGCCGCCATCGCCGCTGCTGACATCGTTTGCGAACGCGAACCGGCCACCAGCAACAGCACCGCCGCGGCCATGCATCCACCTATCGTCCAACGCTTCATCACATCCCCCCCTGGATGTGCCAGTGTCGGCAAAAGTGTATACCTGGTCACACTTTCACGGCATCAACGCCGCCAGCCACGATCCACTGCGGCCTCAGGGGCAACGTGGCAGCAGGTGATCGACCTGCCACAGTGCCCGTCGCGCAAGGTTGTACTGCCGGCCGATCTCGTGGGTCAACGTGTGCCGGCGCTCCTCCGGCGAGGAGCCATGCCCCATGCGCTGCTCGGCCTGCTGCAAATGCTGCAGGTGCTGCTCCAGCGCTGCCCAGGCGATGGCCATGGCCGGCAGCCTGCAGGCCTGCACGCGGCTGCGCCTGCTGGCCTGTTCAGGCTGCAGCTGCGCACTGGCCTGCCCGCCCAGGCCGGGCACCGGGGCATCGGCCAGCGGCGCGGAAAGGTAGGCCTGGGGGCCATCGGCCGCGGCCAGGTCTGCCGGGCGCTCATGCAGGGCCGGGTTGTAGGCAATGGCCGGTGCCGCCCGCGCACGCGCCGGCTGCACATCCCGGCCAAAGACCGCCCGCTGCGCACGCGTCTGCGACGTCCCGGCGGTTTCGGCCCGTCCAAACAGGCCATCGTCAGGATGCTTGAGAAAGCTCTCGTCGTGCTGTTCGAACATCCGCTGCGCACTGCTGCGGCGCTCGGGCCGTGCCCGCGACTGCGCCGGCAGGGCAATCCTGCCGTCATCGGCAAACAACCCCTCCGCCGACGGTCGCCCGGCAACAGCCGCAGCCGCTGGGGAGGCCGCCGCCGCACGCATCGGGTCTCCCATTTGCGCACTGCCAGCATCACCTGGCCCAGCCGCCGGGGATGCATGCGCGCGGCGGCTGTCCACCGCAACCGCAGTGGCCGGCAGCGGCCGGGAAGCCGGCACCGCAGCGGCAGATGGCACCAACGGCAACCGCCAGCGCAGCTCTGGCGACGGTGTGCGGGCGGCCACTGCCAGCCCCGGCTGCGCCAGCAACAAGCGGGCACCGGCCAGCAGCACCAGCAACACCACCAGCACCGCGCACAGCACGTCAGGCAAGGGAGGACGGCAGGTGGCGGGCTGGGGCATGAGCATCAAGAAACGGGCTGACGGCGGTTGGACACCGCTGCCAGCCCGTCAGTTCCGCCAGCCCCGCCTTTACTGCTGTGCCAGGGCGTTGACCGCCGGTTGCGCCGGCGATGCCCGTTCCAGCACGATCGGCGCATCGATCTCGCCGCCATGGCGGCGCAGACGGACCATGTCATCGCGCTGCAGGCACTGGCCGTCCAGCGAGTCGGGCGACATGCTGTCATTGACCGTAAGCTGACGGAACGGCACCCGCAGCACATGGCGGCGGTCCAGCTCGATCAGGTTCAGGGTCAAGGAGCCATCACGGTGCATGCACAACTGCTCCCAGCGCGCGTCCACCAGCTGCGATACCGCCACCTCGCGCTGTGCCTGTTCACCCAGCACACTGCGCACCTGCTGCACGAAGCCGTTGCTGTCCGGGCCACGCTCGCTCATCGCGCACCCGGCCAGGCCGGCGCTGGCCACTGCCATGGCCAGCAAACGCGCCAGCCCGGTCGAACCCTGCCTTGCCTTGCCGCCCATCGCACACCTCCTGCTCATGGAAGTCAGACCCGTTGTACTCCTGCGCCAGACACAATGCCAGGTGCAGTGCAGCGAAACGGTGCCGGGTCGCTGGACATTTCCTTGACAATGGGCAAACACTAGAGCCTGCCCGCTGCACTTTGCCGGTTCTGGCGGCATTGATGCAGCACGCAGTGGGCCCCGCCTTTCCGTCTTGAGGAATGCCCGATGCCGGTGTTGAGCGCGTATGTCCATTCGTTGTTTGCCGGCGGCCACGTGGCCAACCGGCAGGCGGCACAGCCCGATGACTGGCAGGCAGCGCTTGAGGCGGCCTACGCCGAAGGGGCCCGCCATGTGCTGCTGGACGCCGGCTTTGATGCACTGGCCGACGAGGCGGTGCAAGCCTTGCTTGCCGGCCAGCCACCAGGCATCTACCTCACCGCCGCCGCCCTGCATGTGCGCCCGGCCGGCTGGTGGCCGCAGGTGGGCCTGGTCGATGGCGCCCCACACCTGTTCCGCGCCGACCTGCCCCAGCCTTCCGGCACCGGCAGCGGCCCGGCACCACTGCCGGTGCAGCGCCGGCGCGGCCGACCACGCAAGCACCCCCTGCCGGTGGGCCCGGCCAGCACCGCCGCCGACAGCCAGCCCGACGACCTGGCCGGCTACCTGGCTCTGGCCTGGGAGCGCCTGGGCGAGCATGACCGTGACATCCTGCATGCCCGCCTGGGCGTGGATGGCCAACCACGCACACTGGAACAGATTGCCCAGCAGCGGGTACCCGAAGTCAGCCGCGAGCGCATCCGCCAGCTGGAGCAGCGCGCCCTGAAAACGCTGCGCGAACTACCCGCCACCGCCCACCTGCTGCGTCGCCTGCGCGCCCTGATCCGCTCCGAACAGCCCCTGCTGGCGCTGGACCAACTGTCCCAACGCGATCCTTGGTTTGACCCGCAGAACAGCCGGCAGGCCTGGTTTGAAAAGCTGCTGCGGGCGCTGGCTGAAGGCGAGATCGACACCATCGAACACGAGGGCCAGGCCATCGTGGTGCCCTTCCCGCTGGTCCACTGGCAACACTGCGTGCAGCAGGCGCGCAGCCTGCTGCAGCGTCTGAGCAGCCAGGACTGCCTGCTCAGCGTCGCCAACGAGCAAGTCGGCCAGCTGCTGGAAGAACGCCACGCGGCCTTCCGCCCGCTGCTCTGGCAGGCCGCCGGCGGTGACCAGGTGCAATGCGCCACCGGCCCGGACGGCCAGCAACGGGTGGTGGCCATGGGCCAGGGCGCCAAGGAGCTGGTCAAGGTGGTGCTGTTCGAGGCCGGTGAACCACTGCACCGCGACCAGGTGGTGCACCTGGTGCGTGCGCGTACCAGCCGCGACATCTCCGACATGTCCATCACCAACGCACTGCCCGAGGTCGGGGTGCTGATGGCGCGCGGTCACTACGGTCTGCGCCGTCACCTGCCCTACAACGACGAGCAGATCGAGGCCCTGGTCGAGGCCGCCGAATCACTGGTGCTCAGTGCACCGGTGGCGCGCCAGTGGAGCACCGAGGAAATCTGCCGGGCGGTGCGCGATGAGGGGCTGTTTGACGGTGAACTGGACCCTTACCTGCTCGGCGCCTGCCTGCGCCTGCACGGCACCCGCCTGATCGACCTGAAAAAGGGCGTGTGGGAGCCGGCCGATGGCGCCCTGGGCGGGCGGATCATGATCCGCGACTTCATTGTCGAACTGCTGCAGGAAATGGGCCGGCCGCTGAGCACCGAAGAGCTGAAGAACGCCCTGCGCGAGCGCCGCGGCCTGGCCGCCACCTTCCAGATCCAGCCGCGCGACCCATTGGTGCGCCTGGGCAAGGCGATCTGGGGGTTGATCGACCGTGACCTGCCGGTACCGGTGGACACCCTGGGCCCGTATGTGGATGCCCTGCAGGCCCATCTCAAACGCAGCGGCGAAGGCCTGCACGTGAGCGAGGTGATTGGCGTGCTCAAACAGGCCGGGCTCGAGGTCGGCTGGGTCGAGGATGCCGAGCTGTTCTTTGCCCTGGCCCAGCGCCGCCAGCAGATGCGGGTGACCCCGGCCCGTTACCTGGCCCTGAGCGAGTGGGCCGACGAACGCCGGCTGACCCCGACTGCGGCAATCCGCCAGGCCGTGGCCGATGACCCGATGCGCCCGGCTGCGGCCATTGCCGCCGATGCCTCGGCCCGGGCCCGGCGCGAGATCGGGGTGGAAGCGGTGCGCTACATCCTCAACAACTGCGACTACACCTATGACCGCCACAGTGGCGGCTGGAGCCAGCTGGCCCTGGGCTGACCGCGGGTCAGCGACAAGCCCTGTAGTGGTGCGCGAATTCAGCCGCGCGGGCTGAGCAGGCCGCGACGGCGGAACCACATTTCCAGCGGCACGGTCACCAGCGGCGGCACCGCCGCCAGGATGCCCAGGCCCAGTGCCCACAGCGGCCAGCGCTGGCGTACGCCGGCCAGCACCGTGACCACCACGTAGGCCAGGAAGGCCAGGCCGTGGGCGCGGCCGAACAGGCTCACCACCGAGGCGCCCAGCTCAACGGAAGCCGTTTTGTACTTCAGGAACATGCCGATCAGCAGACCGGCCCAGGTGATTGCCTCGATCAAGGCAGCGATGACAAAGACCTTGCCGATCGGGGACAGCGCGCGTGCGGACATCAACCAGACTCCAGTTCGGGGCCGGCATTGTAGTGGCTGTGCCACCGGCCCTGCATTGCCTGGACCGGCAATCACAGCGACCATGGCAAGCATCGGCAGTGTTGGAGTGCATCGATGCACGGTGAGTACAAGGTTCCCGGCGGCAAGCTGGTGGTGGTGGATCTGCAGGTTATGCAGGGGCGCCTGCAGCAGGTGCAGGTCAGTGGTGATTTCTTCATCGAGCCGGACAGCGCCCTGGCACTGATCGACCGCGCCCTGGAAGGACTGCCCACCGCAGCCGGCCATGCTGCCTTCAGCGCCGCGGTCAGTGCTGCCCTGCCCACCGATGTACAGCTGTACGGGATCAGCGCCGACGGCGTGGCGGTGGCCGTGCAGCGCGCCCTGGACAGCGGGGAACACGCATGACTGGCACAGGTTTTGCCGACCACGACTGGCAACTGATCCACACCGGCCCGCAGCCGCCGGCCCTGCACATGGCGCTGGACGAGGTACTCACCGACGAAGTGGCTGCCGGCCGCCGCGGGCCGACCCTGCGGGTCTGGGAATGGGCCAGCCCGGCGGTGGTGATGGGCCGCTTCCAGTCGCTGCGCAATGAGGTTGACCTGCAGGCCGCGCAGCGCCACGGCATCACCGTGGTGCGCCGGATCAGTGGCGGCGGGGCGATGTTCATCGAGCCGGGCAACACCATCACCTATTCGATCTATGCCCCCGATTCGATGGTGGCCGGGCTGGATTTCCAGCAGTCCTACGCACTGATGGACAGCTGGGTGATCCAGGCCCTGGCCGCGCTGGGCATTGCCGCCAGCTACCAGCCACTGAACGACATCACCTCGCCCGGCGGCAAGATTGCCGGTGCCGCCCAGGCCCGCCGTGGCAAGGCGGTACTGCACCACGTGACCATGGCCTACGACATCGATGCCGACAAGATGCTGCAGGTGCTGCGCATCGGCCGCGAGAAGCTCTCCGACAAGGGCACCACCAGTGCCGGCAAGCGGGTGGACCCGCTGCGCAGCCAGACCGGGCTGGCCCGTGAGCAGGTGATCGAACGCATGATCGCCACCTTCGCCGCGCAGTACCGGCTGCAGCCCGGGCAAGTCAGCGCCGAGGAGATGGCCCGCGCCGAGGTCCTGGCCCGGGACAAGTTTTCCGACCCGCAGTGGACGGCCACCGTGGCTTGATGCCACACCCCGCCAACACCCCCCACCCCAATCCCCGCAGGTTTGCCATGCCCGCCACCGTTGCGCAGACAACCACGCCCGCCGCCACCCAGGCGCAACAGCTGCGCCGTTCGATCGGCAACACCCTCAAGGGTTCGGCCGGCAACCTGGTGGAGTGGTATGACGTCTACGTTTATTCGGTGTTCGCGGCCTACTTCGAGTCGCAGTTCTTTTCGGCCGATGACAAGAACGCCACCCTGTACATCTGGGCGATCTTTGCCGTCACCTTCCTGATGCGACCCATCGGTGCGTGGTGGTTCGGGCGCTTTGCCGACCGCCATGGGCGGCGCCTGTCATTGACCATCTCGGTCACCCTGATGGCCGCCTGCTCGCTGCTCATCGCGCTGACCCCCACAGCCACCAGCATCGGCGCCGGTGCGGCGATCATGCTGCTGGTGGCACGGTTGCTGCAGGGCTTTGCCGCCGGTGGCGAGTACGGCACCAGCGCCACCTACATGTCCGAGGCCGCCATTGCCGGCCGGCGCGGATTCCTCTCCTCCTTCCACTACGTCACCCTGGTCGGTGGCCATGTCCTGGCCCAGCTGACCCTGCTGCTGATGCTCTACTTTCTGGACACCACCCAGATCAGCGAGTGGGGCTGGCGGCTGGCCTTCGGCATTGGCGGGCTGGGTGCGGTGGTGGTGTTCTGGCTGCGCCGGAGCATGGACGAATCCCTGCATGCCGATGACATTGCCGCCGCACGCAGCGGCAAGGCGCGCAGGAACGGTTCGCTGCATGAATTGTTCGTGGTGCAGTGGCGGCCGCTGCTGCTGTGCATCGGCGTGACCATGGGCGGCACCCTGGCCTTCTACACCTACTCGGTGATCGGCCCGAAGCTGGTGCAGGGCCTGTTTGCCGGCGGTGACGTGATGACCGGGGTGGTGATCAACCTGGTCGCCCTGACCCTGCTGATGCTGATGCAGCCGGTCGGCGGCTGGCTGTCGGACATCATCGGGCGCAAGAGCCTGCTGGTGTTCTTCGGCATCGGCGGGGTGCTGTACACCGGCACCCTGCTCACCGCCCTGCCCCAGGCCAACCACTGGTACAGCGCGTTTGCCCTGCTCAGCCTGGGTTTTGTGATCCTCACCGGCTACACCTCGATCAATGCGGTGGTGAAGGCCGAACTGTTCCCGGCCCACGTGCGGGCGCTGGGGGTGGGGCTGGGCTATGCGCTGGCCAACTCCACCTTCGGCGGCACCGCCCCGCTGCTGTACCAGGCCGCCCAGCGCAATGGCCAGATGGGCGCCTTCATCACCTATGCCACGGTGCTGATTGCCCTGTCGCTGCTGGTGTATGTGCTGTGCCTGAAGAACCACGCACCGACCTGGCTGGACCGCGATGGCCACTGAGCCTGACCACCACGATGCGATACCGGTGATGGGTTTTGCCACACCGGTGTTCGCCGCCGGGCGCAACACCAGCGTGCGCCAGGGCACGCGTTGGCTGGGGGTGGCGCAGGTGCGCCTGCAGCTGGGCGATGGCCAGTTGTCGGCACCACTGGCCCTGCATACCCGGGCCATGCGTTTTGACCAGCTCACGGCCAGCGACCTGGCCTGCGAGCACGACCCGGCCTGTCGTGACCCGGCCGGCCTGCTGGCGGTGCTGCAACAGCATTACCCCGGCTTCCAGGCCGAGGCAATGGTCACCGTCTGTGATTTCTGGCTGCCGCCGCAGCGGCCTGCCTGAGCGTGCTTACTCAAGCCTGCCTGCGTGGGCAGGCTTACTTGAAGCGGCGCAGGCGGAATGCCGCCACAAGCTGGAAAATGCCGTAGGCCAGCGCCAGTGCGCCAATCCACATGGCGGTGACGGCAATGCCGGCCAGCGGATTGAGCGCAAACATCAGCCCCAGCAACACCGCCAGTGCACCGCTGAGGATCAGCCAGCCCTCACCGCGGATCTGCTTGCGCAGACGAATCGCCATGGCAATACGGTAGACACCGGCAATCAGCAGCCAGGCCGCGCCCAGCAGCAGCAGCGCGCTGGCCATGGCCACCGGCTTGATCACCGCCAGCACGCCGAACAACAGCGAAGCCAGCGCATACAGCAACGACCAGCCACGTGATACCGGCGCCTGGCCACGGATCACCGCCACCAGCGCCACTCCGCCCTCGAACAGGGACAGCACCCCCGCCCAGACGGTGAGGATGGTGGCCAGCTGCAGCGGCTGCAGGATGGCCACCACGCCAAACAACAGGGCCAGTACACCGAACAGCAGCAGTACCCACCACTGCCGCGCCACAAGCTGGATCAGGCCCGGGGAATGCGTTGCGGTCATCATTGCCTTGCTCCTGGTTGTCGTTGCGAAAAAACGGACAGGCGCCGGCAAGCCCGGGCCCGGCATTGCTCATGCAGTGTTGCTGCCCTGCGCCGCCGCACGCAGGCGGTCCTTCTTGCTCGGCCGCTTGCCCTTGACCCCGCCGTTGTCATCGGCAACCGGCGCGCTGGCCGGCACGGGCACCTCCTGCGGCTCGAAGCCTGCCACCTGCTCGCGCCCCAGGCGCAGGCGGTGGCGCTTTTCGATCAGGCGCATATGCGCCTGGTTGGCGGCGGTGACCAGGCTGATCGCCATGCCGCTGGCCCCGGCACGGCCACTGCGGCCGATGCGGTGCAGGTAATCCTCGGTGCTGCGCGGCAGGTCGTAATTGATCACCAGCGGCAGGCCGGCGATATCAATGCCGCGGGCGGCCACATCGGTGGCCACCAGCCACTTCACCCGGCCATCGGCAAAGCCCTGCAGGACCCGGCTGCGCCGGCCCTGGCCCAGGTCACCGTGCAGGGCTTCGGCGACGATGCCGGCCTTGGCCAGCTTCTGTGCCAGGTTCTCGCTGGTGCGCTGGCTGGCCACGAACACCAGCACCTGCTCCCAGCCTTCGCTTTCGGCCAGGTGCTGCAGCAGGGCATTGCGGCGCGACTCATCCACCACGATGGCCCGCTGCACGATGTCCGGTGCCTGCTGGCCGTCGGGCAGGCGCACCTGCAGCGGGTCGCGCAAGCTGGCCAGGGCCAGGGCGTTGGCATCGTCGGCATAGGTGGCCGAAAACAGCAGGGTCTGGCGCTGACGCGGCAGCAGCTTGAGCAGCTGGGCCATCTGCTCGCCGAAACCCAGGTCGAGCAGGCGGTCGGCCTCGTCCAGCACCAGCGCATGCACGCCGTCCAGCAGCAGGGCGTTGTGCTCGAGCAGGTCGAGCAGGCGCCCCGGGGTGGCCACCAGCACATCGGCACCGCCACGCAGGGCCAGCATCTGCGGGTTGATCGACACCCCACCAATGGCCACCACCACCTTCGGTGCCCGGGCCAGGCCACGGCCGTGCTGGTGGAACACCGCAGCCACCTGTTCGGCCAGCTCGCGGGTAGGCACCAGCACCAGCTGGCGCACCGTGCGCGAGCCGCGCTGGCCCTCGCCGATCAAGCGCTGCAGCAGCGGCAACACGAAGGCCAGGGTCTTGCCCGAGCCGGTGGGGGCCTGCACCTGCACATCGCGCCCGGCCAGCACCGCCGGCAGCACCTGCTCCTGCACCGGGGTCGGGGCAGTCAGCCCGGCGTGGTTGAGAGCGGCAATCAACGGCGGGCAGACCCCCAGGGCGGCAAACGGCATGGCAATACACACAACGGCGCCGCATCAGGCGGCAAGAGGGCCACAGTGTAATCATCCACGCCGCGCGGGGCAGTCAGCGCACGTTGCGAGGGCGCCCCGCGCCGGTCATTGCACCACTTCGGTGGTGGCACCAAGGCGCCGCAGCTCGGTCACCACCGGGGTCAGGCTGCCGGCGAACCGGGTACAGACATCGGCCTGCTGGATCTGGCGCAGCGCCGACTCCAGGTAGAGCACCCGCTGCAGATGTTCGCTCACCGCCATCAGCTCGACGATGCGCTGGCCCGTGGCCGCCAGCAGGTGGCTGTCGCCGGGCTGCAGGCCGGTATCCGGGCAGTTGTTGGCCACCAGGTTCATCAGCGGAAAGATGAACAACGACTCTTCGTTGAGCAGGCCGGCCAGCGCCGCATCCGGCGGCAGCTGTACCTGCACCTGCCCGTTGGCCAAGGCCTGCGGCCCGGCGCCAAGGCACAGGGCCAGGCTGATAGCGGCCAGCCACGGGCGGCGGCAGTGCCGGCTCATCGCTGCACCTCGCCCAGAAGGTCCAGCGCCGGGCTGCGCGCCATGTCATTGGGGTTGCTGCCTGGCACATCCTGCGGCACGGCCATGCCGTGGCCAGCGTAGAAATCCACCCACCACTGCGCAATCACCCCGGTGCGCGGGTTGCGGAAATTCATCGGCTGCAGGGCGAAGATGCCGTGGGCACGGAAGGCGCGCTCAACCAGGTCCGAGCAGTACAGGCTGTCCTCGTTGGGCACGTAGGTGGCGTTGTACGGCTTGCCGAGCAAGCCACGGGCAGTGGCAATGCCATCGGCAATCACCCCGTCGTGCACCTCGCGCAAGCGATAGGCATCGACCTGGCGTTGTTTGTCCTGGGCCTGCTGCAGGAACTCAGCCAGCGGTTGTGCGCGCGAACCCAGCTGGTCGGCATGCAGCACCTCGGCGGCCTCGCCGTGGCCGGCGACCAGGCCGACGTGGTCATAGCTGATCTGCCCGGCGCGGGCGGTGGCATCGTTGATCGCTCCGCTCAGCCCTGCCTGGCTGGCGCTGACGAACAACAGGTCACCCGGTTGCAGCTGCGAGGGCGGCAGGCGCGCAGCCCAGGCCGGGGAAAACAGGGCCAGCAGGCCGGCAACGAACACAAGCAAACGCATGGCAACCACCCGGCAACAAACCAACAGCCGGCCATTATGCCCGCCACCCGCATTCATCAGGCATGCGCTACCGTGTGCACCCACCCGGCCGCCAACCCGACGGCGGCCCCACGCCCCTTCAAGCTGACCCAGTCCCATGCCCTCCTGGTTGCACATCCCTGCCCTGGCCGACGAACGCAGCGTGCTGCGCACCTCGATCACCGCCACCTTGCTGATTGCCCTGCTTGGTGTCGGCTTCGGCCTGTATTCGGGCTCGTTCTCGATTGTGTTTGACGGCGTCTACTCGCTGATCGATGCCGGCATGAGCCTGCTGTCACTGCTGGCAGTGAACCTGATCACCGCCTATGCCAGCTCCAAGGGCCTGTCTCGCAAGCTGCGCGAGCGTTTCTCGATGGGCTTCTGGCACCTGGAACCGTTGATCCTGGGCCTCAACGGCACCCTGCTGGCCAGTGCCGCGATCTACGCCCTGGTCACCGCCATCGATGCCCTGCTCAACGGCGGGCGTGAGCTGCAGTTCGGCTGGGCCATCGGCTATGCCGGCGCCACCCTGCTGATCTGCGTGGTGGTGGCGCTGATCGAAGGCCAGGCCAACCGCCGCATCCGCTCCGATTTCGTGCGCCTGGACGTACAGGGCTGGCTGATGTCGGCCGGCATCAGCTGCGCCCTGCTGCTGGCCTTCCTGATCGGCCATGCCCTGCAGGACACGCGCTGGCAGTGGCTGACCCCGTACATCGACCCGGCCGTGCTGACCGTGGTCTGCCTGCTGTTGCTGCCCATCCCGGTGGCAGTGGTGCGCAAGGCGCTGGCCGAGATCCTGTTGATCACGCCCCCCGAACTGAAGCAGCACGTGGACGAAGTGGCCAGCGCCTTCGTCAGAAAGCACGGCTTCCTGTATCACCGTGCCTATGTGGCCAAGGTTGGCCGTTCCAAGGAAGTGGAGCTGTTCTTCATCGTGCCGGCGGACTGGCCGGCGATGACCATCGGCCAGTGGGATGCCCTGCGCGAGGAGGTCGGTGCGCTGATCGGCGACGAGGGCCCGGACCGCTGGATCACCATCATGTTCACCGCCGACCCGGAATGGGCCGAGTGAGCGGCAGCGGCCGGCACTTGCGGTTACCCTGCCACCCCCCTTGCCAACGGCCTGCCGCCACCGCGCCATGAGCACCATCGAACACCGCGTCCAGGGGCTGAACAACGACCAGGTCGCCGCCGACTGGCCGGCCATCAGCCCCGGCGAGATCACTGCCCTGCAGGCGCACTTCCCCGCGCTGCGCGGCGCCTGCACGGTGCGTTGGCACAGCCCCCGGCCGATGTCGGCGGCAGCCATCATCGACACCGGCAACGGCCCGGTGTTCCTCAAACGCCACCACCGAAGCGTGCGCGATGCCGTCACCTTGGGCGAAGAACACCGCTTCATCGCCCATCTTGCCGCCACCGGGGTGCCGGTGGTGCAGCTGCTCTCCGCAGCAGACGGTGCCACCGCGATCGAGCACGGCCAGTGGACCTACGAACTGCACGCGCTGGCGGCCGGCGATGACCGCTACCGCGACCTGCCTTCGTGGGTGCCCCCGGCCAGCGTGGACGATGCCCATGCCGCCGGAGTGATGCTGGCCCGCCTGCACGATGCCGCCGCCAGCTACCAGGCCCCGCAACGCAGCACCCACATGCTGGTGGCACGCGACGAGCTGATCCGCAGCGCCGACCCCATCGCCACCCTGCAGCAACAGCTGGCCGGGCGCCCGGCGCTGGCGGCCTGGCTGGCCGGCAAGCCGTGGCAACAGCAACTCCAGCAACACCTGCTGCCCTGGCACGCCGCCCTGGGCCAGCGTCTGGCCTACACCCCCCGGCTGTGGGCGCACAACGACTGGCATGTCTCCAACCTGCTCTGGCGCGGCAGCGGTGCCGCCAGCGAGGTGGCCTGTGTGTTCGACTTCGGCCTGGCCTCACCGACCAGTGCCCTGTTCGACCTGGCCACGGCGATCGAACGCAATGCGGTGGCCTGGCTGCAACTGGCGCACGGTGAGCGTGCCGTGCGCGGCGATATCGCCCTGGCCCTGCTGGCCGGCTACCGCCAGCAACGCCCGCTCGATGCCGCCCAGGTGCATCTGCTGGCCGACCTGCTGCCGGTGGTGCATGTGGATTTCGCCCTGTCCGAAGTGGAGTATTTCCACGCCGCCACCGGCTCGCCGGCCAACGCCGAGATCGCCTGGCACGACTTCCTGCTCGGCCACGCGCAATGGTTCCACAGCGCCGCCGGCCGACGGCTGCTGGACACCCTGCGCGCGGCAGGCTGAACGCGCCGCCTGAACGGGCCGGCGGGCCAAATCCTTGCGGATGTGCTCAAATACGCCCCTGAAGCGGGGGTGCCTGACGTGGTCAGGCTGAGAGAGTCCCTTGGAACCTGATCCGGTTTGCACCGGCGTAGGGAGC
>JBJEWP010000026.1:0-21916 GCA_051885115.1 Stenotrophomonas sp. | reverse complement strand
TGGCTTCGAAAGCAGCAACGTTGGCTTCGGTGGCCGGCACGGCCTTGCCGGTCGGAACCAGGAAGTTGCGGCCGTAGCCCGGCTTCACGTCGACCAGGTCACCCAGGCCACCCAGGTTGACGACCTTCTGCAGAAGAATCAGCTTCATTGTGTAACTCCGTTATTCGTTAGCGCGGTGACAGGCACTGCGCAACGTGGATGCTGTCCGAATAAGACAGGAAACGTGCACCGCAACGGCAGGCTCAAGGCCTGCCGCCGCACCGCGACATCAGATGTCGTGGTTGTCGGTGTACGGGATCAGGGCCAGGAAGCGGGCACGCTTGACAGCGGTGGCCAGCTGGCGCTGGTACTTGGACTTGGTGCCGGTGACGCGCGACGGAACGATCTTGCCGTTCTCGGTCAGGTACTGGCGCAGGGTGTTGAGATCCTTGTAATCGATCTCCTTCACACCTTCAGCAGTGAACTTGCAGAACTTGCGGCGACGGAAGAACTTGGACATGAGAGGTCTCCTTACTCAGCAGCGGCGTTGTCGCCGGCTTCATCGTTGGTGGAATCGACAGCCTCTTCGTCGTCACGACGACGGCGCTCACCGCGCTCCGGCTTGTCACCCTTCTCGTCCTTGCTCTTCATGATCAGCGACTGCTCGGTGTCGGCTTCGTCGCGCTTGATCACCAGGTTGCGCAGGATGGCATCGTTGAAACGGAAGGTTTCAACCAGCTCGTTCATGACATTCTGGTCGGCTTCGATGTTCATCAGAACATAGTGGGCCTTGACCAGGTTCTGGATCGGGTAAGCCAGCTGGCGGCGGCCCCAGTCTTCCAGACGGTGGATGGTGCCGTTGCCTGCTTCGATCAAGCCCTTGTAGCGCTCGATCATGCCCGGGACCTGTTCGCTCTGGTCCGGGTGGACCAGGAACACGACTTCGTAATGACGACTCATGTCTTTATTACCTTGTGGATGTGACCCTTGCGGGCCGGTCAGCTCCCCGCGCGCACGCAACTGGCGGTGGAGCAAGGATCCCTGCGCACCTAAACGGCGCTTAGGAAGCGGGAAAGTATGACCGATCAGCCCCCGCCAGGCAAGCATGGCTTGATGGCAGGCGTGGCGTGCGCTGTGGTCAGGCCTTGTCGGCGTCGGTGGTGAAGCTCTCGCCGCAGCCACATTCGGCCTGGGCATTGGGGTTGGCGAACACAAACACCTCGCCCAGCCCCTGCTTGGCGAAGTCGATGGCGGTGCCGTCCACCAGCGGCAGGCTGGTGGCGTCCACGTAGACACGCACGCCGTCCTGCTCGAACACGGTGTCGTCGCTGCCGGCCTGGGTGACCAGGTCGGTGACATAACCCCAGCCGGAGCAACCGGTACGCTTGACCCCGAAACGCAGGCCCAGGGCACCGGGCTGGCGCTCGACGAACTGCAAAACGCGCGCATGCGCGGCGGGGGTGAGGGTGATGGCCATTGTCTGTCTCCTGCTCAAAGCACCGCCCATTATAGATCGCCCGCGGCAATGCCTCGCACCAACGGGCCGGCAGTCGTAAACTGTGCGGTCACAGATCGAGTCGATCAGCCAAAGGATTCATGACATGACGGTGGTCAGCGTTGCACAGGCCCTTGCCGGTAAATTCCCGGAAGGCGGAGAAGTCACGGTTCGCGGCTGGGTCCGCACCGTTCGCGGCTCGGCCGCCCTGGCCTTTGTCAATGTCAGCGATGGCTCCGGCTTTGCCCCGATCCAGGCCGTGGTCGCCGACGGCCTGTCCAACTTCGACGAGGTCAAGCGCCTGACCCCGGGCTGCTCGGTGATCGTCACCGGCACCCTGGTCAAGTCACAGGGCAAGGGCCAGAGCTTTGAGATCCAGGCCTGCGCAGTGGAGGTGGTGGGCTGGGTCGAAGACCCGCTGACCTACCCGATCCAGCCCAAGCCGATGAGCCCGGAGTTCCTGCGCGAAGTGGCCCACCTGCGCCCGCGCACCAACCTGTTCGGCGCGGTCACCCGCATCCGCAACTGCCTGTCCCAGGCCGTGCACCGTTATTTCCACAGCGAAGGCTACTGCTGGATCTCCACCCCGATCATCACCACCTCCGACGCCGAAGGCGCCGGCCAGATGTTCCGCGTGTCCACCCTGGACATGGCCAACCTGCCGCGCGATGGCGCCGGCAATGTCGACTTCAGCCGTGACTTCTTCGGCAAGGAAACCTTCCTGACCGTGTCCGGCCAGCTCAACGTCGAAGCCTATGCGCTGGCCCTGAGCAAGGTGTACACCTTCGGCCCGACCTTCCGCGCCGAAAACAGCCACACCACCCGCCACCTGGCCGAGTTCTGGATGGTGGAGCCGGAAATCGCCTTTGCCGACCTGGCCGAAAATGCCCGCGTCGCCGAGCATTTCCTCAAGTACCTGTTCAAGGCGGTGCTGGACGAACGCGCCGACGACATGGCCTTCATCGCCGAGCGTGTGCAGAAAGACGCCATCACCCGGCTGGAAAAGTTCATCGAAGCGCCGTTCGAGCGCATCGAATACACCGACGCGATTGCCCTGCTGCAGAAGTCGGGCAAGAAGTTCGACTACCCGGTTGAATGGGGCCTGGACCTGCAGACCGAGCACGAGCGCTGGCTGACCGAGGAGCACGTTGGCCGCCCGGTGGTGGTGACCAACTACCCCGAACACTTCAAGGCCTTCTACATGCGCCTGAACGATGACGGCAAGACCGTCGCGGCGATGGACGTGCTGGCCCCGGGCATCGGCGAGATCATCGGCGGTTCCCAGCGCGAGGAGCGCCTGGACATCCTGGACGCGCGCATGGCGCAGTTCGGCCTGGACCCGGCCCACTACCAGTGGTATCGCGACTTCCGCCGTTACGGCTCGGTGCCGCATGCCGGCTTCGGCCTGGGCTTCGAACGCCTGGTGGTTTATGTCTGCGGCCTGTCCAACATCCGCGACGCCATCGCCTACCCGCGCGCACCGGGGTCGGCCGAGTTCTGACAGCGAGGAACCAGTGATGAGCAACCAGCAACGAGTAAAAGCCAAACCAGCGCACCACAGCGCCTTTCTCTGGTTGCTCACTCCTGCCCCCTCGTTGCTCGCCCCATGATCCTGTTCCTGGCGCTGTGCTTTGTCGGGGTGGCCATTGCCGGTTTTTCGGCTTTCGTCATCTTCTGGCCACTGACCCTGATCCACCTGCGCGACCGCCACCCCGGGCTGCATGCACAGTTCGGGGCTGGCGCCTTCCTCGGCCGCCAGCCGCTGGCCTGGCTGCTGCGCCGTGACCACCGTGCCCTGGCTGACCGCAGCCTCAGTGGCCTGGCCGGCCCGGCCCGGATCGCCCTGCTCACCCTGCTCAGCGGCACGGCCATGGCCGTGGCGCTGTGGCTGCTTTCACAGGTATCCACATGACTGACACCCTCTCCCCGGCCGACCAATGGTGGCTGGCCAGCCTCGGCCGCACCCTGATCTGGGCCCGCCTGCGCATCCGCGAGGCCGGCACTGCCGAAGTGCTGGACAGCGACGGCAACATCCTCAACTACGACAGCGAGGACACCGCCAGGGCGATGCTGTTTGACGCCGAATTCGTGGCCTTCGACGGCCTGGACGAAGACGATGCACTGGCCCGCGGCTTTGCCCTGGGCCAGCTGAGCCCGCCGACGGCAGCCGATGATGACGCACTGGTGCCGCTGATGGTCCAGCAACTGGGCGCCCGCGCCTGATTCACCTTCACGCCTGTCCCCCTCTTCCCGACGGAGCCACCGCGTCTGCGCGGCGACTGCGCCAGTGACCTTCCCCAGGGAACCTTCCAGATGATCCAGATCCAGCAACTGCTCAAGAACAACGCCGAATGGGCCGACCGTATCGCCCAGGAGGACCCGACCTTCTTCGAGCGCCTGTCCAAGCAGCAGTCCCCCGAATACCTGTGGATCGGCTGTTCCGATTCGCGCGTGCCGGCCAACCAGATCACCGGCCTGGCCCCGGGCGAGGTGTTTGTCCACCGCAACGTCGCCAACGTGGTGGTGCAGACCGACCTGAACTGCCTGAGCGTGATCCAGTTCGCCGTCGACCTGCTCAAGGTCAAGCACATCCTGATCGTCGGCCATTACGGCTGCTCGGGCGTGCACACCGCCCTGCACGGCAACCGCGTCGGCCTGGCCGACCTGTGGCTGCAGCATGTGGCCGACGTCAAGCTCAAGCATGCCGACCTGCTCAATGCCATCGACGACCCGACCCTGCGCCATGCCCGCCTGTGCGAGCTGAACGTGATCGAGCAGGTGGTCAATGTCTGCCGCACCACCATCGTCAACGACGCCTGGGACCGCGGCCAGAAGCTGATGGTGCATGGCTGGGTGTACAGCCTGAAGGATGGCCGCGTGCGCGCCATGGGCATTGACGTGGGTTCACGCCAGGAACTGGAGGCGGCCTATCAGAACGCCCTGTCCTACGTTCCACGCCAGGGCCCGCGCGACTGAGCAGCCCGACACGCCGGCGCCCTCGCCGGCGTTTTTTCATCCATGGGGAAAGATGCATGAACCAGGACAGTTTCCTGTTCTACGACCTGGAAACCTTCGGCCAGGACCCGCGCCGCACGCGCATTGCCCAGTTCGCGGCGGTGCGTACCGACGCTGATCTGAATGTGCTGGAAGAGCACAGCTTCTACGTGCGTCCGGCCGATGACCTGCTGCCCTCGCCGATCGCCACCCTGATCACCGGCATCACCCCGCAGCATGCCCTGGCCCAGGGCGTCAGCGAAGCCCAGGCCTTTGCCCGCATCAGCGACCTGATGAGCGCCCCGCGCACCTGCACCCTGGGCTACAACACCCTGCGCTTCGATGATGAATTCATCCGCCACGGGCTGTTCCGCAACTTCTTCGACCCGTACGAGCGCGAGTGGCGCGGCGGCAACAGCCGCTGGGACCTGCTGGACATGCTGCGCCTGATGCACGCACTGCGCCCGGACGGCATCATCTGGCCCCCGCGTGACGATGGCGGCGGCACCTCGTTCAAGCTTGAGCACCTGGCCGAGGCCAACGGCGTGCGCGTGGGCGATGCCCACGAGGCGCTGAGCGATGTGCATGCCACCATCGCGCTGGCGCGCCTGTTCAAGGCCCACCAGCCACGGCTGTGGGAGCACGCGCTGAAACTGCGCGACAAGCGCCATGTCGCCGGCCTGCTCAATGTCACCGCTGCCCAGCCGCTGCTGCACATCTCCATGCGCTACCCGGCCAGCCGCCTGTGCGCCGCGCCGGTGCTGCCGATCACCCTGCACCCGCAGATCCAGACCCGGGTCATCGTACTGGACCTGGACGAAGACCCGCAGGCGCTGATCGACCTGGACCCCGAAGCGATTGCCGCACGGGTGTTCTGCCGCCGCGAGGACCTGCCCGAAGGCGTGGCCCGGATCGGCCTGAAGGAAGTGCATACCAACAAGTGCCCGGCCCTGATCCAGTGGGCCCACCTGCGCGCGCCGGACTTTGCCCGCCTGCAGATCGACCCGGCGCAGGTCCAGGCCCGCATCGAGCAACTGTCCCCGCACCTGCCGGCCATTGCCGAGAAGGTGCGCCGGGTATACGCGGCCAAGGAGGCGCTGCCCCCCAGCGATGCCGATGGCTCGCTCTACGACGGTTTCCTGGCCGAAGGTGACCGCGCCTTGCTACCGGCCGTGCGCGCCTGCCCGCCGCAGGCGCTGGGCGAATTTGCGCTGCGCCTGCGCGATGCCCGCCTGAAAACCCTGGTCGCCCGCTACCAGGCGCGCAACCACCCGGACAGCCTGGATGCCAGCCAGCGCGCCGCCTGGGATGACTGGCGTGGCCAGCGTCTGGCCAGTGGCCAGAACAGCGAATACTCGCTGCACAGCTACCGCGCCGAGATCGCCCGGCTGCGCACCGAGCACGCTGGTGATGCCGACAGACTGGCCCTGCTCGACGCCCTGGATGCCTGGGGCAACGACCTGGAGGCCAGTCTGTGAGCGTCTATTTCAGCCCGGCCAGCTTCGCTTTCCTGAACCAGTTGGCGGCCAACAACAACAAAGCGTGGTTCAACGCGCACAAGCAGGCCTATGAAGACCATGTGCGCCAGCCGTTCCTGCGCCTGATTGCCGACATCGCGCCGGATATCGAAGCCATCAGCCCGCATTTTCGCGCCGACCCGCGTACCGTGGGCGGCTCGCTGTACCGCATCCAGCGCGATGCGCGCTTTTCCCACGACAAGTCGCCCTACAAGGGCTGGCAGGGCTGCCGTTTCTACCACGAGCGCCGGCGCATGCAGATCGTGCCGCTGTTCTACCTGCACATGCAGCCGGGCAACTGCTTCCTCGGCGGTGGCCTGTGGCACCCCGAACCGCAAGCCATGCAGAAGGTGCGTCAGTTCATCTTCGACAACCCGGCCAGCTGGCAGCGCGCCGCCCATGACCCGGCCATCGCCGCCCGTTTTGTGATGGAAACTGACGAAAAGCTGCAGCGCCCGCCGCGCGGCTACCCCGCCGACCACGCCTTCATCGAGGACCTGAAGCAGCGCAACTGGGTGTATTCACGCCCCTTGAGCGACGCCCAGATGTGCAGCCCGGCCCTGCGCCAGACCCTGGTGGCCGACTACACCGCGCTGGCACCGTTCATCGATTACCTGTGCGCGGCACTGGACCTGGAGTTCTGAGCCGGCACCGATGCCACGCAAACCCGGCCCGGAGGCACCGCCTCAGGCTGCGTGTGTGCACTCAGGGGACATCGACAACAGGGGCCTGGATCATCGGGGCTTGAACCGGGGCCGGGCCGCGCGGCGGCAGTGAATGCTGCTTGCGCATCATTTCACCAACCATCTCATAGACCATCTCCTGGCTCAGGGCCATCAGTTGCGGCATCTTGGCCATCGCACTGGCGCCTTCCGGTGAACGGTAGAAACGGGTCATGGCCTCCACCTCGGCGGCGGTCATCACCTGCTGGTAAATGTGGATGTAGCGCGGCTCCAGCACCTGCCAGTCCAGATGCTGGCGCACCTGTTGTGCGGTCTGGGCCACCATCGCCTGCATTTCCCGGCGTGACTGTGCATCGGCCATCAACTCGGGCATCGAACGCTGCAGTTGTGCCAGGCTGTTTTGCTCGAATGCGGCCATGTAACTGTCCAGCCCGGCCCGGACCTGGCTGGCCTGCAACAATTGCCGCACCTGCTGGTCGCTGGGCGGGGCGGCGTGCGCCAGTGGAGCGAACAGCAACAAACAGACCAACGACCACTTCAACATATCCAACTCCTTGGAATCCGGGAAAGCCCAAGCTACCGCCTGGCCACCTGTACGGCAGCAATGCATCATCCAAAACGTGCACTGCGTCCGGTTGCGTCCGGCCACGACTATCATGGGCCGATGCAAGACGGCCCGATTACCCCCTTCTACCTGCCAGTCACTGCCAGCGAGGCAGCGGCATTCTTCGATGATGGCCGCCAGCCTGCCCTGGCAGTGGAACAGGCCGCGCTGTTTGCGGCCATCTCGCAGCTGGGCAAGCCCCTGCCGGCCAGCGGCCTGCAGGCATTGCTGATCCAGGCCGAGGCGCTGTTCCTGCAGCAGCCTGACGCCGGAGCCAGCGCCCTGGGCCAGGCCCGGCGGCAGCTGACAGCCCACAGCGCGGCGGCCATCCGCCGCCAGCTGGCCAGCCACGCCATCACCTATGCCCCGGACGAGCTGATGTACCGCCAGGCCTGGGCCGGCGAAGACGGTCGCTACCACCCCGATTTCCAGCGCGAATGCCAGGGCCGGCTGCAGCCGTTTGCCATCCGCCTGGGCGCCGACGCAGACAGCAGCGAGCAGGCCCCGGAACTGGCCCAGCGCCGGCCGCGGCCGCGCATCGACACCCAGGGCACCCGCGACCAACAAGTGGTGGCCTCGGTGATCGGTGCCGTCGATGGCGAGCACGTGCAGGTGCATGCCTATGCCGGCACCGGCAAGACCCACCTGATCCACACCCTGACCGCCGTGCTCAGTACGGCTTTCACCTACATCGCGCCCAGCCAGGGCCACCTGTTCGGTTTTGAACAGGCGGCCAAGGCCAGCGGCAATCAGGTGCGTGCCCTGCACCTGTGGGCCCTGGCCCATGAACTGGCCCGGCTCAATGCCCGCCGCCTGCAGCTGGGCCACGTGCCGCGCTGGGTGCAGGCCACCTACCCTGCCCACGAACAGGCGCAGATCCTGGGCATCAGGGCCGTCGGACCGTACAGCCCCGGGCAGGTGGTGGCCCTGTGCCAGCGCATCATCAAACGCTGGTGCCACAGCCCCTCGCCCCTGCTGGGCCTGCGCGAGGTACAGCCGCACGCCCACGGTTCCGGGCCGGTGGCCGCCAGCCTGCTGGCCAGCTGCGAGCACCTCTGGGAGCAGATGTTCCTGCGCCAGCAGCGCCACGGCCACCTGCTCAGCGTGGACATCGTGCATCTGGCCAAGTGGCTGATGCTCACCGGCGCGCAGATCCCGGCCAGCTACGGCACCTTGATCATCGACGAAGCGCACGACCTGCAGCCGGCCTGGCAGTACCTGTTCTCGCGTTACCCCGGTGGTTGCGTGCAGCTGGGCGACCCCAACCAGTGCCTGCGCGGCCGGCCACGGCCGCTCGTCGGCACCCAGCAACTGTGGATGGGCCAGTCGGTGCGCATCGGCAACGGCATCGAACAGCTGGTCAACACCACCCTGGCCCTGGCCGGCAACGACCCGCTGGCGGTGGAGTTTGCCGCCGCCCGCAGCCACATCACCGCGCGCCGTCCGTATGACCCCGGTGACAGCACGCCGGATAAGGGCCTGCGCGTGTTCGGCGACCCCTCGGCCCTGCTCGACACCCTGCTGCGGCTGCCCGCCGACGCCGCCGGGCTGGCCCTGCTGCCGGCCACCTCGCGCCAGCTGCGCCAGCACGCACTGGCCCTGGTTGACCAGTTCCGTCAACAACAGGCCCGCATCAGCCAGCTCTGGCCAGCCACTGCCAATGCCCTGGCCGAAGCCGGCCAGCACACCCTGCTGGGCACGATCGAGCGTGGCTGGAGCAGCGCCCAGCTCGATGCCTTGCTCGCCCGCCATGCCGACACCGGCAATGCCACCCTGCTGCTGGGCCTGGTGGAGCACGCCAAGAACCTGGAAGCCGATGTGGTCACCCTGGCCCCTTGCTGCTTTGACAGCAGCGTGGCCCAGCGCCAGCTGCACCCGGCCCGCGCCGTCTACCAGGCGATGAGCCGGGCCCGGCATGCACTGTGGCTGCCCGGCCAGGGCATGGACCAGCTGATCGACCGCCTCGGCCCAGGCTCACGCTGAGGCCGCGGCCCGGCTCAGGGCTGCACCACCACGCTGTGGCCCAGGCCGCGGGTCTTGCGCACGCGGATCTGCACCGGGATGCGTTCCTTGACCGCTTCGACGTGGCTGATCACCCCGATCAGCCGGCCCTGGGCATTGAGCCCGTCCAGCGCATCCAGGGCAATATCCAGCGAGGCCGGGTCCAGCGAACCAAACCCCTCGTCCAGGAAGAACGACTCGATCCGGGTCTTGTGGCTGACCAGGTCCGACAGCCCCAGCGCCAGCGCCAGCGAGACCAGGAAGCTTTCGCCGCCGGACAAGGTCCGGGTGTCACGCACGGCATCGGCCTGCCAGCCATCGACCACCCGCAATGACAGGCCGCTGTCGCTGCGCTGCAGGCCATAACGGCCACCATCCAGGCGCTGCAGGTGGGTGTTGGCCAGGGCCACCAAACGGTCCAGGGTCAGGCCCTGGGCGAAGGTGCGGAAACGTGCACCATCGGCCGAGCCGATCAGGCTGCTCAAGCGGCTCCAGTGCGCCAGCTCGGCTTGTTCGTCGGCAATCTGCGTCTGCAGCTGGCCCAGCTGCTGGCGCCTGCGCGCATCTTCTTCCAGCTGTGCCTGCACTGCTCCGCGTTGGTTTTCCAGCCCCTGCCAAGTGGCTTCCAGCTCGGCCAACTGTGCCTGCAGGTGTTCCAGGCTGGCCGGGCTGAGTGCCTGGGCCAACAACTGCTCATGTTGCTGCTGCCACTGGTCACGGGCCTGGGCTGCCTGCTCCAGCGCACGCAGGCGCTGCTGCACCACCTGCTCCAGCGCAGCCATTGCCGCTGGCTGCAGATACTGCGCCTGCAACTGGGC
Source organism: Stenotrophomonas sp. (assembly GCA_051885115.1). GTDB lineage: Bacteria > Pseudomonadota > Gammaproteobacteria > Xanthomonadales > Xanthomonadaceae > Stenotrophomonas. The sequence continues at coordinate 11,825 of JBJEWP010000026.1, read as the reverse complement.
CGCATCGGCCAGGCCGTGTTCGCGCAGCGCCGCTGACAAACGCTGCGCCGCCTGCGCCACCCCATCCTTGCGCTCAGCCTCCACCGCCAGGGCGTCTTGTGCCTGCCGTTGAGCCTGTTGCTGTGCCTGCAGCGCCCGGGCGTACTCGGCCTGTGCCTGCTCCAACGGCATCTGCGCCTGTCCGTCCAGGTCCGGCAATTGACCGTCATCGTGCTGGCGCCACTGCGCGGCAAGGCGGGCTGCGGCTTCGGCCTCCTTCTGCGCTTGCTGCTGCTGTTGCTGCACCTGCGCGGCGGCCTGCTGCTCGGCCTGCCAACGCAGCCAGGCCTGCTCGCGGCCGGCAAACCAGTCACTCAAGGCCTCCACCGGCATCGGCTCGGGCAGCAGCTCCTGCAATGCCAGCCCAGCCTGTACCTGCTCCTGGCTGGCCTGCCCGGCTTCCTGCACGCGCTGTGCCAGCAGGTTTTGCGCCTGCTGCAATGCTTGCTGCTGCAATGCAGCTGCCTGCCCGGCGCTGGCCAGCTGTAGCTGGTGGCTGGCCAGCGCTGCCTGCTGTTCGCTCAACCGCTGCTGCGCAAGCTGAGCCTGATCGAGCTGCTGCTTCACCGCTTGGCCTTGCTCCACCAGTGCCAGCAGCTGCGCATCCAGCGTGTCCACATCCACCCCGGCCAGGCCAGCCTCGGCAATCGCCCGCGCCCGCAAGGCCAGTACCGCGTCCAGCTCGGTCAGCTGCTTGCTGTCCGCCTGGTGCCGCGCCTGCATACGTGCGACCGCCTGCTCGCTGCGGGCCAGCCCTTCCCGCGCCTTTTCCAGTGCCTGTTCGGCCTGCACACAGGCCTGCTGGGCCCGGGCCAGGCTGTCATCATCACCACCGGCAACACCGGGATGCTCCTGCGCGCCGCACAACGGGCAGGGCTGGCCATCGACCAGCTGGTCACGATGCGCCGCCAGGCTGGCAATGCGCAGCTGCAGCTGCTGGATCTGCTGTTTGTCCTGCGCCACTGCTTGCGCTTGGGCCAGTGCGCCGGCAGCCCGCTGGCGCTCTGCTGTGGCCTGCTCCAGTTCAGCCGCGACATCAGCCAGCTGCTGTTGCAACTGTGCCTGCTGCGCAAGCTTCTGGTGTTGTTCGATCAACCAGGGCCGCTGTGACTTGCGCTGCTGATAGCGCTCGAGCAGTTGTTCGCGCTGTTCTACCAGGGCCGCCTGGGTGGTGCCGGCCAGCACCCTCTGCAGGCTGGCCTGCCCCTGTTCCAGCGCAGCGGCAAGCACCGGCAACTGTTGCTGACACTGTTCCAGTTCGCGCTGGGCCTGCTCGCTGGTCAAACGGGCCTGCTCGGCACCCTTGCGCGCCTGCTCCAGGTAACCGGTCTGGGCCTGGTGACGCTGCTGGCTGGCCGCGTACTGCGCCTGTGCCTGTTTCCACTGTGGCAACAGCACGCCCAGCCGGGCATCGGCAGTGTGCGCCTGCAGGTAAGCCTGATGGCCTGCGGCCTGCTCATCCAGCGCCTGCAACACGGCCTGCGCCTGACTTTCAGCCTGCACTGCGCTGCGCAGGACCATTGCCACTGCCTGGCGCAGGCAAAGGCCGGCTTTGCGGGCGGCCTGGTCAGCCTGCTGGCACTGCGCGGCCGCCTGGGCATGGCGCTGCTCGGCCTGCACGGTGGCCTGCCAATACGGCCAGGCCCTCTGCGCCGGGGCCGCGCTGCTCAGCCGGCGCTGGTCCCCGGCACCGTCCTGCACTGCCGCCTGCGCCTGGACAACCGCGTGCTGTGCCGCCGCCAGCGACTGGGCGGCGGCATCGCAACTGCGCCGCCAGTTGCGCGCATCCAAGGTGGCTTGATACGCCTGCCGCGCCTGCCCGGCCTGGGTTTGCAGCGTGGCCAGCTGTGCCTGCAGTACGTCGCGCTGTTCATCGGCCAACGGCGGCAAGCCGGAAACCTGCGCCTGCAGCAGGGCCAGCGCCTGGCGACGTTCTTTTTCCTGGTTGAACACCGCCTTGGAAATCTCGCCGTAGATTTCCGTGCCGGTCAGCTGTTCCAGCAAGGCCGCCCGCTCCTTGTCCGCGCTGTTGAGAAAAGCCGAAAAGCCGCCCTGCGCCAACAGCACCGAACGGGTGAAACGGTCGTAGTCCAGCCCGGACAGCTGCTCGACCAGGACTTCCTTGTCGCGCAGCCTGGTGGTCAGTACCGTCCCGCGCTGGGCATCGCCGCCCACGCCCAGCTCGGCCAGTTCGGCTTCGGGCTGCTGCAGCTTGCCATCGACCTTGCCACGCGCCCGGCGCTGGCTCCAGCTGGCACGGAAATGCCGGCCACGCGCCCTGAACTCCACCTCGGCCGAACACTCGGCGGTGTGCTCGGTCATCAACGGGTTGGTGTTGGCACTGAGTGATTCAAACCGCGGCGTGCGGTGGAACAGGGCCAGGCAGATGGCATCAAGCAGGGTGGTCTTGCCCGCGCCGGTGGCGCCGGTGATCGCAAACAGGCCATCGGCAAAGGCCGGCGCGCTGAAATCGATATGGGTATCGCCCTTGAGCGAATTGAGGTTGCGCAGGCGCAGGCTGAGGATCTTCATGCATCGCCCTCCTGCAGCTGGGCCATCACCAACGCAAAACGCTGCTGCAACGCCTGGCGTTCGTCGGCTTCCAGCGCGCTTTCAGCGGCCAGCCGGCGGGCAAACACCTCCGCCGGCTCCAGCTCGTCCAGGCCCAGGCTCAACGGTGCCAGGCTGGGCTGCTGGCGGCGCGCACGGCGCAGGCGCAGCACCTCCAGCGGCAGGCCTTCGAGCAACCCGGCTACCCTGGCCGGCAGGTCCGGCAGGAACTCATCGCCGTGCACCTCCACTTCCAGCCAGGCCACCTGCCCGGCCGGCACGCCGGCTGCCAGCTGCTTGAACGCCGGTGCCAGGCCCTTGAGGGTGTCACTGACCCGGTACAGCGGCTGGAACACCGGCACCGGCAGCGGGGTGACCTGCTGCAGCCCATCGGCGTCCAGCTCCACCAGCAGCACCTGCTTTTGCGTGCCCAGTTCGTCAAACCCCAGCGCCAGCGGCGAGCCGCTGTAGCGGATATGCCCGCTGGCCCCGGCCTGCTGCGGGCGGTGGATATGACCCAGGGCGATGTAGTCGGCCGGCGGGAAGGCATCGGTGGGAAACGCCGACAGCGAGCCGACATAGATATCGCGCACCGACTCGCTGCTCGACGCCCCCACCGTGGTCAGGTGGCCGGTGGCCACGATCGGCAGTTTCAGCCCCAGGGCCTCACGACGGGCGACAGCGGCGGCATGAATGCCGGCGTAGTGCCCGGCAATGCCCTGCATCATCTGCTCGCGGCGCTGCTCGGCCTGCTCACCGGGCAGGCTGATGCGCACTTCACGCGCGCGGATGAACGGGATGGCGCACAGCAGCGCACCGGGCTGGCCATGGCGGTCGTGCAGCAGCAGCACATGCTCATCGGCACTGCCATCCAGCGAAGGCACCACCCAGGTATGCAGCCGCGCCAGCAGGCCGCGTGATTCCTGCAGCACCGCCGGCGAATCATGGTTGCCACCCAGCACCACCAGGCGGGCACCGGCATCGTGCATGTCCAGCACGAACTGGTGGTAGGCCTCGCGTGCATGGCTGGGCGGGCTGGCGGTGTCGAACACGTCACCGGCCACGATCACCGCATCGACCTGGTGGGCACGCACCTGGGCCAGCAGCCAGGCCAGGAAGGCGGCATGCTCGGCCTGCCGGCTCTTGCCGAAAAAATGCTGGCCAAGGTGCCAGTCGGAGGTGTGCAGCAGGCGCATGACATCGTCCTTGAAGGGCTGTACGCAGATCAGGCCACCATTGTGTCCCAGCAGCTGCGACCCGGGGTCTGTTCACCCCCGGCGCGCAGGTTTGCGGCAGGATCAGCGCTGGTTGCCCGAGGACACCCCCATGCTGCGCAAACCCGGTTTCTGGCTGAGCCTGATCCTGCTCATGTTGCTGGCCCTGGCCAGTCTGTGGGCCGCCGGCCCGTGGCTGGCCATGCATGGGATCAACCAGGCCATTGAACAACGCACCCCGGCCAAGCTGGAAAAGCACATCGACTTTGCCGCCCTGCGCATCAGCCTGAAGGCCCAGCTGGCCGACCGCGTGATCCGCAGCGCCGGTGTGGATGCACAGTCCAGCCGGCTGGGCAGCCTGGCTCTGGCGGCTGCCAACGGTCTGGTCGGGGCCAGCGTGGACACCGTGGTCACCCCGCTGGGGATCACCGCCCTGCTGCACGGCCAGGGCAGCTGGCGCAAGGCGGTGGGCCATACCGAAACCGCCGACACCTATTCACCGCCGGCCCGTCCACAGCCGTTCGCCGGCATCGACTGGCGCTATGAATCGGCCAGTCGCTTCAGCGCCAGCCGGCGCGATCGGCAAGGCCACACCACGGTATTCATTTTCCAGCGCCAGCAACTGCGCTGGCGGCTGGTGGACATCCGGCTGCCGCCCGGCTGGGCAGCAGCCGATGTGCTGGGCTGAAAAGGCGTCAGGCCGGCTCGGCCAGGACCTGCCGGTGCTCGGCCCGGTTGCCCAGGAAGGCTTCCAGCGAGTCATCCAGGGCCAGCATCCACGGCGTGTGGTGGCGCGGTGCCAGGGTGCCGGTCAACAGCGAGCGGTACTGGGCGTTGCGGTAGCCCAGGATGTCGCGCTTCTTGTCGCGCTGCCACTGCTTGAACATTTCCGCCACCCCTTCGATGGCGAAGTCCGGGTAGTCCGTGGCATCGACCAGGTCGCGGACGTAGGCGGCCTGGAAATCGATGTCCTGGTCTGAATCGGTGCAGGCCTCCTCGCGCTGCAGCCAGTGCGCGCTGTCGGCCTCCATCGTCGCCTTGTCCGGCAGCGGCTGGCGCCCGAGCAGCAGGTCGCGGGCCAGCCAGGCCTGGGCATCGAACATGTTGAAGGTGTAGTACTGGTCCTGCATGCCCAGATATACCAGTCCCGGGTCGTCGATATACATCACGCCCTTGTACAACTGGCCCGGGTACAGCCGGTTGTGGGTACGCAGGGTCAGCTCGTCGGGCAGGAACGGGAAATGGTGGCGGTAACCGGTGCACAGCACCACCGCATCCACATCCTTGCTGCTGCCATCGCTGAAGTGCGCGGTGTTGCCGTCCATGCGCAGCAGCAGCGGCTTTTCCTCGAAGCAGGACGGCCACTGGTAGCCCATCGGACGGCTGCGGTAGCTGAAGGTAACCGAGCGGGCGCCGTACTTGTAGCACTGGGTGCCGATGTCTTCGGCCGAATAGCTGCTGCCGATCAGCAGCAGGTCCTTGTCGGCGAACTCGCAGGCATCGCGGAAGTCGTGCGCATGCAGCACGCGCCCCGGGAAGTGTTCCAGGCCCTCGAAATACGGCGTGTTCGGGGTGGAGAAGTGGCCGGTGGCCACCACCACATGATCAAACAGCTCGGTGACCAGGGTATCGGCCTTGAGGTCGCGCACGGTGACCTGGAAGCGGCCGCTGGTGCTGTCGCGCTGGACCCAGTGCACGGCCATGTTGAAGCGGATCTGCCCGCGCAGGCCGTTGCGTTCGATCCGGCCCATGATGTAGTCGCGCAACACCGCACGCGGGGGATAGGAGGCAATCGGGCGGCCGAAATGCTCCTCGAAACTGTAGTCGGCAAACTCCAGCGCTTCCTTCGGGCCGTTGGACCAGAGGTAACGGTACATGCTGCCGTGGACCGGTTCACCGTAGGCATCCAGGCCGGTCCGCCAGGTGTAGTTCCACATCCCGCCCAGATCGGACTGCTTTTCATAGCAGACGATTTCGGGCACCTCGTGGCCCTGACGGCGCAGGGAATCAAAGGCGCGAAGCATGGCCAGGCCGCTGGGGCCGGCACCGAGTACTGCAATACGCATGGTCATTCGTGTTGTGTCTCCTGTGTAGTGACCGCAAAACCACTGCGATCCTGCGCAAGGCGCGAACACGCCCACGCTGCGTAACGTGGACGCACGAGCTGCCGGTGGGCCATGCAATGGCCCGCTGTGGAGAAAACGCGCACCCAAATGCGCTGCGGCACGGCAAAGGCACGTGCCCCCACATCCGGCAGGAAGAAGGGCCGCTGCGAAGGCAAGCGGCCCGGGCCGGCATGACGTTGCATGCCAGCAATCACCTTAACACAGCGCCATGAACCAGTCGTTCAGCCTGGTGTGGTTACAGCCGCTGGTGATGCCCGGCGATGCGCGCCTGCTCGCTGTCATCCAGCCCGGCTGCGGCGGCGAATTCAGGCCAGCGGGCCAGGGCCGCGTTGACGCTGTCGATGACCTCGTGCAGGCCGGCAATGGAAAAACGGTCAGCCACGGTGGCAATGTCGGCGCGGGTGATGCCGGCGAAGCGTCCGTTCACGCTCATCAGGTGCTGGCGCAGCCACTGGTTGTCCGGGTCGAAGGCGTAGGTGATGTCATAGGCCGGCGCCAGCTGCCAGGCCGGCAACGGCTGGCCATCGGCCGGCGGCGGCAGCAGGAAGGCGAAGTTCTTGCTGTGGTCATCATTGTTGGCCGCAGCCACGTTGAAGGCCATGCGCCGCAGCAGCGCGGTCAGCGCGGCATCGCCCAGGCCCAGCTCGGCGGCGGTGATGAACAACGTTTCATAGGCATTGCTGGCCTGCAGGTTGTAGTCGACATGGGCCATCGCGCACAGGCTCTGCAGGTGCAGCCGGGTGTTGCCCATGCGGTCAAAGCGACGGGTGACGAAGTGTGCCCGGCCGCCCTCCTCCAGCAGCCGGCAATCGGCCATCTCGATCCCGGCCGCGCGTGCCATCAGGTGGTAGGCGTATTCGATCCGGCCATACTGCTGTGATGGACCCAGCTGGGCATCATTGCCGACCCCGTCAAACTTGAGCAGCCAGTGCTCGAACCCTGCCGGCAAATCGAACTGACCGGAGATGATCTGCTCCCCGGCCCGGTCCCAGCCAATCACCGCCTTGGCCCGCGCGCCGCCGGCAGAGGTGCCGACCTCGATGATCCGGTTCAGCGACTGCGCCGCATGGCTGTCATCGACCGAACCACTGACCGCACGCCGGGCCGCCTCGACCAGGCTGGCCAGCTGGATCGGCACGCTGGGGGTGTCCTCGTTGCCCAGCACCGGGCGGAACTGCAGTGCGCCCATGCCACGGCTGCCCATGTAGGCCAGACGGTCAAGCACGCTGATCGCACTGGCGGGGATACCGCGCTGGGCCATCCAGGCATCGATCAGGGCATTGCCAAAACGGTCGGGCAAGGCATCGGCGAGCAAGCCGGGCAGGCCTTTGTAGGTCTCCCGCGAAAGGCCTGGAAAGCTGAACTGCCCGCTGCGGCTGCGGGTGGGCAGCAGCAGCGGTGCCAACTCGATGCCGCTACGACGCCAGCGCGGGTCGTACTCGAACACGCAGGCATCGCTGTACCGGGCCTGGGCCACCGCCCCGACCAGCCGGCCCCAGCAGTGCACCTCGACCAGGTCCACATGGTCACGTCTGGCCATGGCCATCCCGCCCCTGCTGACGCTGGCGCAGCAACTGCATCGGGCTGACCTCGGCCGGCCGGCTCAGCGCATCGAGTACGCTGTCCTGGCGCAGGGCCTTGAGCACACCGATGAAGGTGGCCAGCGACGAGCCCTGCCCGCCCTCCAGGTTACGCAGCGCACGCTCGGATATGCCGGCCTTCTGCGCCAGCAGGGCCTGCGACAGCCCGGCCTGCCGGCGCAGCTGGCGCAGGTCCTGGCCGATGGAGGCAAGCAATTCGTCGGTGGTCCGGAAAATCATATCGGCACCTTTTGGCCTGATGCGGGCCAATCATAATCGTATCCGGCAACAAAGTTCCGACTCAACCGAGCACGCGCGCTCATTAAAAACGGCACATAAGTGCCGTTTTCGATGAAAAAAGCCAAAAAACGGCAATTTCATGCCGCTATGAAGGGTCAATCGGTTTCGTTGGCCACGCCATGCGGCACATGCCCGGCGGTGACATGGCGGCTGGCGCTGTCGATGTTGTGGCGCGAATCATCAAAGAAGATGTCCGCACCGAAGGCCTCCAGGAACGGCCCCTTGTGGCGGCCGCCGAGGAACAGCGCTTCATCCAGCCGCACGCCCCAGGCACGCAGGGTGCGGATCACCCGCTCATGCGCCGGCGCCGAACGTGCGGTGACCAGGGCGGTGCGCAGCGGGCACTGTTCGCCGGCCGGCAGCAGGGCCTGCAGTTCGTGCAGGGCCGACAGGAAGCTGCGGAACGGCCCGCAGGAGAGCACCTCATGGGCGTTTTCCCGCTCATGGCGGCCGAACGCCTCCACCCCCTGCTCGCGGCTGATGCGCTCGCTTTCATCGCCAAACAGCACCGCATCGCCATCGAAGGCAATACGCAGCTGGTGTTCATTGCGCCCGGTGTCGGTCAGCCCCAGGGTGCCGGCTTCGGCCGGTGCCTGCGGCAGGATGGTGGCCGCGGCAATGCCGTGGGCCAGTGCGCGCTGTACCGACTCGGCATTGGCCGACAGGAACAGGTCGGTACCGAACGGTTTGACGTAAGGCCAGGTCGGGCCACCGGCGGTGAAGGTGGCACGCACGATTTCCAGGCCGTAATGGGCGATCGAATTGAAGATGCGCAGGCCGGTATCGGCCGAGTTGCGCGACAGCAGGATCACCTCCACCCGCGGGCTGCCGGCCGGCAGCTGGGCATTGAGTGCCAGCAGCTTGCGCACCACCGGAAAGGCGACCCCGGGCTGCAGCAGCTGGTCCTCGCGCTGGCGCTGGTAGTCGGCATAAGCCTGCAGGCCATCGCGCTCGAACAGGGCATTGCCCTCTTCCAGGTCAAACAGGGCGCGCGAGGTCACCGCCACGGTCAACAGGCGCGGCTGGTTATCCGACAGGTAGGCTTGGTTGGTCATGTATCAATCCTGCAGCAACCCGGTCGCAACGGCTGCGACGGCCAGTCAGCGTAGCCCACTGGCGCAGCTCAGGACAGGAACTGCTCGTTGAGGATGCGCTCTTCCAGGTTGTGCTCGGGGTCGAACAGCAGGCTGACCTGGCGCGGCGACTGCACGATGCTCACTTCCAGCACATCGCGGGTCTCGTGCGAATCGGCGGTGACACTGACCGGGCGCTTGTCCGGGTCCAGCACACGGAAGCGCACCACCGTGTTTGCCTTCAGGATCGCCCCGCGCCAACGCCGCGGCCGATAGGCCGCCAGCGGGGTCAGGGCAATGGTCTGGCTGCCCAGCGGCAGCACCGGACCATGGGCCGAATAGTTGTAGGCGGTGCTGCCGGCCGGGCTGGCCACCAGCACACCATCACCCACCAGCTCGGGCAGACGTTCCTGGCCGTTGAGGTCAATGCCGATATGCGCTGCCTGGCGGGTCTGGCGCAGCATCGAGACATCGTTGTAGGCACGCTCGATGACCTGCTCGCCATGCACCGTGGTGGCGGTCATCTGCAGCGGGTGCAGGTGGGCCGGCTGGCCACCGGCCAGGCGCTGCACCAGGTCATCCCCGGGGCGATGCTGGTTCATCAAAAAGCCCACCGTGCCCAGCTTCAGGCCGAACACCGGCAGACCCAGCTCACCATGCCGGTGCAGGGTCTGCAGCATGAAGCCATCGCCGCCCAGTGGGCACAGCACATCGGCCGCTTCGGGCGGGTGCTGGCCATAACGGGCGGTCAATTCGGCCAGGGCCAGCTGCGCGGGGGCTGCGCTGCTGGCCAGAAAGGCAATGCGCGGGCTCAAGGTGATTCAACTCCAGCAAGGGTCGCGGCGAGAATACCCGCTTGCCCGGCAACACACAGCCCCGCCATTGCTGACGGGGCTGTGTCGGCACAAGGCCGGCTTCAGCGTGCGTGGGCCGCCAGCTGGCCCAGGCGCTGCACCGCCACCGACACGGTGGGGTAATCCAGGCTTTTCTGCTCGGCCAGTTCGGCCAGCATGGCCCGGGTGAAACGCAGGGCACTGTCCTCGCGCGCCAGCCAGGCCGCGACCCGGGCGGCGGCATCACGGCCCTTCATGCCCAGCACCTGCCCGGCCAATACCCGCTGGTGGGCAGCCAGCTCGTCGCGCAGCACGCCGCGGGCGATTGCATGCCAGCGGCCGTTGACCTCCAGCGCATCGATCTGCTCGAACAGCCACGGCAGGCCGAGCGCCTCACCCAGGCGGAAATGCACCTTGGACACCTCCACCGGGCGTGCCTTGCGGGCAATGGCCAGCTCGATGATGTCGAAGGCCGGCTCCAGGTAGGCCAGCTCGGCCAGCTGCTGGGCCAGCCCGGCCGGCAGGCCCTTGTCCTTGAAGCCCTGCACCCGCGCCTGGTAGCCATCGCGCTGGGAATCGGGCAGTACCCCGGAGGCGGTACGGATCTGCTCGAACGCGCCCTGGTAACGCTGTACCGCGGCGGTGATGGCCGGAATCGGCCCCGGCCGCTGCAGCAGCCAGCGCACGAAGGAGCGCTGCAATTTCCAGATCACCTCCAGCGCATCGACCTGCACGCTTTCGGGCAGCTGGCCGTCCAGCGCATCGATCTGTGCCCACAGCGCGCGGGCATCCAGGGTCTCGCGGCTGATGGTGTAGGCCTTGGCCACCTCGGCCACGCTGCGGCCGGTGTCCTCGACCATGCGCATCAGGAAGGTGGCACCCATGCGGTTGATGGTCTGGTTGGTCACCGCAGTGGCGATGATCTCGCGCTTGAGGCGGTGCCCATCCATGAAGGCGGCGTACTTGTCCTGCAGCGGCTTCGGGAAGTAACGCTGCAGCTCCTTGGACAGGTACGGGTCTTCGGGAATGTCCGAATCCAGCAACTGGCCGAAAGCCACCAGCTTGGAATAGGACAGCAGCACCGCCAGCTCCGGACGGGTCATGCCCTGCCCTCGCGCCTTGCGCTGGGACAGCTCGGCATCGGAGGGCAGGAACTCGATGGCCCGGTCCAGCTGCCCGGCCTGTTCCAGCACGCGGATGAAATGCTGCTTGGACCCCAGGCGGCGGCGGCTCAGCCGTTCCATCAGGCTGATGGCCTGGTTCTGCCGGTAGTTGTCCATCAGCACCAGCTCACCGACCTCGGCGGTCATCGCGGCCAGCAGCTTGTTGCGCTGGGCCACGGTGAGCTTGCCGGCGGCCACCACATCGTTGAGCAGGATCTTGATGTTGACTTCGTGGTCGGAGGTATCCACGCCAGCGGAGTTGTCGATGAAGTCGGTATTGAGCAGCACCCCGTTCTGCGCCGCTTCGATACGGCCCAGCTGGGTCATGCCCAGGTTGCCGCCTTCACCGACGATGCGGCAACGCAACTGCCCACCGTTGACCCGCAAGGCGTTGTTGGCACGGTCGCCAACATCGGCATGGGTCTCGCTGGATGCCTTGATATAGGTGCCGATACCGCCGTTCCAGAGCAGGTCTACCGGTGCGGTCAGCGCCGCACTGATCAACTCGGTCGGGGTCAGGCTGGTGACCTCCTCGCCCAGGCCCAAGGCCTGGCGTACTTGCGGGGTAATGGTGATGGACTTGAGCGAGCGTGCATACACGCCGCCGCCCTTGCTGATCAGCGTGGCATCGTAATCGGCCCAGGACGAACGCGGCAGGGCGAACAGGCGCTGGCGCTCGGCAAAGCTGCTGGCCGCGTCCGGGTTCGGGTCCAGGAAGATGTGACGGTGGTCGAAGGCACAGACCAGGCGGATGTGCGGCGACAGCAGCATGCCGTTGCCGAACACGTCACCGGACATGTCGCCGATGCCCACAGCGGTGAAGTCCTCGGCCTGGCAATCAATGCCCAGCGCGCGGAAGTGGCGCTTGACCGACTCCCAGCCACCGCGGGCAGTGATGCCCATGCCCTTGTGGTCATAACCCACCGAGCCACCGGAGGCAAAGGCGT
>JBJEWP010000025.1:0-21953 GCA_051885115.1 Stenotrophomonas sp. | reverse complement strand
GGCCGCGATGCTTGTGTTGGGCTGCGGCTGATGGGTTGCCGGCGGTGTTGGCGACGTATGATGGACACCTGTCTTGAGTGTGGATCTTCCGCCATGTCCGAATCCCTGCGCATCGCCCTGGCCCAGTTCGACTTCCCGGTCGGGGACATTGCCGGCAACACCACGCGCATCATCGAGATGATTGCCACCGCACGCGAGGAATTCGATGCCGACCTGGTGCTGTTCCCCGAGCTGGCCCTGTGTGGCTACCCGCCCGAGGACCTGCTGCTGCGCCCGGCTTTTCTGGCCCGCTGCGAGCAGGCCATGCAGCAGATCGCGGCCAGCGTCAGCGGCATCACCGCCATTGTCGGCTGGCCGCAGAGCCATGGCAGTGTGGTCTACAACGCCGCCAGCGTGCTGCGCGATGGCCGCATCGAGCAGACCTACCGCAAGCGTGAGCTGCCCAACTACGCGGTGTTCGACGAGCGCCGCTACTTCACCGTCGACCCGGACGGCGGCAGCTGCGTGTTCGAGCTCAACGGGGTGCAGGTCGGCCTGCTGATCTGCGAGGACCTGTGGTATGCCGAGCCGATGGCCGACACCCTGGCTGCCGGCGCGCAGCTGATCGTGGCCCCCAATGCCAGCCCGTTCGAGCGTGGCAAGCACGCCCAGCGCGATGCCCTGCTGGCCGAGCGCGCGCGCGACAACGGGGTGGGCATCGTTTACCTCAATTGCGTCGGTGGCCAGGACAGCGTGGTGTTTGATGGTGCCTCGCTGGCAGCCGACGGGGATGGCGTGGTCCATCCGGCGGCGGCGGCTTTCACCGAGCAGTGGCTGGTGGTGGACTACGACAGCCACAGCCGCCGTTTCACCGCCCAGCACTGGATGGATGACGGTGACGAAAGCATGGATGCGCTGGCCTGGCGGGCGGTGACCCGTGGGATCCAGGATTACTGCGCCAAAAATGGCTTTTCCAGGGTCTGGCTGGGCCTGTCCGGCGGGATTGATTCGGCCATCGTGCTGGCCATGGCGGTCGATGCGCTGGGCGCGGACAACGTCACCGCGGTGCGCCTGCCTTCGCGCTACACCGCCGGGCTGTCCAACGACCTGGCCGCGCAGCAGTGCCAGGCGCTGGGGGTGCGGCTGGAAACGGTGTCCATCGAGCCGGTGTTCGAGGGCCTGATGCAGGCCCTGGGGCCGCTGTTTGCCGACACCAAGGCCGATGTCACCGAGGAAAACCTGCAGTCGCGCGCGCGTGGCGTGCTGATGATGGCACTGGCCAACAAGTTCGGCGGCCTGCTGCTGACCACCGGCAACAAGAGCGAGTACGCGGTGGGCTACGCCACCATCTACGGCGACATGTGCGGCGGCTATGCGCCGCTGAAGGATCTGTACAAGACCGAGGTGTTCGGCCTGTCCAAGTGGCGCAACACCGTGGGCGGGGCGCCGGTGATCCCACCGGCGGTGATCGCCCGCCCGCCTTCGGCCGAGCTGCGCGAAAACCAGCTCGACCAGGATTCGCTGCCGGCCTATGACGTGCTCGACGGCATCCTCTACCGCCACATCGACAATGAGCAGTCACGCGAGGAGATCATTGCCGCCGGTTATGCCGAGGCAATGGTGGACCGCGTGCTCGGCCTGGTGCGCACCTCGGAGTGGAAGCGCCAGCAGGCCGCACCGGGGCCCAAGGTCAGCCGGCGGGCCTTCGGCCGCGAGCGCCGCTACCCGATCAGCAACGCTTACCGCGGCTGAGCCTGGGCCCGGCGTGTCCGGCACTGGCCGGCAACCCGCTGGGACCGGCAACAAAAAGGGCCCTCGCGGGCCCTTTTTGTTGTTTGCAGCAAGGCTTACTTGCGCTGGATGGTGGCGTTGCGCTCGCCGGTCAGCGGCGACTTCTCGCCGGCAAACGGGTTGAGCTTGCGGATCATCCAGCTGTAATTGGGCCACTTGCCGCTCAGGTAGGGGTGGTTGGCATCCACGGACGCCAGCTGGGTGCGGGCACCCGTGGCCAGCTCCTGGTTGCCCAGGCCTTCGTAGGAGGCAGCCAGAATGGCCACGGCGTCGGCCTGGTAGCTGCTGTCCGGGTAGGTTTCCAGCACGTAGCTGGCGCGGCCGGCAGCCGAGGTCCAGGCGCCGCGGCGCAGGTAGTACAGGCTGCTGTTCAGTTCGCCCAGGGCGAACACATCACGCAGCTGGCCCATGCGCTGGCGGGCGTCGGCGGCGTAGCGGCTGTTGGGGTAGCGGTCGACCACGATGCCGAAGTCGGCAAAGGCCTGGCGCGGTGCGGAGAGGTCGCGGCGGCTGGAGTCCAGCGACCAGACCCGGCGCAGGAACACAGTGTCACGGTTGGAGTTGGCCAGCCCGCGCAGGTAGTACAGGTAGGCAATGTTGCGGTGGGTCGGGTAGGTGCGGATGAAACGGTCGATGGTGGACACCGCGTCATCGTGCTTGCCGGCCTTGTACTGGGCGTAGGCGGTTTCGATCAGCGCCTGCTCGGTGTACGGGCCGTAGGGGAACTGTGCCAGCAGGCGGCGGTAGCCGGCTTCGGCACCGGACCAGTTGCCCGATTCCAGCAGCTTCTGGCTGTCCTGGTACAGGGTCTGTACCGGGGTGCCTTCCGGTGCGTCATCCTTGGTGCCGCGCGAGCAACCGGTGACGGCCAGGGTGCTGACCAGCAGCAGGGTGGCCAGGCGGGACGATGAGGACATCAGGCTGGAGCGTCGAATCATGGTTCAGGCTGGACGCAAGGGAATACGGAAGGTCGATGATAGCCTATGTACCTCCCGGCAGCCGATTTTGCTGCCAGCTCCTTTCATTGAGCCCTCGCCCATGTCCCAGACCCCCCCGCAAACCCTGTCCCAGGCCGTTGTGCCCGACGCATCCACCGGCCTCCGGCTGGATGTGGTGGCTGCCGAACTGTTTCCCACTTACTCGCGTTCACGGCTCAGTGAGTGGATCAAGTCCGGCAAGCTGCTGCTCGACGGGGCCCAGGTGCGCCCGCGCGACACGGTGTTCGGCGGCCAGCAGCTGAGCCTGGACGTGGAGCTGGAAACCCAGACCCTGGCCGAGCCGGAAGATATCGCCCTGGACGTGCTGTACGAGGACGAACACCTGCTGGTGATCAACAAGCCGGTCGGCCTGGTGGTGCACCCGGGTGCCGGCAACCACAGCGGCACCCTGGTCAATGCATTGATGTTCCGTTACCCGGAAGCGGCCCAGCTGGTGCGCGCCGGTATCGTCCACCGGCTGGACAAGGACACCTCCGGGGTGATGGTGATTGCGCGCACGATCGAGGCCCAGACAGCCCTGGTCGAGCAGCTCTCCGCGCGTGATGTGCACCGCCAGTACGTGGCCGTGGTGGCCGGTTCGCTGGTCGCCGGCGGCACGGCTGATTTCCCGATTGACCGCCACCCGCGCGACCGCCTGAAGATGGGCGTGCGCGAGGACGGCAAGGAAGCGATCACCCATTACCGCCTGCGCGAGCGTTTCCGTGCCCACACCGTGCTGGAATGCCGCCTGGAAACCGGGCGTACCCACCAGATCCGTGTGCACATGGCCCATCTGAAGCAGCCGATCATCGGTGACCAGCTCTACGGTGGCTCGCTCAAGCTGCCACGCGGGGCGACCGAGGAGCTGGTGGCGGCGCTGCGCGGCTTCAAGCGTCAGGCCCTGCATGCCGAAGTGCTGGAGTTCAGCCACCCGGTGACCGGCGAGCCGGTGCGCTGCACTGCACCGCTGCCGGCGGACATGCAGGCGCTGATTGCGGCCCTGCGCGATGACACCCGGCAGGCGGAAGCGCGCGAGCGCTGGTGAGCCATGGTCGAGCCGACCCTGCAAAGCGGCCCTTGGCTGCCAGCCGACTGGCCGGCGCCGCCGGGCGTGCAGGCGCTGGCCACCCTGCGCCACGGCGCCGGGGCCTCGCTGCCGCCGTTTGACCATTTCAACCTGGGCAACCGCAGCGCAGCCGATGGCGATGCGCCTTCGGTGGTGGAGGCCAACCGGGCCGAACTGGCGCGGCTGGCAGGCCTGCCGTCATGGCCGCACTGGTTGCGCCAGGTGCATGGCACCGGTGTATTCCGTGCCACGGCTGCCGGCCGGCCGCTGGCTGCGGCCGACGAGCCGGTAGCCGATGCCGCGGTGACCGACCAGCGCGGGGTGGTGCTGGCCATCCTTACCGCCGATTGCCTGCCGGTGGTGCTGGCAGCAGCCGATGGCAGCGAGGTGGCGGCCGCCCATGCCGGCTGGCGTGGTCTGGCCGAGGGCATGCTGGAGGCCACGGTGGCGGCGATGCGCACGCCGGCGCAGCACTTGCAGGCCTGGCTCGGCCCGGCGGCCGGCCCGGCAGCCTACGAGGTTGGCGAGGACGTGCGCGCGGCTTTCCTGGCCCATGACCCGCAGGCCGCGCAGGCCTTTGTCGCCACCGGACCGGGGCATTGGCGGGTGGACCTGTATGCACTGGCCCGGCAGCGGCTGGCCGGTGCCGGGCTGGCGACGGCCGCGGTGCATGGCGGCAACCGCTGCACCATCAGCGAGCCGGAATCCTTCTTTTCCCACCGCCGAGACCGCCGCAGCGGGCGTCTGGCCACCCTGGTCTGGATGGCTGACTGAGATGGCCGTGCCGGGTGGTTGCGGAGGCAGTGCATTGGCCTGTCTGCGCCGCCGGGCAGGCGGTGTGCTGATGCTGTGCCTGCTGGCCTGGGTGCTGCCCCTGCCGCTGGCGCAGGCGGCGGCCGACGGCCCGCTGGCGGCCTACCGGGCGGTCAGCGCGGTACCGGTCAACGTCAGCGACAACGGCCAGGCAGTGGGGGCCACCACCAGCCTGGCACTGGACCGGCGCGGGCGGCTGTGGATCGGTGGCTACAGCCGCCTGACCCGGCTGGACGGGGTGCAGGTACGCCATTACCGCGGCGGCCAGGCACCGCTGGAACAGGGCTACATCCGGGCCCTGCTGGCGCTGGACAACGGCGACATGCTGGTCGGCGGCAACCGCGAGGGTGTCCTGCTGTGGCAGTTGGACAGTGGTCGTTTGCTGCGTCTGCAAAGCGACGATGGCAGGGTGCTGACCCGGATCAACGGCCTGGCTGCCGATGCTGCTGGCGGGGCCTGGGTGGCGGCCGAGCAGGGCCTGTTCCACTGGCCCGGCGGTGACAGCCGCCGATTGCAGCCGGTGGCCGGGCTGCACGGTCTGCCCCAGCTCACCCCGCGGGTGTTTGCGGTGCTGCAGGGCCGCGACGGCAGCCTGTGGGTGGCCCGTCACAACGGCCTGTACCGGCGTGCGGCCGGTGACGCGGCGTTTGTTGCCGTGGCCACCGGCCAGCCGCAGCTGGACCGACGGCTGGCCGATGAAACCATCTGGAGCCTGGCCGAGGATGGGCGTGGGCGAATCTGGGCTGGGCTGGTGCGTTCCGGCGCTGTGGTGATCGATGGTGCGCAGGCATTTGCCCCCGCCGGTCTGGACGGCGAGCAGGGGGTGCACCGGGGTCGCACCATCCGCAGCCTGTTGTGGGCCGCAGGGCGGATGTGGCTGGGCACCGATGGCCAGGGCCTGATCAGTTGCGTGGCCGCCTGTACCCAGGCCAGCCCGGTTGCGGTGAGCCTGAATGCGTTTGAAGGCCAGCGCAATTTCCATGTCCGTGGCCTGATCCAGAGCGATGACGGGCGGATCTGGGCAGCCAGTGACCGCGGGGTGTTCCATTTCGACCCCGACCCGCGCGGGGTTTACGAACTGGACGTCACCCCGCCGGGAGTGGACCCACGGCAGCGCTTCAACATCACCCGCTCGCTGCTGCTGGACCAGGACCAGCAGCTGTGGCTGGGCCGCGAGGCCGGCGAATTGTTGCGCTGGGACCTGGCCTCCGGCCAACGGCGCCTGTTCACCCTGCCCGGGCCGCTGGCCGAAGGCTCGGTCAATGCGATGGCGGTGGATGAACGGGGCCGGTTGTGGCTGGCCGGCAGCGGTGTGGCCTGGATGGACCGGCACACTGGCCAGGTACGCCCGGCCGGCGAGCTGTCAGCGCGGGCCAGCGGCCCGGTCAATGCGATGGTGGTGGCCGGCCAGCGGGCCTGGCTGGGCTATCACGATGGCCTGCTGGAGGTGGACCTGCAGGGCCATGTCCGGCGGCAGATGGTTTCCGATGGCCATGGCTTGCGCACCACCCATGTCACCGTGCTGGCGACCCAGGGGCCGTGGTTGTGGGCCGGCACCAGCGAAGGCTTGCACCGCATCGACCTGGCGCGCTGGCAGGCGCAGGCGGTCGAGCTGAGCGCTGCCGATGAC
Source organism: Stenotrophomonas sp. (assembly GCA_051885115.1). GTDB lineage: Bacteria > Pseudomonadota > Gammaproteobacteria > Xanthomonadales > Xanthomonadaceae > Stenotrophomonas. The sequence continues at coordinate 15,697 of JBJEWP010000025.1, read as the reverse complement.
CCGCTGGCCGTTTCGCGCGCACGCCTGATCCATGGCCTGGCGGTGGATGGCCCGCACCTGTGGGTGGCCACCGGCGCCGGCATCTTCCACCTGGATGGCCACAGCGGTGCGGTCCGGCCGATTGCCGGCACGGCCGCGCTGGAGATCAATTCGTTGCAGCTCGACCAGCAGCACCAGTTGTGGTTCAGCACCACCCCGGCCGGGCTGGGCGTGGTGCGCACCGATGGCCGGGTGTGGCTGTACGGTGCCCGTGATGGCGTGCATGACAGCCGTGGTTTCCGCCGTTCGGCGGTACAGCGGCTGGACAGTGGCGAGCTGCTGTTCGGCAGCGGCATCGGGGTCAGCGTGGTGGATGGCAGGCGCTTGCAGGGGCCACCACAGCCGGCCCCGCAGCGGGTGCCGGTGATCACCGCAGTGCAGGTGGACGGCCAGCGCTGGCCGGAAGGCCGGCTGCCCGCACCGGGCCAGAGCCTGCACCTGCAGCCGCACCAGCAGCGCCTGCTGGTGGAGTTCTCCGCCCTGCAGTTGATGGATGCGCAGCGCTACCGGCATGCCTTCAAGCTGGAAGGGCACGACCGCGACTGGACCGTGCTCGAGGCCGGGGTGGCGCCGATGGCCCTGTACGGCAGGTTGCCGGCTGGCGATTACACCTTGCTGCTGCGGGTGGCCAGCGAGGAGCAGCCGGGGCAGCAGTGGGTCAGCCGTTACCCGTTGCAGGTGCTGCCGCTGTGGTACCAGAACCGCTGGGTGCATGTGCTGCTGGTGGCCAGCCTGGTGCTGCTGGTGTCCCTGCTGCTGTGGGCCCGCGAACAGATTGCCCGCCGTCGCCAGCGCCGGCTGGAGCAGCTGGTGGCCCAGCGCACCGAGGAGCTGCAGCGGGCCAATGTGCAGCTGGCCGCGCTGGCCGGCGAGGATGCACTGACCGGCCTGTACAACCGCCGCCGCCTGCTCCAGCGGATCAACGAATTGATCGAGGAAGGCCAGCGGCACCGGGGCACCCACAGCCTGCTGCTGCTGGACCTGGACCACTTCAAGGATGTCAACGACTGCCATGGCCACGCCGCCGGCGATGCGGTGCTGCGTGCGGTGGCCAGGCTGCTGCACGGGGCCCTGCGGGCGCAGGACATGGCCGCACGTTATGGCGGTGAGGAGTTGCTGCTGTTGCTGCCCAACACCGCTGCCGACGACGCGGCGGAGGTGGCCGAGCGGTTGCGCCAGGGCATTGCCGCCCTGCAGCTGCCCTGCCCACAGGGCGTGTTGTCGATCACTGCCAGTTTCGGGGTGGCACAATTGCGCCCCGGGCAGACTGCCGAGCAATGGATCGAGCGGGCCGACCTTGCCCTGTACCGGGCCAAACGCGAGGGTCGCAACCGTGTCTGTGTGGAACGCCTGCCGGATTGATCGTTGTCATCGCCACACATCGCGGGCAAGCTTGAAGCCAGGACCGCAGGATCGGTGATGTGGGACAGGGGGCAATGACAGCGTGCGCAGGATGATGCACGGCCGTGTGGCCGACGGCAGTTGCCGCGCTGTGTGCGTGTTGCTGGCCGCTGTGATGCTGCTGTTGTGCGCGCCACTGGCCTTGGCCGGCGCCGCACCTGGGTGGCAGGCTTTTGCCGCCCTGCGCGGGCATACCGTGCTTACCGGGGACAATGGCCCGGCTGTGCGCAATGCCTACAGCGTTTCCCAGGACAGCCGCGGCCGGATCTGGATCGGCACCAATGACGGGGCCATCCGTCTGGACGGGGATCTGGTCCAGCGTTATGAGCCGGCCCAGGTGCCGGCAATGGCCACCGGTTTCACCCGTGTGTTCCACCCGCTGGACAATGGCGATGTATTGATCGGTGGTGACCGTGAAGGGGTGCTGCGCTGGCAGCTGGCCGATGACCGCTTTGTGCCGGTGACGCTGGCGGACGGCCGGCGTTTGAACCGGATCAATGCGATCGAGCCGGCACGTGACGGCGGCGCCTGGGTGGCCGCCGAACAGGGGTTGTTCTACTGGGATGCCGGCAGCAACCTGCTGCAGCCAGTGGATCTGGACCTGCCGCGGCCGGTGGACGGTGAGCGTATTTTTGATGTCGAGCAGACGGCTGATGGCACCCTGTGGGTGGCTGCTGCGCCCGGGCTGTACCAGCGTGGGCCGGGGCAGCGGCAGTTCCAGCCGGTACAGGTGGATCATCCCGGCCTGCAGCAGCGCCTGGACAGCGCGCTGATCTGGCAGCTGGCCGGTGATGCACAGGGCGGTCTGTGGGTGGGCTTCATCCAGCACGGGGTGGTGCGAATCCAGGGCCGGCACGCCCAGGCCGCGCAGGGCCTGGATGGGCGCGAGGGCCTGCATGCCGGCAACACCATCCGCGCCTTTGTGCCGATCGCCGGGCAGATGTGGGTCGCAGTGGATGGGCGTGGCCTGATGGCCATCGAACAGATGCGCACGCGGCCACTGGCGGTGAACCTGAGCCAATTTCTGGGCGGGCGCAATTTCCATCCCAGCCAGATGATCCGCGCCCGCGATGGCCGCATCTGGGTGGCCAGTGACCGTGGCGTGTTCCATCTGGACCCAGAGCCTGCCGGGATCGTCGAACTCGATGCCAGCCTGCCTGGCGAGCATGCCCACCAGCAGCCGGACATGGCCCGCACGCTGCATATCGACCGCCGGGACCGGCTGTGGATCGGCAACTTCGACGGTGTTGTGCAGGTACTGGATCCGCACAGTGGGCAGCGCCATGTGATCCGCCTGCCGTCACCACTGGACGGCACCGATGTGGTGGCCATCGCCGAAGACAGTACCGGGCAGATCTGGGTAGCCAGCAACGGGGTGGCGGTGATCGACCCGGACAGCCTGCGCGTACGCGGCGGCGGCGCCTTGGAGCAGGTGCCGGTGCAGCGCTACCTGGCCCTGGCCGCGCAGGGGCAACGGGTCTGGGTCGGTGGGCGTGAAGGCGTGCTGGAGCTGGACCTGGAGGGCAAGGTGCTGCGGCGCATGCTTGATCATCACCACGGCCTGCGCAGCAACCGGGTGCACAACCTGGCCGTGCACGCTGACGCCCTGTGGGTGGGTACCGGCGAGGGTCTGCACCGGCTGGATCTGGACACCTGGCAGGCCCGCCATGTGCCGGTGGGCAGTTCACGTGGCGACCTGCCGGCCAACCGCTACATCGTCGCCCTTCTGGCCGGGCGCGAGCAGATCCATGCCGGCACCCTGGAGGGGGTCTCCAGTGGCCTGCCTGCAGACGCCCGGCTGCAACTGCTGCTGCCGGCCATGCCGGGCCCGGGCCGTGGCATTGCCAATCTGGGCGAGGACTCCACAGGCGGCTTGTGGGCCGGCATCCGCGATGGCGACCTGTACCACCGTGACCTGCAGGGACACTGGCGCCAGTTCGGTGCCCGTCATGGCCTGCATCCACGCACCCGACTGCGGGCTGACAAGATGGTGCGCAGTGCCGATGGCAGCCTGTTCATGGCTGCCGGCAGTGGGGTGATCATGCTCCAGCCCGGCTTGTTGCAGCTGCCGGAACCGGCCTTGCCCGACCTGCAGCCACATATTGTCTCCATGCATCTGGATGGCCGCCCGTTGCCGCCCTCGCAACTGCCCGGCGACGGCCAGCGTCTGCAGCTGGCACGCGATGTGGAGCGTGTGGCCCTGAGTTTTTCGGCGATGGATTACCTGGCCCCGCAACGACGCCAGTACAGCTACCGCCTGGAAGGCCTGGACAGCCGCTGGATCAGCGCCAGTAGCCACAACCAGGTGCCCCTGGTGCTGTACAGCCGCCTGCCGGTGGGGCAATACACCCTGCTGCTGCGTACCACCTCCGATGAGTACCCGGGCAAGGAATGGATCACCCGCCTGCAGCTGGAGGTGCCGCCGGCCTGGTACCAGCAGTGGTGGGTGCAGTTGCTGGCGCTGTTGCTGTTCCTGCTGGCGGTGGCCGGTGCGGTGCGGTGGCGGCTGCATGCCGCACGCAAGCGTGAGCGTCGCCTGCAGCAGCGGGTGCTGGACAGCACCGCCGAGCTGCGCCAGGCCAATGCACGCCTGGCCCAGTTGGTCGGTGAGGACGCGCTGACCGGGCTGGACAACCGACGCCGTGGTTTCGAGCGCCTGGCCGAGCTGCACACCTGGCGCCAGCGCATGCGCGGCAGTGACTGCCTGGTGCTGATGGACCTGGACCACTTCAAGAAGATCAACGACCGCCATGGCCACCTCGGCGGCGATGCCGTATTGCGCGCTGTCGGCCAGTTGCTGCGCAGCCAGTTGCGCGCCATTGATATCGCCGCCCGTTACGGCGGCGAGGAACTGCTGCTGGTGCTGGTGGATGCCGACCTGGCCCAGGGCCAGGCCACGGTGGAGCGTATCCGTGCAGCCCTGCAGGACATGGTGGTGGACCATGACGGCCAGCAGATCGCGGTCAGCGCCAGCTTCGGCATGGCCTTGTCCGACCCGACGCAGCCGGTGGAGCGCTGGATCGAGCGTGCCGATGCCGCCCTGTACCGGGCCAAGCACGCTGGCCGTGGCCGTCTGTGCGTGGATGCCACCGAGCCGCCGACGCAGGTCGTGTGAGACGCCGCCGCGGCGGCGGCAGCGGCAGGCATGGCGTTTTGCAGGTGCAGCCAGGCGGCGCTCCTGCGATCATCGCTTCCCCCCTGCAAGAACCTCCCGCACATGCCGGCTCCCGCTTCCCCCACATCGCGTCCCTGGCTGGTGGCCGGTGACATCAATGGATTCTTTGGCCTGGTGGTGGACAACCTGTCCATCCTCGGTTTCATCGCCATGGCCTTGATCGGCATCTTCGGCTTTCCGGCCGAGGTGGTGTTCACCCGCATGTTCCCCGGCACCGCGCTGGGGGTGCTGGTGGGCAATGTGCTGTACACCCTGATGGCGCGCCGGCTGGCGCAGCGCAGTGGCCGTGATGACGTCACCGCGATGCCGCTGGGGCTGGATGCGCCGACCTCCATCGGCATGGCCCTGCTGGTGCTGGGCCCGGCGTTTGTCGGCTTCAAGGCCGCCGGCATGGACGAAACGGCCGCCGCCATGGCCACCTGGCAGCTGGGCATGGCCTCATTGGTGGTGATGGGCCTGCTCAAGAGCGTGCTGTCCTTTGCCGGTGATGCGGTCACCCGGCATGTGCCGCGCGCAGCCCTGCTCGGCTCCATCGGTGGTGCGGCACTGATGCTGCTGGGCTTTTTGCCGCTGATCGAAAGCCTGCGCCAGCCGCTGGTCGGCCTGGTCACCCTGGGCGTGCTGCTGTACATCCTGGTGGCGGGCGGGAGGGTGCCGTTGCGCATTCCCGGGGTGCTGTTCGCCCTGCTGATCGGCGTGGCCCTGTATTACGGCCTGGGCGGTACCGGCCTGCTGCCCGGCTTTGCCCTGCCGGCGGCGGTCAGCCTGGCGCCGGCCTTGCCGCTGCCCAACCTGGGCTTCATTGACGGCCTGCCGCACACCGTGCCGTACCTGTCGCTGCTGCTGCCGTTCGGCCTGCTGATGGTGGTGGGCGGGATCAATGTGGCCGAGAGCGCGCGTGCTGCCGGCGATGACTACCGCACCCGCGATGTGCTGCTGGTCGAGGCGGTCTCCACCCTGGTGGCAGGCGTCTGCGGTGGCGTCGCACAGACCACCCCGTACATCGGCCAGCCGGCCTACAAGCGGCTGGGCGCACGTACCGGCTACACCCTGCTCACCGGCCTGTTTGTCGGCATCGGCGGCATGCTCGGCGTGGTCGCCGGGTTGGTGCAGTGGCTGCCCGTTGCGGTGCTGGCGCCGATCATCGTGTTCGTCGGCCTGGACATCACCGTGCAGGCGTTTCAGTCCACCCGCCGCGAACATGCCATGGCGGTGGCGCTGGCCTTCCTGCCGGCGGTGGCCTACCTGATCAACATCAAGTTCGGCACCTGGGTGGCGCCGGAGGCGGCTGCCGCGCTGTACACGGCGGTGGACAGCCACGGGCTGAGTGACGTGGCCGCACTGCAGGTGCTGGGCAACGGTTTCATCATCACCGCGATGGTCTGGGCGGCCAGCCTGATTGCCCTGATCGAGCGCCGTACCGCAGTGGCAGTGGCCGTGCTGCTGCTGGGCGCGGCATTTACCGCCTTCGGCGTAATGCATTCCACCGACCCGCGCGGCGGGGTCTACCTGCCGTGGGCCATCGATGGCCTGCGTGCTGCCATTACCTGGCAGTTGGCGGCCGCCTATGCGGTGCTGGCCGCAGTGCTGGGGCTGCTGTCCTGGCTGTGGCCGGGTATGGATACGACCCATGACCAGGACCATGGGCAGGGCTGAGTGATGAACCAGCCAAGTGTGTTTGCCCAGTTGCTCGGCGCGGATTTTTCGCTCCTGTCGCCCGGCGTGGCGCAGTTGCACCAGCTCGACGGGCCAGATCACTGGCAAGGGCAGTGCGTGATCGACCGCGGTTGGCACCCGCTGGCCCGGCTGTGTGCCTGGGCCGCGCGTCTGCCGCCCGGCGGCCAGGCACTGGCCACCACGGTGACCCTGCAGCGCAGTGCCGGGCAGGAAACCTGGACGCGCAACTTCGGCGGTGTACCGATGCGCTCGACGATGTGGCCCTGGCAAGGCCGGCTGCGTGAACGCCTGGGCCTGGTGCAGTTTGATTTCCAGCTGGGCGTCCAGGACGGCGCCTTGACCTGGAACACGCAGGCGGTGCGGGTACTGGGCATCGTGCCGCTGCCGGCGGCCTGGTTTGCCGGGGTGCGCTGCCGCGAGGATGTCGATGCTCAGGGCCGCTATACCTTCGACGTACGCGCCAGCCTGCCGCTGGTCGGGCTGATCGTGCATTACCGGGGCTGGCTGCTGCCGCGCTGAACCGAGCCCGCCACGCAACATGCCGGCAGGATCAGCAAGCTGGGCGTCAGGCGCAGGGCGGCGCTTTGCTATATGATAATGATTCTCGTTATGGCGTCAGGGCACCCGCTTGGGCAACGCAGCAGGCAAGCACGGCAATGGCAGCAGCCCCCAGGCAGGTCCGGCATGGGCGGGATTGCACTTTGCCGGGCGCGCGGATGCCGGCGTGCCGGGCTGGAAGCGGCGGCTGCCGCTGGCCCTGGGCAGCCTCGCACTGCATGGCCTGCTGATCGCCGCCTTGGTGCAGGCTGCCCCCAGCCAGCCCATCGCCGGCAACAATGATCTGGCCAGTGAACGCGTGCAGCTGCGTTTTGTCAGTGCAGACAGCATTGAGCGTGAGCAGGGCGCGGCGGCCAGCGCGGCCACATCGCCCCTGACTTCGACTTCGACCGCTGCGTCGAGCGTCCCTGACAGCACTGTCGCCAAATCGCTGCCGGCTCCGGCGCCGCGTCCGCAAGTGGTGCTGGCAAGTACGGTGAGTGCCGCCGAACCGGTCAGTGTGACGCCAGCCGCGACCAGCGTGGCCGCCGCCGCGGCAAGCCCTGCCGCCGCGGCAACCGCACAGCTCAATGCCAGCGCAGCCAGCCATGGCGCTGCCGGGCGTGGCCAGGCAGCACACGGTCATGGCAGCGCCGCGCACAGCAGTGCCCCGGCCCTGGATAGCCAGGGCGTGGCCGACTGGAGCCAGGCGGTGATGCGCCGGCTGGCCCGCTTCCGCAGCTACCCGGCTGCCGCCCGCGCCCAGCGGGTGGAAGGCGTGGTGATGGTGCATGCCACCATCGCCGCCGACGGCCAGGTGCTGGCCACCCGCGTGCGTCATTCCTGCGGCAACCCGGATCTGGATGCCGAAGCCCTGGCCACCTTCAGCCGCGCCCGTCGCCTGCCGGCCCCGCCGGCGTACCTGCCCAGCCCGTTGCAGGTGGACCTGCCGGTGGCCTTCAGCCTGCGCAGCTGATCCGTTTTGCTGCCGACACTGCCGTCCCGATCAGGGGGGCGGGCAAATGGTCGCTGCCGGGGCAGCTTCTACAGGGACGCTTGGCCTGTGCACCTACCGGCAGGTGCGGCTCCAGCCGCGAGGCGGAGTGCCTCGTCGGGAAAGCCGTCGCTGCCCGGGCAGCTCCTGCAGGGGCGCTTGGTCCCTGCATCTACCGGCAGGAGCGGCTCCAGCCGCGCGAGTGGCTTGGAGAGGCTGTGCGAGAATCGCGTGCATGGTGATCAACGCGGAACATTTCCAGGCACTGCGCCTGCTGCTGGACGACCCCAGCCTTGCCAAACCTCCCGTGCCTGCGTGGCCGGGCGCACTGCCTGCAGGCGAATATGCCTGTGATGCAGCCCCTGGCCCAAGCGGCGCCATCCAGCACGCCGTGCTGTCGTTATTCCAACGCTCCGGGCGGCCCTATTTGAGCACCGACGGCGCCACGGGTACCGTGCGCCAGACCCTGCACACACCGTTCCAAGGGTTGGAATGCTGGCAATGGGATATCGACTGGGACGACGGCAGCGGCACTTTGCGCTGCGAACGCCTGTGGCTGCATGCACGCAACGGTCAACGCTTTGACCTCTACGATGCACAGGGCCAGTGCACTACGTACACACTGGTAGCCGAAGAGGTGATCGCGCAGCGCTGCCTGTGGCCGGAGCCTTTGTGCATGGCCGTCTACCAAGCCACTGATACAGCGCACCTGCCCAGCTATCTGCACCAGATCGAAATTCTGGAATATGACGACCAGCCCCTGCTGCAATGCGGTATTGGGTGTTGCACGGTGAACGATGCGCAGACCGATGCGGACGGCATTTACCACGCCATGCTGGAGTGGTCGCTGCACCAGGACGTTGGGAATGTGCTGGCACCCACGCAGATCCGCTGGCACATCCATGACGGGGATCGTTTTGACTGGCTGCATGCCGATGGCAGCGCCACGCCCTTTACGTGGCTGCGCAACATCTAGGCAATGCGCCGGCTGGCACCTGATGCGCGCAAGGTGCTGCCAATTGTTCAAATGCCAATGAAAATCCAGCCATGAAAAGCACCTCAACGAAGTGCTTTTCTCCAGCTGCCTGCTGCAGATACAGCGCAGCGCACTGTGTTCAGAATGGCAGCTTGGGCATGCCGCCGCCGTCGATCATGCGCGGCAGCGCCACCGCTGTGGTTGCTGTGGGCAATCCAGCTCACAGGGTGCTGAGGAAATCCACCAGTGCCTGGCGTTCGGCGGCGCTCAGGCCCAGTGGCTGCAGCAGCGGGTCGGTGGTGGGGAAGCTGGGGTCATTGGCCTGTTCACCGACCGGGCGCGGGCGGAAGGCGCCAGCGTTGTACATGTTGACGATGCCCTCCAGGTTGGGGAACAGGCCGTTGTGCATGTACGGGCCGTTGCGCGGCACGTTGCGCAGCGAGGGGGTGCGGAAGGCACCGCTGTCGGCCGGGTTGCCGGTGACTTCGAAGCGGCCCAGGTCCTCCAGTTCACGACCGAAGAAGTGGATGCCCAGATTGTGGAAGCCATCGTCGCTCATCGTCGGGCCGTTGTGGCAGTTGATGCAGCGGGCCTTGGTGCGGAACAGGTGCAGGCCCAGCAGCTGGCTGTCGCTCAGGGCGTTGTCGCGCCCGGCCAGGTAACGGTCAAAGGCCCGGTTGCGCGGGTAAAGCGTGCGCTGGTAGGCAGCCATTGCCTTGGCCACCTTGTCCATGGCGATGCGGCCCGGCCCGAAGGCCGCGTCAAACTGCTCGCGGTAACCGGCATCGCGGCGCAGGTAGCGTTCCATGCGGGTGATCGAGTTGGCCATTTCCACCGGGTCATGGATCGGGAATTGCGCCTGGTTTTCCAGGCTGCCACCGCGTCCGTCCCAGAACTGATGGTTGCTGTACGGGGCCATGGAGACATCCATGGCATTGCGCCGGCCGGGCTGACGGTCATGGCCGAACGACACGCGCCTGCCATCGCCCCAGCCGAGCTGACGGTCATGGCAGCTGGCACAGGCAATCTGCCCGGAAGCGGACAGCCTGGGGTCTTCGAACAAGGCCTTGCCGAGGGCAACCTTCTGCGCTGTGGACGGGTTGTCGGCCGGGTCCGTTGGCGGCAGCAGCGGGCCGAGTTCGCGCTGCGCAACGCCCACCGACCAGTGCGCCGCCGGCCAGTGTGGCGGAGCCTGGCGGTAAAGCGCCCGCAGGCAGGCCATGTCCTGGCTGCCGGCCTGCACGCTGTGCCGGCACTGCGCCAGTTGCTGGCTGCTGTCGGACTGGGCCATGCCCGGCCGGCTGATGGCCAGCAGTACCAGCGCGATGCTCAGGGCAAGGCAGGCCAGGATCATGCGGTACAGGCGGCGGCGCTGGCGGTTGGAGAAGGACATGATTGGTGACATCCGGTCAAACAGGCCCTGCCGGCACGCCATGGCGCCGGCAGGGAGGTGGCGTTTCAGAACCGGTAACCCAGCTCCACCCAGAATGCACGGCCGGTTTCGTATTGCGGCAGGTCGGTGGCCGAGACGCTGTAGATGTTCGGGCGGTTGAGCACGTTGTTGATGTCCAGGTTGACGAACACCGCCTGCTGCTGGCCGGTGGCCTGTTCCCAGGCAATGCGCAGGTCCCAGTTCAGCGCTGCGGCAAAGTCGGTGCGGCCCCACACGGCCACCTGCTGGCCCTGGTAATCGGCGGTGGCGCGGGTCTTGGCGATGCGCTGGTAACCGGCGCGGTAGCGCAGAAAGCTGGTCACCGACAGGTTCCACGGCAGGATCTGGGTGGTCGAGCTCAGCCGGGCGGTCCAAGGCCGGGTGTAGTTGTCGGCCGGGCGTTGGGACAGGTGCATGAACTCACCGCGGTACTGGATCACCGGGTCCAGGTAGTAATCATCCTCGGTGTCGAAGTAGGTCGGGGCGGCACTGATGCTGTTGGTCCAGTCCAGCGCGGCCATCCAGGTGGTGCGGGTGGGTCCCAGGGCCAGGGGATGGTGGCCGCTGGCACTCAGGCTCCAGACCTGCTGATGGCTGTGCCCGTCATTGCTCCAGGTGGTGTAGCCGGCGCTCAGCTCGCTGGTATCGGTGGATGGCTCGCCCAGGGTACGGCCGCTGACCTGGATCACCTGGTCGCGGCCCAGGCGGTTGACGAACTTCAGCGCCGTGTCCACGCCGCCCAGCCGCTGGCTGAAGCCCAGCATGAGCTCATCGCTGTACTCCACATCCAGACGGCTGAAACGCATGTTGGCCGCGGCCTGGGTGCCCAGGGTCCACTCACTGTCCAGGCTGCTGCGCTTTTCGGCGTTGTAGCGCAGGCGGTTGATGTTCTCGGCCAGCCGCCACTTGGCGATGGAGCGGCCGTAGTAACGGTTCACACCGGCCTGCAGGCGGCTGCGGCCATCGCCTTGCAGGTCCCATGCCGCGGCCAGGCGCGGGGCCAGGGTGGTCTTGCCCATGTAGTCGTCGCTTTCCACGCGCAGGCCCGGCCGCAGCTGCACATTGCCCAGGCGCATGTCATCTTCCAGGTACACGCCGCCGCTGAGGGTAGTGAAGCCGAAGGCACCGGTGGCATAGCGCGTGCGCTGGGTGAAGTACTGCCCGGCCCAACCATTGCTGCTGGCCGAACCGGTGATGGTGGTGCCCATGGCGCAGGTGCGGTTGTCGGTGACCCCGGCACGGTTGGTGCAGGTGGTGGTGGCCTTGGGCAGCACGTAGGTGCTGCTTTCGCTCAGGCGGGCGTAGTCGTAGTGCTCGCTGGCCAGCAGTACGCCGGCGGCCAGGCGGTGTTCCACCGCCCCCCACTGCTGCGGGTCAAAGCGCAGGTCCAGGGAGTACTGCAGGCGCTTTTCGGTCTGCTCGATGTCACCGAACTCGCCCTGCAGGCTGGTGTTGCCGGTGCCCCAGTCCTTGCTCTGCGAACGGTTCCAGGAATAGTAGTCATCGCTGTCCGGGTCGCGGCTCAGTTCGGCCCGGCTCCAGCCCAGCTGCTGTTTGAGCAGGCCCCAGTCGGTGCGCCAGTCCACCTGCAGGTTGGCCTGCATGCCATCCCGGATGATGTCGATGCCGGAGTCTTGGATATTGGAGCGGAAGTAGTGGTTGCGCTCCGGTGCGTAGATCACGCTGGCCTGGACATCCACCCGGTCGCTGGCCGCCCAGACGCCTTTGAGGAAGTAATTGTCGATGGCGCGTTCCTGTTCCACCGTCTGTTCGCCGTAGGTGGGCACCAGGTGGGAGGAATAGAAGCGGGAGGGGATGACCGAGCGCTTGCGGCTGTAGCTGGCCAGCAGGCCGAAGTCCTCGCTCAGGTAGCCTTCGGCGGTTGCGCGCCAGGTGGTCTTTTCAAACTCGGGCTGGCCATCGCCCCAGGCCGAGGCATTGGCATGATCGGCGGCCATGGCCGGGTCCAGGTGGTAGCGGGTCCAGGAGGAGCGGGTCATCTGGGTGGACACCTCGCCGCGCGCCTGCCGGCTGGGCAGGCGCGTGGTGGCCTGGACCACACCACCGGAGAATCCGCCCCAGGCTGCGGAGATGTTGCTGTCATGCACGCTCAGCTCGCCCAGCAGGCGGCTGTCCAAGGCCATTGCCTGGCTGGTGCCGGGCACCGCGAACAGGCGGTAAGGGGTGGCTTCCTGCGCCGGGTCGATGCTGTTGTTGGCGCTCATGCCATCAACCAGGAAGTTGTTCTGGTAGAAGGCTGCGCCGTTGATGCTGATTTCCGCCGGGCTGATCTCGCCCGGGGTCAGCCCGGAAAGCTGGGCATTGTCGAACTGCACCGCCGGGTTGATCTTCAGCAAGCTACCGATATCACCGTTGCCGGCCGGCTGGCTGGCAATGTAGGCCGCATCCAGCGTCTGCTTGCCGGCATACGGGCTGCTGGTGGTGTCTTCCACCACCAGGGTGGGCAGGACCAGGTCACTGCTGCTGGACTGGGCAGTGGCGGTGAGGGGGGCGAGCAGGGCGCCGAGCAGGGCAAGGGTCAACGGGTGGGGAGCAGGCAGGCAACGGATCACGGTGGTTTTTCCAATGACAGCGCAGCGGTGCGCTGCTGCGTGGCGTGCAGCGCCAGCAGGCAAGGACCGTTGTGCAGGTGAGGCGGCAGTGGGCATCGGAGCGATGTCATGCGCGCGGTGCAGGCGCTGGCTGTGCGTGCAGGCTGCCACCCGGGGAGAGAGGCCGGGCGGGGTGGTGAACGTGACTGGCTTGCGGAAGCAGGTTTGAAGGTAATGATAATGATTCTCATTTTTTCTGCAACAGAAAATTAATGCGCTCCCGGTTCCACTGCGTGGTCAATGCCGGGCGCTTGAACCCGGCCGCCACGATCCGCACATATCAGCCATCGGTCGCACGACCCTTCATTTCGTTCAGAGGACGCCCCCATGCGGATGGACAAGCTCACCACACGGTTTACCCAGGCCCTGCAGGACGCCCAGTCGCTGGCAGTGGGCCGTGACCACACCATCATCGAACCGGTGCACCTGATGCAGGCCCTGCTCGAGCAGCAGGGGGGCAGCACCCGCCCGTTGCTGGCCCAGGCCGGGGTCAATGTGCCGCTGCTGCGCGAGCGTATCGGCGAGCTGCTGGCCAAGCTGCCCACGGTGACCGGCCAGGCCGGCAATGTGTCCATCGGCAATGACCTGGCGCGCCTGCTCAACCAGGCCGACAAGGCCGCCCAGCAGGCCGGTGATGCCTTCATTGCCAGCGAGTGGTTCGTGCAGGCGGCAGTGGACGAGGCCGGCGCGCTGGGCATGGCCCTGCGCCAGGCCGGTGCCGACAAGAAGAAGGTGGCCGCGGCCATCGAGGCCATCCGTGGAGGGGAAAACGTGACCAGTGAAAATGCCGAAGACCAGCGCCAGGCGCTGGCCAAGTACACCATCGACCTGACCGAGCGCGCCGAGAGCGGCAAGCTGGACCCGGTGATCGGCCGTGACGAGGAAATCCGTCGCGCCATCCAGGTGCTGCAGCGCCGGACCAAGAACAACCCGGTGCTGATCGGCGAGCCGGGCGTGGGCAAGACCGCCATCGTCGAAGGCCTGGCCCAGCGCATCATCAACGGCGAAGTGCCCGAAGGCCTGCGCGGCAAGCGCGTGCTGAGCCTGGACATGGGCGCGCTGATTGCCGGGGCCAAGTTCCGTGGCGAGTTCGAAGAGCGCCTGAAGGCTGTGCTCAATGATCTGGCCAAGAGCGAAGGCCAGGTGATCCTGTTCATCGACGAACTGCACACCATGGTCGGTGCCGGCAAGGCCGATGGCGCCATGGATGCCGGCAACATGCTCAAGCCGGCCCTGGCCCGTGGCGAACTGCATTGCATCGGCGCCACCACCCTGGATGAGTACCGCCAGTACATCGAGAAGGATGCCGCCCTGGAGCGCCGCTTCCAGAAGGTGTTTGTCGGCGAGCCGAGCGTGGAGGACACCATCGCCATCCTGCGTGGGCTGAAGGAAAAGTATGCCGTGCACCACGGGGTGGAGATCACCGACCCGGCGATCATTGCCGCGGCCACCCTGTCCAACCGCTACATCACCGACCGCCAGCTGCCGGACAAGGCCATCGACCTGATGGACGAGGCGGCCAGCCGCATCCGCATGGAGATCGACTCCAAGCCGGAAGAGCTGGACCGCATCGAGCGCCGCCTGATCCAGCTGAAGATCCAGCGCGAGATGCTGAAGAAGGAAAAAGACGAGGCCTCGCGCAAGCGTCTGGCCGAGATGGAGGCCGACATCGGCGCGCTGGAGCGTGAGTTCAACGACCTGGATGAAGTGTGGAAGGCCGAAAAGGCCTCGCTGCAGGGTGCCACCAAGGTCAAGGAGCTGATCGAAAAAGCCAAGCTGGATCTGGAGGCCGCCCAGCGTGCCCAGGATTACGCGAAGATGAGCGAAATCCAGTACGGCCGCATCCCGCAGCTGGAAAAGCAGCTGGCTGCCGCCCAGGCGGCCGAGCAGGGCGAGTTCAAGCTGCTCAAGGAAAAGGTTACCGCCGAGGAAATCGCCGAGGTGGTCAGCCGCTGGACCGGCATTCCGGTGAGCAAGATGCTCGAGGGCGAGCGCGACAAGCTGCTGCGCATGGAAGACGAGCTGCACAAGCGCGTGGTCGGCCAGGAAGAAGCGATCAAGGTCGTCTCCGATGCGGTGCGCCGTTCGCGTGCCGGCCTCAGTGACCCCAACCGTCCGTCCGGTTCGTTCCTGTTCCTGGGGCCCACCGGCGTGGGCAAGACCGAGCTGTGCAAGGCGCTGGCTGATTTCCTGTTCGACTCGTCTGATGCCATGGTGCGCATCGACATGAGCGAGTTCATGGAAAAGCATGCGGTCAGCCGCCTGATCGGCGCGCCTCCGGGTTATGTCGGTTACGAGGAAGGTGGTTACCTGACCGAGGCCGTGCGCCGCCGCCCGTATTCGCTGATCCTGCTGGACGAAGTGGAAAAGGCCCATCCGGATGTGTTCAACATCCTGCTGCAGGTGCTTGACGATGGCCGCCTCACCGATGGCCAGGGGCGCACGGTGGACTTCCGCAACACCGTCATCGTGATGACCTCCAACCTGGGCAGCGCCCAGATCCAGGAGCTGGCCGGCGAGGGCACGCCAGAGGCTTACCTGCAGATGCGTGCGGCGGTGATGGGCGTGGTGCAGGCGCACTTCCGCCCGGAGTTCATCAACCGCCTGGATGACCTGGTGGTGTTCCACCCGCTGGACAAGACGCAGATCCGCTCGATCGCCACCATCCAGATGAGCGGCTTGAACAAGCGCCTGGCCGAGCGTGGCCTGACGTTGCAGGTCAGCGATGCCGCCTTTGATGTGCTGGGCAATGTCGGCTTTGACCCGGTCTACGGCGCCCGCCCGCTCAAGCGTGCGATCCAGGCCCAGCTGGAAAACCCGCTGGCGCAGAAGATCCTCTCCGGGCAGTACGCCA
>JBJEWP010000024.1:0-87236 GCA_051885115.1 Stenotrophomonas sp. | reverse complement strand
GGAAACCACCACCGTGGCCAATATCAAGTCCGCCAAGAAGCGCGCCAAGCAGACCATCGTGCGCAACGAGCGCAACGTTGCTCAGCGTTCGATGCTGCGCACTGCCGTCAAGAAGGTCATCAAGGCCCTGGACGCCAACGACGCCGCAGGCGCCCAGGCTGCCTTCACCGCTGCCCAGCCGATCCTGGATCGCCTGAGCGCGCGTGGCCTGATCCACAAGAACAAGGCCGCTCGTCACAAGAGCCGCCTGACCGCCCGCATCAAGGCTCTGGCAGCTGCCTGAGTCTAGTCGGAACGGCACTCGTATCAGGTGCTGCAGCACCTGATACCCAAAAACCCGGCCTCGGCCGGGTTTTTTCTTGCCCGCAATCAACCAGGCCGACCATCCCACCCTGCTTGCCGGCATGAAAAAGCCCGGTCAAAGACCGGGCCTTTCAAGCCAGCGACACGCCAGCAAGACTTACAGCGCGCCCTGCTCGCGGGCCAGCTCCTCGGCCGCCTCGCGCTGCTGGTCGAAGAAATTCATCACCTTGCTCATGATCGGCCAGGTACCCTCGCGGCCCAACGCAGAAACCAGGAACCACGGCTGCTGCCAGCCCAGCTCGGCAATGATCTGCTCGGCAGCCTGACGCGCCTCGTCCTCGAACATCAGGTCAGCCTTGTTCAGGATCAACCAGCGCGGCTTGTCCAGCAGCTCCGGGTCGTGCTTCTCCAGCTCGCGCTCGATCGCCCGCACCTGTTCCACCGGCGAGACACCCTCCACGCCACCTTCCATCGGCGAGATGTCCACCAAATGCAGCAACAGGCGGGTGCGCTGCAGGTGACGCAGGAACTGGGTACCCAGGCCGGCACCATCAGCCGCACCTTCGATCAGGCCAGGCACGTCGGCAATGACGAAGCTGCGGTAGTTCTCGACCTTGACCACACCCAGGTTCGGGTAGAGCGTGGTGAACGGATAGTCGGCCACCTTCGGCGTCGCCGCCGATACGGCGCGGATGAAGGTGCTCTTGCCGGCATTGGGGAAGCCCAGCAGGCCCACATCGGCCAGCAACTTCAGCTCCAGCTTCAGGGTGCGCTCCTCGCCCTCCTCACCCGGCAACGCCTGACGCGGCGAGCGGTTGACCGAACTCTTGAAGTGCATGTTGCCCAGGCCACCCTTGCCCCCCTTGGCCACCAGCAAACGGGCGCCATGGGTAGTCAGGTCACCGATCTGCTCGTCGGTGTCGACGTTGATCACCACAGTGCCGACCGGCACGGTAACCACCTTGTCCTCGCCACCCTTGCCGTACATCTGCCGGCCCATGCCGTTCTCGCCGCGCTGCGCCTTGAAGCGGCGCTCATGACGGAAGTCGATCAGGGTGTTCAGGTTTTCATCGGCCACCAGCCAGACACTGCCGCCATTGCCGCCATCACCACCGTCCGGCCCGCCCAGCGGAATGAACTTCTCGCGACGGAAGCCGACGCAGCCGTTGCCGCCATTACCGGCGATGACCTGGATTTCTGCCTCGTCTACAAGTTTCATGACCCGCTCGATTGCCTTGTGCGAACCGGCCTGGATGGCCGCCCGCGGGAAAGTGTAGCCAACCTGGCGCAAGCGCCGGGTGGAAGGTGGCGCCCCGGCATCAGCCGGAGCAATGAAAAACCCCGCCGAAGCGGGGCTTTTCTCAGCGTTGCAGCACCTTGCCGGCGCTGCCCGCCGTCACGTGCGCTGATCAGACAGCTGCAACCACGCTGACGGTACGACGCTTGTTCGGGCCCTTGGTGGTGAATTCCACCTTGCCGTCGACCAGTGCGAACAGGGTGTGGTCACGACCCAGGCCAACGCCTGCACCCGGGTGGAACTGGGTGCCGCGCTGACGCACGATGATGTTGCCGGCCTCGATGGCCTGGCCGCCGAAGATCTTGACGCCCAGGTACTTCGGGTTGGAGTCGCGACCGTTGCGCGAGGAGCCTACGCCCTTTTTATGTGCCATGACTGCTTCTCCTTAGAGCTTACTTGTTGCCACCGGCGATGCCGGTGATTTCGATCTGGGTGTAGTACTGACGGTGACCCTGACGCTTCATGTGGTGCTTGCGGCGACGGAACTTGATGATGCGCACCTTGTCGGCACGACCCTGCTCCACAACCTTGGCGGTCACGGTGGCGCCCTTGACGGCCTCACCGATCTTGATGCCGTCGGCATCGCCCAGCATCAGGATGCTGTCAAAGGTGATCTCGGCGCCGACGTCGGCCTCGAGCTTTTCAATGCGCAGGGTTTCACCCTGGGCAACGCGGTACTGCTTACCGCCAGTTACCAAAACTGCGTACATGACCAGACTTCCTCTGTAGTTATTGTGGTCGCGAACATCTACCCAGAAGGATAGACAGGAGCGGGATTCTAAGCCCGGCAGCCAAGCCAGGTCAAATCGCCACAGGGCAACGGTTCAACCGCCATTGCAGCAAGTGCCTGCCGCCGGCCCGGCACATTGCCCCCGGCCCGGCCCCTCGCTAGGCTGGTCGACTGCCACCCTCCCACCTGCCGGCCTGCGCCGGCGGCGCAACTGGAATCCCCCATGGCGATGGACACCATCCGGCTCCGCGGTGCGCGGACCCACAACCTCAAGAACATCGACCTGGACCTGCCCCGGGACAAGTTGATCGTGATCACCGGCCTGTCCGGTTCAGGCAAGTCCTCGCTGGCCTTTGACACCATCTATGCCGAAGGCCAGCGCCGTTACGTGGAGTCGCTGTCGGCCTACGCGCGGCAGTTCCTCAGCGTGATGGAAAAGCCGGACATCGACCATATCGAAGGCCTGTCCCCGGCCATTTCGATCGAGCAGAAGTCCACCAGCCACAACCCGCGTTCCACCGTGGGCACGATCACCGAGATCTACGACTACCTGCGCCTGCTCTATGCCCGCGTCGGCACCCCGCGCTGCCCCGACCACGGCTACCCGCTGGAGGCGCAGACGGTCAGCCAGATGGTCGACCAGGTGCTGGCGCTGGATGGCGAGCAGCGCTGGATGCTGCTGGCCCCGGTGATCCGCGAGCGCAAGGGCGAGCATGTGCAGGTGTTCGAGCAGCTGCGCGCCCAGGGGTATGTGCGCGTGCGCGTGGACGGCGTGGTCCACGAGATCGACGCGGTGCCGCCGCTGGCGCTGCGCATCAAGCACACCATCGAGGCGGTGATCGACCGCTTCCGCCCGCGCGAGGACCTCAAGCAGCGTCTGGCCGAAAGTTTCGAGACCGCGCTCAAGCTGGGCGACGGCATGGCCTCGGTGATGTCGCTGGACAACCCCGACACCCCGGCCCAGCTGTTTTCCTCCAAATATTCCTGTCCGCTGTGCGACTACGCCCTGCCCGAGCTGGAGCCGCGGCTGTTCTCGTTCAACGCGCCGATGGGCGCCTGCTCCGGCTGTGACGGCCTGGGCGTGGCCGAATTCTTCGACCCGGCCCGGGTGGTCACCCACCCCGAGCTGAGCCTGGCCGCCGGCGCGGTACGCGGCTGGGACCGCCGCAACGCCTACTACTTCCAGCTGATCGCCTCGCTGGCCAAACACTACGGTTTTGATGTCGATGCGCCGTGGGACAGCCTGCCGGCCAAGGTGCAGCAGGCGGTGCTGTACGGCAGCGGCGAGGAAGTGATTGCCTTCACCTATTTCACCGAGGCCGGCGGCCGCAGCCAGCGCAAGCACCGCTTCGAGGGGGTGATTCCCAACCTGGAACGCCGCTACCGCGAGACCGAGTCGGCTGCGGTGCGCGAGGAGCTGGCCAAGTACGTTTCCGAACGCCCCTGCACCGAATGCGGCGGGGCCCGCCTGAACCGGGCCGCACGCAACGTGTTCGTGGCCGACCGTCCGCTGTCGGACATCGTCACCCTGCCCATCGGCGATGCCCTGGGCTTCTTCCAGCAGCTGAGCCTGCCGGGCTGGCGCGGCGAGATCGCCGCCCGCATCGTCAAGGAAATCAGCGAACGGCTGGGCTTTTTGGTCGATGTCGGGCTGGACTACCTGATGCTGGAGCGCAAGGCCGAGACCCTGTCCGGCGGCGAGGCCCAGCGCATCCGCCTGGCCAGCCAGATCGGCGCCGGCCTGGTCGGGGTGATGTACGTGCTCGACGAGCCGTCCATCGGCCTGCACCAGCGCGACAACGAGCGCCTGCTGGCCACCCTGACCCGCCTGCGCGATCTGGGCAACACGGTGATCGTGGTCGAGCACGACGAGGATGCCATCCGCCTGGCCGACCATGTGGTGGACATCGGCCCCGGTGCCGGCGTGCACGGTGGCCGCGTGGTCGGCCAGGGCACCATGCAGGATCTGATGGACGCTCCGGAATCGGTCACCGGCCAGTTCCTGTCGGGCAGGCGCCGGATCGAACTGCCGGCGCGCCGCCATGCACCCAACCCGAAGATGATGCTGCACCTGCGCGGGGCCAGCGGCAACAACCTCAAGGGGGTGGACCTGGACATCCCGGCCGGGCTGTTCACCTGCGTCACCGGGGTCTCCGGCTCGGGCAAGTCGACCCTGATCAACGACACCCTGTTCACCCTGGCCGCCAACGAGATCAACGGCGCCTCGCACACCATCGCGCCGTTCAAGGAAGTGGAAAACCTCGACCTGTTCGACAAGGTGGTGGACATCAACCAGTCGCCGATCGGGCGCACCCCGCGCTCCAACCCGGCCACCTACACCGGCCTGTTCACCCCGCTGCGCGAGCTGTTTGCACAGATGCCCGAAGCGCGTGCCCGTGGCTACTCACCGGGCCGTTTCTCCTTCAACGTGCGCGGCGGCCGCTGCGAGGCCTGCCAGGGCGACGGCCTGATCAAGGTCGAGATGCACTTTTTGCCCGACGTCTACGTCCCCTGTGACGTGTGCGGCGGCAAGCGCTACAACCGCGAGACGCTGGAGATCACCTACAAGGGCCACAACATCAACGACATCCTGGAGATGACCGTCGAGGACGCGCTGACCCTGTTCGAACCGGTGCCGGCACTGGCGCGCAAGCTGGAAACCCTGGTCGATGTCGGCCTGAGCTACGTCAAGCTGGGGCAGAGCGCCACCACCCTGTCCGGCGGCGAGGCCCAGCGTGTCAAGCTGGCCAAGGAACTGAGCCGGCGCGACACCGGGCGCACCCTGTACATCCTGGACGAGCCGACCACCGGCCTGCATTTCCACGACATCGAGGCCCTGCTGGTGGTGCTGCACAAGCTGCGCGACGAGGGCAACACGGTGGTGGTGATCGAGCACAACCTGGATGTGATCAAGACCGCCGACTGGGTGGTGGACCTGGGACCGGAAGGCGGCCACCGCGGCGGCACCATCCTGGCTTGCGGCACCCCGGAAACCATTGCTGCCACGCCCAGCTCGCACACCGGCCGCTTCCTCGCCCCGCTGCTGGCCGGCAGCGCACCGGGCCAGAAGCCGGCTGCGGTGGCCAACAAGCCCGATGCCCGGCCGCCGCGCAAGGCGGCCAAGAAGGCAGCCAAGAAAACCACCCGCAAGAAGGCCGAATAAATGAGCGAAAACACCCCCAAGCTGCTGGCCCGCGTGCCGATCACCGTGCGCTGGCGCGACATGGACGCCATGGGCCATGTCAACAATGCCAAGTACATCTCCTTCCTGGAAGAGGCGCGCGTGCGCTGGATGCTCAGCGTGGAAGGCGTGTCGATGAGTGACCGCATCGCCCCGGTGGTGGCCAACACCAACGTCAACTACCGCGCCCCGATCGTGTGGCCCAACGACATCGTGGTGGAGCTGTATGTGGAGCGCCTGGGCAATGCCAGCGTGACCATTGCCCACCGCATCGTCGATGAGAAGGACGCGGCCGTGCTGTATTCGGACGGCAACGTGGTGGTGGTCTGGATGGACACCCAGACCGGCAAGAGCGCGCCGCTGCCCGAGGCGATCCGCAACGCCAGCAGCTGACGCCTTTCCTGCCGGCAGGAAAGGAAAACCCCGGTACTGGCCGGGGTTTTTCGTTTGCGCCTGTGCATCGGCAAGCAACAGCCTCAGCGCGCGCGTACCGGCAGATACGCCACATACACCCGACCCTGGCTGTCCTCCAGCCAGATCACCACCTCGCTGCCGGCCTGCACGCCGGGCTTGAGTCCATGCAGCATCAGGTGCAGGCCACCGGGCTGGAGCACCACGTGCTCATCTGGCGCGATCTGCAAATCGCTTACCGGGCGCATGCGGCTGACCCCGTCCACCACCTCGGTGCGGTGCAGCTCCACCCTGGCCGCCTGCAGGCTGGACAGCTTGTCCAGGCGCACTGCCACCGGCACACGGCAGTTGTTGTGCAGCTGGCCATAGGCGGCGGTCATGTCGCGCCCGGCCACCGGGGCGCGAACCCAGCCCTGTTCCAGCATCAGGCAGGGCGCGGGCAGGCGCTCGCCCCGCGCAGGGCCAGCCAGCAGCAACAAGGCGGTCGTGGCCAGCAAGACTTTGACTATCATCAGGCACTCCCCTTCGGATGGCCCCTGAGCATGACTGCCACGCTGACCCTGCACAACCACGGCAACATCCGCCAGATCCAGCTGACCCGGCCGCCGGTCAACGCGCTGGACACCGCCCTGTGCCGGGCCCTGATCCACGCCATCGAGCAGGCCCAGGCCGACGATGTGCACGGCATTGTGATTTCCGGCGGCCAGGGCATCTTTTCCGCCGGGCTGGATGTGCCCCACCTGATGTCCCACGGCGATGACCGCCATGCCCTGCTGGAAAGCTGGCAGGCCTTCTTCGGCGCGGTGCGCGCGATCGGCCACAGCCGCGTCCCGGTGGTGGCGGCCATCGGCGGCCATTGCCCGGCCGGCGGCTGTGTGCTGTCGCTGGCTGCCGACTACCGGATCATGGCCGCCAGCAGCGATCCGGCCAGGCCCTACCGCATCGGCCTGAACGAGGTGGCCGTCGGTCTGGTGGCCCCGGAAGGCATCCAGCGCCTGCTGCGCCGCCTGGTCGGCGTGCACCGCGCCGGGCAACTGCTCACCGCCGGACAGATGGTCAGCGCCGAGCGCGCCCACGCCCTGGGCATGGTCGATGAGCTGGTGCCAGTGGAGCAGGTTGACCAGCGCGCGATCGCCTGGCTGCAGCAACTGCTGCGCCTGCCACGCACGCCGATGCTGGCCACCCGCACCATTGCCCGGGCCGACCTGCACGAGGCCCTGGCGGGCGAGCACATCCAGCTCGAACGCTTTGTCGATGCCTGGTACGGGGCCGATGCCCAGGCCGCGCTGAACGGGCTGATGGCGACGCTGGGCAAGGGCTGATACCCCGGCCGGCTATACTGGCCCGCTATCAGCGAGCTGGCCTGGCCGACATGTCCCCCACCGTTATCCCTGAACTGATCGACCTGCTCACCCTGGAGCGGCTGGAAGTGGACCTGTTCCGCGGCCAGAGCCGGGATATCGGCACCCGCTACGTGTTCGGCGGCCAGGTCCTGGGCCAGGCGCTGGCCGCCGCCCAGGCCACCGTGGCCGGTGACCGCCGGGTGCATTCGCTGCATGCCTATTTCCTGCGTGCCGGCGATATCGAACACCCCATCGTCTACGACGTGGACCGCACCCGTGATGGTGGCAGCTTCTCGGTGCGCCGGGTCTCGGCGATCCAGAAGGGCAAGGTGATCTTCTTCGCCGCTGCCTCGTTCCAGACCCCGGAAACCGGAGCCGAACACCAGTTCACCATGCCGGTGGTACCGCCGCCGGAGGCGATCGACCCGGCACCGCCGCTGGACGAGCACGTGCTGGCCCGGCTGCCGGCCAAGTTCCAGCGCTGGCTCAGCCACGACGGCCCGTTCGAGTTCCGCCATGTGATTGCCCGCGACGAGTTCAACCCGCAGGCGCTGCCGCCTTACCACCAGCTGTGGGTACGCCTGCGCCAGCCGCTGGCCGACAGTTCGCCGGCCCTGCACCAGGCACTGCTGGCCTACGCCTCGGATTTCCACCTGCTGGGCACGGCCACCTTCCCGCACAAGATCAGCTACAACCAGCCCGGTGTACACATGGCCTCGCTGGACCACGCCCTGTGGTTCCACCGCGATTTCCGCATCGACGACTGGCTGCTGTATTCCATTGACAGCCCCAGCGCGCAGCAGTCACGCGGGCTGACCCGGGGCCAGTATTTCGACCGCCAGGGCCGGCTGGTTGCCTCCACCGCCCAGGAAGGCCTGATCCGCGTCGCCCCCCATCCTTCCAGTAACTGAAAGCCATGCGTCAGATCTTTTCCAGCCAACGGGTGGAAACCGCCGAAGCGGTGGCCAGCCGCCTGCGCGAGGCCGGCATCGAGGTGCGTGTCACCAATGGCCGTTCCTACCGCACCCGCCGCAGCGGCCAGTTCAGCTACCTGGACAAGCCGGACAGCAAGAACCTGCCCACGGTGTGGGTGGTGCGTGCCGACGACCAGGTGCGCGCGCGCGAGATCATGCGCCAGGCCGGTCTGCTGGAGACCACCCGGCGCGCCCCCGGCCAGGCCACCGCACTGGACTTTGCCAACGTGCAGATCCAGCCGCGCCGCCCGGCCAGCTGGGGTTGGCGCATCCGCATTGTCCTGCTGCTGGTGATTGCCGCGGTCGCCTTGTTCATCGTGCTGCAGCGGCCGGGGGTAGCCCCGGCTCCGGTACCCACGCCCCCCCCGGCGACCGCGCCGGCCGGACCGGTCAGCGAACCCGGTGTGGGCGAGGACGAGTTCCGCGTGCGCATCGTGCCGGCTGGCTGATGACACACGGCACCGCGCCGCCAGCACCGTTATGCTGGCGGCATGAGCGCCCCGACCCTCGAACTGCGGCTGTTCCAGAGCACCCCGCACGCCTGCGGCTACTGGCCGCTGCGCACTGCCCGCGACCTGGTCATCGACCCCGATGACCCACGCCTGGCCAAGCTGTATCCACACGGCCTGAGCTGGGGCTTCCGGCGTTCGGGCGACCTGTTGTACCGCCCGCAATGCCCGGACTGCCAGGCCTGTGTGCCGGTGCGCATCGACTGCAGCCGCTTTGTGCCCAACCGCAGCCAGCGCCGCTGCCTCAAGCGCAACGCCGACCTGCGCTGGCAAGTGATGCCGGCCCGGCGCAGCGACGAGCAGCTGGCGCTGTACCAGCGCTACCTGGCTGCCCGCCACCCCGGTGGCGGGATGGACAAGCACACCGCCGCCGATTACGACCGTTTCCTGCTCGGCCAGTGGTCGCAGACCCGCTTCATGGAAATACGCGGCCCCGACCACCAGGGCAACGACGCCCTGCTGGCGGTGGCGGTGACCGATGTCACCGACAACGGCCTGTCGGCGGTCTACACCTATTACGACCCGCGCAGCACGCAGCGGGCACTGGGCACCTATGCCATCCTGCAGCAGCTGCAATGGGCGCGCAGCCGCCAGCTGCCCCACCTGTACCTGGGCTACTGGATCAACCAGCACCGCAAGATGGACTACAAGCGCCACTTCGCCGCCCTGGAAAGCTACGACGGCCAGCGCTGGTCGCCGTTCCAACAACCACGGGCTGCCGGTCATGAGCCGGCAACCCCGGCGTGAGACAATCGTGCCATGACACTGCGCCCCCTGATCCTGGCCGCCGCCGCCTTCTGTGCCGCCTGCAGCCACAGCCCATCGGCCGGACCGATGACCCAGACCCCTGATGCCGCCGCCCGGCTTCGCCTGGCCACCTACAACACCTCGCTGTACACCGACCAGGCCGGCGGCCTGATCGCCAAGCTGCAGGCCGGCAGCGAGCAGGCGGCCAGCATTGCCGCCGTGCTGCAGGCCACCCGCCCGGACATCGTGCTGATCAACGAGTTCGACTTCGATGCCGAAGGCAAGGCGGCCGACCTGTTCCAGCGCCAGTACCTGGAAGTGGCCCAGGCCGACGGCCAGCCCCTGCATTACGCCTACCGCTACCTGGCCCCGGTCAACACCGGCGTGCCCAGCGGCCTGGACCTGGACAACGACGGTGTGGTCGGTGGCGAAGGCCGCGGCCGCGGCAACGACGCCTGGGGCTACGGCCTGCACCCGGGCCAGTACGGCATGCTGGTGCTGTCGCGATTCCCGATCGACACCGCGGCGGTGCGCACTTTCCAGCTGCTCAAGTGGCACACCCTGCCCGGAGCCAACCGCCCGCTCAACCCTGAAAACGGCCAGCCCTACTGGCCTGATGCGGTCTGGCAACAGCTGCGGCTGTCATCCAAGTCGCACTGGGACGTGCCGGTGGACACCCCCAACGGGCGCATCCACGTGCTGGCCAGCCACCCCACCCCGCCGGCCTTCGACGGCCCGGAAAAACGCAACGTCGCCCGCAACGCTGACGAGCTGCGGCTGTGGCACGAATACCTCAAGGGCGCAGCCGACAGCGACTGGCTGTGCGATGACCAGGGCCGCTGCGGCGGCCTGGCCAACGATGCCCGTTTCGTGATCGTCGGCGACCTCAACAATGACCCGGCTGACGGCAACGGTGACCACAGCGCGATCGTCGAGCTGATCGAACACCCGCGCGTGCTGCGCATGCCCACTCCGCACAGCGAAGGTGCCAGCGAGCTGGGCGCGGTGTATGCCGAGCGTGGGATCAAACGCCACGGCAACCCGGCCCATGCCACCGGCGACTTCGGCCCGCGTACCGGCAGCCTGCGCCTGGACTACGTGCTGCCCTCCACCGGCTTCCAGCTGCTGGGCAACGGCGTGCACTGGCCGGCCAGCGGCCAGCCGGGGGCGGAGGCGACCAAGGCCAGTGACCACCACCTGGTGTGGGTGGACGTGCGCTGACAATCGGCCTGTGTGCTGCGGACATGAAAACGGCCCTTCGCGGGCCGTTTTCATTGGTGTTGGCCGAGTTGCCGGCCCACTCAGGCCAGCGGCAGCGGGTCCAGGGTGATCTCCACCGACTCGGCCGCCGCCCGCGCACTGCCGCGGGCATGTTCGATGTCCTCGCCCCGGGCCACCATCACCCCGACCCGGCGCAGGCCTTCCACCCGCGGCTTGCCGAACAGGCGCAGCTGGGTATCAGGCAGCGACAGCGCCACCTCCAGGTTGGCAAAACGCGGCACACCGTAGCCGGCGGCCAGCATCGCGCACGAGGCCGACGGCCCGAACTGGCGGATCACCGGCACCGGCAGGCCGAGGATGGCGCGCGCATGCAGGGCGAACTGGCTCAGGTCCTGCGAGGCCAGGGTGACCAGGCCGGTGTCGTGCGGGCGCGGGCTGACTTCGCTGAACCACACCTCGTCACCCTTGACGAACAGTTCCACCCCGAACACGCCCCAGCCACCGAGTTCATCGGTGATCGCACGGGCCACCTGCTCGGCCCGCTGCAGGGCCAGCGCCGACATCGCCTGCGGCTGCCAGCTCTCGCGGTAGTCGCCGTCCTTCTGCCAGTGACCGACCGGCGCACAGAAGGTGGTGCCGCCGGCATGGCGCACGGTGAGCAGGGTGATCTCGTAATCGAAATCGACAAAGCCTTCCACAATGCAACGGCCGGCACCGGCGCGGCCGCCGGTCTGGGCGACATCCCAGGCCGGCATGATGTCACTGGCCTGGCGCAGGGTGCTCTGGCCCTTGCCCGAGGAGGACATCAACGGCTTGACCACACACGGCAGGCCGATCTGCGCCACCGCCTGCTCGTAGCTTTCCTGGTCATCGACGAAGCGGTAAGGCGAGGTCGGCAGGCCCAGGGTCTCGGCGGCCAGGCGGCGGATGCCCTCGCGATCCATGGTCAGCTGGGCGGCGCGGGCCGTTGGTACCACGCGCTGGCCGGCCGCCTCCAGCTCGACCAGGGTAGCGGTGGCAATGGCCTCGATTTCCGGCACCACCAGATGCGGCTTCTCGGCGGCAATCAGCGCCGCCAGGGCCTGGCCATCGAGCATGTCCAGCACATGGCTGCGGTGGGCCACCTGCATCGCCGGGGCGTTGGCATAGCGGTCGGCAGCAATCACCTCCACACCCAGGCGCTGCAGCTCGATGGCCACTTCCTTGCCCAGTTCGCCGGCACCGAGCAACAGGACACGGGTGGCAGAAGGGGTCAATGGGGTACCCAGGGCACTCATCAGCAATCCAGCCAATCACGAAGGGGGGGCGCATTTTACCTGTTCAGCTTGTATTTTGCCTCACCAACGGCAACACTGATATCAAATTGATATCAGTCGAGGATGAAATGAAGGAAATTGCCAAGCACTCCCTCCCCGGCATCCCGGTGCTGCTGACCAGCCTGGCCAGCGGCGGCGCGGCCGTGGTCGCCGGCATCTGGTTGGTGCGCACCCTCGCACGCAGCGGTTCGCCGGTGCTGCCGCTGGCCTGCCTGCTGGCCCTGGCCATGCTGGCCCTGGTCGCCATCGCCGGGTTGTACATGGTCCAGCCCAACCAGGCCGCCGTGCTGGAGCTGTTCGGCAAGTACGCCGGCACGGTCAAGGACAACGGCCTGCGCTGGAACAACCCCTTCTTCAGCAAGCGCAAGGTGTCCCTGCGGGTGCGCAACTTCGAGTCCGGCAAGCTCAAGGTCAACGAGCTGGACGGCAGCCCGATCGAGATCGCCGCGGTCATCGTCTGGCAGGTCAACGATGCCTCCGAGGCGGTCTACAACGTCGATGACTACGAAAGTTTCGTGCACATCCAGAGTGAATCGGCACTGCGCGCGATGGCCACCAGCTACCCCTACGACGCCCACGAGGAAGGCCAGCTGGCCCTGCGCAGCCATGCGGCGGAAATCTCCCAGCACCTGAAGGACGAGCTGGCCGAGCGTCTGGCCGATGCCGGGGTGCAGGTGCTCGATGCGCGCATCAGCCACCTGGCCTATGCCCCGGAAATTGCCCAGGCCATGCTCCAGCGCCAGCAGGCCAATGCCGTGATCGCCGCCCGCCAGCGCATTGTTGCCGGCGCGGTGGGCATGGTCGAAATGGCCCTGTCCGAGCTGGAAAAGGGGGGCACGGTGCAACTGGACGAGGAGCGCAAGGCCCAGATGGTGTCCAACCTGCTGACCGTGCTGTGCTCGGACCGCGGCACCCAGCCGGTGGTCAATGCCGGCTCCCTGTACTGAAGACTGTTGCCATGAATCAATTGCTCGCCCCCTTCATCCTCGCCCTGACCGCCTTCCCGGCCCTGGGCATTGCCTTCTGGGTCGGCCGCGAGGGCTCGCCACTGTCACGCAACCAGGCCGTGCACTGGGCGCTGATCGCGCTGAGCCTGTTCTGCGGCGCTGCCGGCCTGTACTGGGCCGGCAGCCACAGCACCCGGGTGTATGTGGTGGCCGCTGCCGTGTTCGTGGCGGTCAACGCCTTGGCGCTGTCGATGCTGGTACGCCTGCACCGCGCCCACAGGATGCGCAAGTGAGCGAAAAGAAGGCCTACCCGCTGCGCATCAATGCCGAGGTACTGGTGGCGGCGCAGCGTTGGGCCGATGACGAGCTGCGCAGCCTCAACGCGCAGATCGAATACGTGCTGCGCGACGCCCTGCGCAAGGCCGGGCGCCTGCCCGCCCCGCGCCCCGACCCGAAGGAAGAACCATGAGCACCCGCTGGCAGTACAACACCGTGGAAATGAAGCCCAAGCTGTGGGGTGGCCATGACCCCAAGGTGCTGCAGGACACCCTGACCCGCGAAGGCCTGAAGGGCTGGGAGCTGGTACAGACCGTTGCCGCCACCGGCCTGCAGCCAATGCTGCTGATCTTCAAGAAGGAGGCCTGAGCCATGCACCTGCACCGTCGTCTTGCCCTGTCCTGCCTGCTGCTGGCCACCGCCACCAGCGCCCTGGCCAGCCCGCCGCAACAGGCCGCACGGCAGTTGATCGAACAACTGCAGGCCGGCCAGTTCCAGCAGGCCGAGGCCGGCTTCAGCGCCGCCATGGCCAAGGCGGTGCCGGCGGCCGCACTGGAACAGGTCTGGCAATCGCTGGGCCAGCAACTGGGCCCGCTGCAGCAGGTGGGCCAAGCCACCCTGACCCCCATCGATGCCGGCCACGACCGCATCAGCCAACGCCTGCAGTTTGCCCGGGGCGGCATCCTGGCCACCACCGTGGTAGATGCCCAAGGCAAAATCGCCGGTTTCCAGCTGACCCCGGCCGCCGCTGCCACCGCCGCGGTACCCAGCGATGCGGCCTTCAGCGAAACCACCCTGCAGCTTGCCGCCGGCCCCGGCCCGCTGGGCGCCACCCTGAGCCTGCCCAAGGGCCCGGGCCCGTTCCCGGCGGTGGTGCTGGTGCATGGCTCCGGCCCGCAGGACCGCGATGAAACCGTGGGCCCGAACAAGCCTTTTGCCGACCTCGCCCATGGCCTGGCCACGGCCGGCATCGCGGTGCTGCGCTATGACAAGCGCAGCCAGGCCCGCCCCCAGGATTTCGCCCACGGTGCCAGCCTGGCCCTGGAAACCACCGATGACGCGGTTGCCGCCGTCGCCCTGCTCCAGCAGCAACCCGGGATCGATGCCGGCAAGGTCCATGTGCTTGGACACAGCCAGGGTGCAATGCTTGCCAGCCGTATCGCCAGCGCCAGCAATGCCGCCGGCGTGATCATGCTGGCCAGCCCGGCACGGCCGATCCTGGACCTGCTGCGCGAGCAGAACGTGTACCTGCTGGCGCACAGCCCGGGGGTGGACCCCGCCGCCGCCCAGGCCCACCTGCAGCAGCTTGATGCCCAGATCACCGCCCTGCGCAGCGACCCGGCCGCCCAGCTGCCGCAGCTGCCTGGCCTCACCGGCGCCTACTGGCAGGAACTGGAAGCGGTGGATGTGCTGGGCGAAACCCGGGCCAGTGGCCTGCCCACCCTGCTGCTGCAGGGCGGGCGTGACTTCCAGGTCGTCGACACCGACTGGCAGCTGCTCACCGCCGGCCTGCAGGGCGAGCGTTTCACTTTCCACCACTACCCGGCCCTGAATCACCTGGGCATCGCCGGTGAAGGCCCGGGCACGCTGGCCGAATACCAGCAACCGGGCAAGGTGGACACCGGCCTGATCAACGACATTGCCCACTGGATCCTCGCCCGATGAACCCGATCACCCGCCTGCCCGATGCCGCACAGTTGCAGCGCCCCGGGAAACTGACCCGCCTGCTCGCCTTCGTCGTGGTGGTGCTGGTGCCGCTGCTGTTGACCAGCTTCGATGCGGACCTGGGCAAGCACGCGCGCTTTGGCGGGGTGTATGCCAGCTACGCCGCGGTGGCCCTGCTGCTGGTGCCGGTCTGGCTTGCCCTGGACTGGCTGCTGCGCCGCCAGCAGCTGCGCCTGGACAAGCACGGGCTGCAGATCACCAGCAGCTTCTATCGTCGCCACCTGCCCTTGACCAGCCTGCAGCTGGACAAGGCCCGGGTCATCGACCTGGCCGAACACACCGACTACCGCCCCCGGCGCAAGACCAATGGCACCAGCCTGCCCGGGCTGAAGAGCGGCTGGTACCGCCTGGCCAACGGCAACAAGGCGCTGGTGGCCATTTACAACCAGGACAGGGTGCTGTGGCTGCCCACCGACCAGGGCTATGACCTGTTGCTGCAGCCGCAACGGGCGCAGGCACTGCTGGAGCACCTGCAGCAACTGGCCAGCAACCCCGCCCGGGCCTAAGCTTGGGCGATGCGCAATGCCCCCCTGCGGCTGTACAACAGCCCCCAGATCGAGATCCTGCCGGCCAGCCTGCTGCGCGCACGCAGCAACCGTGATGCCCGCAGCCTGTCCCTGGCCGACTGGCTGTTGCGGCGCAAGGCCGACGGCCGCTACCTGGCCGCCCGCCTGCCCGGTGGCCTGCTGCCGCTGGTCAGCCGCCTGCCCGACGAACCCGGCCTGATCGCCGCCCTGCGCGTGCTCGACGGCATCGGCATCCGCGGCCAACTGCCGGCGGCCGCTGCCCACTTGCCGCTGGACGGCCTGCTGGCCCAGCTGCAGGGGCTGGGGCTGGAAGCAGACCAGTACGCCACCGACAGCGGCCTTGCCCTGTGCGCCGAACCGGCCTGGCTGGAACTGGCCGGCTTGGACCGCTGGCGCCGGCCGCTGTGGCTGACCCGCCACGCCGGCCGCAGCTGGCAGCGCATGCGCCTGGCCGCGTCAGCCGATGGCATCGTCCTTGAGGCAATCTCCGGCTACCGCTCGCACGCCTACCAGGCCGGCATCTTTGCCCGCAAACAGGCCCGCGGCCTGAGCGTTGAGCAGATCCTCACCGTCAATGCCGCCCCCGGCTTTTCCGAACACCACAGCGGGCGTGCCCTGGACATCGGCACCCCGGGCGAGCCGGCGGCCGAGGAAAGCTTCGAGGCCACCCCCGCCTTCGCCTGGCTGCAGGCCCATGCCGGCCGCTTCGGTTTCCAGCTCAGCTACCCGCGCGACAACCCGCACGGCATCGTTTACGAGCCCTGGCACTGGTGTCACCGGGTGGCCAGCGAC
Organism: Stenotrophomonas sp.; assembly: GCA_051885115.1. Classification (GTDB taxonomy): domain Bacteria; phylum Pseudomonadota; class Gammaproteobacteria; order Xanthomonadales; family Xanthomonadaceae; genus Stenotrophomonas. Next base: position 70,937 of record JBJEWP010000024.1, on the reverse strand, counting down.
TGCTGAGCAACAGGCCGCCGTCAGGCGGCTTGTTCATTCAGGCTTCGCCCTTGCGCTGCCAGAAGCCCAGCGACAGCAACAGCCAGCCCAGCATCAACAGCAGCCCGCCCAAGGGCGCCGCCCGGGTCGACCAGCCCAGCACCGCCCCGGCCAGCAGGCTGCCGGAAAACAGCAGCACGCCACACAACAGCACCCACAGCCCTGCGCGTGCCAGCGCTGACAGTGCCTGCTGCGCCAGCACCGCCAGTACCGCGCCGTGGCCGAAGGCATACAGGCAGGCCATCAGCACGTTGTGCTGCGCCCGCCCCGGCGGCAAGCCGTGGGTGGCCCAGGCCGAACAGCCGATGGCCAGCAGGGCCAGCAACGCACCGCAGCTGCCCTGGGCGCGCCTTGCAAAATCCTTCATGGTTCACCTGCGAAACGTCACTGCCAGCGATTGTGGCAAACAATGCCCGGCAACAAAAAACGCGCCGCTTGCGCGGCGCGTTTTTCAGGACCAGCAGGTGAGCGCGGTGCGCTTACTTGACCGACCAGTAGATGTCGTAGCTGCCTTCCTGGGTGAAGGACTTGTCCAGCCCATCGTTCCACGATTCGTACGGACGCTCGATCAACTCGTGGCCGTTGGTGGTGGCCCAGGAACGCAGGGCGTTGCGGGCAACATCCAGGCCAGCCATGTGGCCGACATAGGTAGCGTGGGCCGACTTGCGGGCCGGCAGGCGGCTGTAGGTCACCGGGGTGCCATCAACCTTCACGCTCAGCTCTTCGGCCGACACTTCGGTGGCACCCTTCTTGCGCACCGGCTGGGCCACGTCGAAGGCGTACTTCTCGGCGCCGAAATCGGTGGTGATGATGCGCAGCGGGCCGGCAGCTTCCAGACCGTTGTTGTCCATCACGCGCTTGATCCACTCCTGGTTGTCCTTGATGGACTGGCGGATGGTCTCGTTGCCGCGATCGATGTTGCCGGCGTTGACCACCAGTACGTCTTCGGCAGCCAGGTCAACCACACCCAGGTCGGCCAGGGTGGTGTTCGAATCGCGGTAGTCGATGTTCGGCACACCGGCCAGCATGGTCTGCAGGCGGCCCAGGCCCATCTTGATGTCATCACCGACGTGGCGGCTGACATACAGGCCGGCGTAGCGGCCGAACAGGTCCATACCGTACTTCACCGAGTATTCCTGGGTGATCTTGACGTTACGGTTGTCCTTGCCGGTCGGCTCGAGCAGGAAGGTCATGGTCTTGTCCGAACCACGCTGGCTGTTGTCCAGGGTGTAGACAACACGCTCGTTTTCCTGGCTCTCAGTGATTTCCCAGCTGCCCTTGCCCATGTCGGCAGAGTCATATTCCATACGGGCACCAACGCCGCTGGCCGGGCCGCTGTAGGACAGCTTCATGGCCGGATCGCGCAGCACCAGCGGGTTCCAGTCCTTGAACCGGCGCAGGCTGTTGACCGTGTCATTGACGATGGTCATCTTGCGGTTGGTTTCGATGCTTTCGCTGATATGGCGCTCACCCGGCAGGCAGACGCCGATGATGACGAACAGGATTGCCACGATCCCCAAGGCGATCAGGAACTCGATAATACGGGTCATGCAAGAGTCTCCGAGGCCGATGCCACGGCCGGGTTAATTGAAGCGAAGCTCGCATCCTAGCAGGCTTCGCGCCGCTTGTTTATTACATTCTGACCCCACTTCCACTGGGGCTTTGCTTGGCCGGGGGCGCGTGTTCGATGTGAAATCAATCACAGTGCTGAACGTGACCCAAACAATCCTAATGGCGCCCCCCCTTCCTGAACAGCCCGCGGCCGGTACCGTGGGTTGTTCGCGCCGGATCAGACCAGCTGCAGCTCGAAGGCCTTCAACACTGCGCGGGTACGGTCACGTACACCGAGCTTGGACAGGATGTTGGAAACGTGGTTCTTGATCGTGCCCTCGGCCACGCCCAGCGAGTTGGCGATTTCCTTGTTGGAAAAGCCGCTGGCCATCAACCGCAGGATCTCGGTCTCGCGTTCGGTCAGCGGGTCCGGGCGGTCCAGGCTGACGAACTCGTTGCGCATGTGCTCCAGCCCGGAGAGCAGGCGCTGGGTCACTGCCGGCTGCACCAGCGAGCCGCCATCGGCCACGGTGCGGATCGCGCCGACCAGCTGCTCCAGCGAGACATCCTTGAGCAGGTAGCCTTTGGCCCCGGCCTTGAGCCCGGCCAGCACCAGCTGGTCGTCATCAAAGGTGGTCAGGATGATGGTCGGCGGCAGCTGCCCGGCCGCGGCCAGCGTCTGCAGCGCCTCCAGCCCGCTCATCACCGGCATGCGCATGTCCATCAGCACCACATCCGGTCGCTGGGCCGGGATCATGGCCACAGCCTGGCGGCCATCGGCGGCCTCGGCCACCACCTCGATGCCGCCGTCCAGCGCCAGCAGCGAGCGGATCCCCTGGCGTACCAGGGTCTGGTCATCAACCAGGCAGACGCGAATCATCAACATTCTCCTCATCGGTAGGCATCAGCGTAATGCCTGGCGAGTGTTCGGGCAGCATCACGGTCAGGGCAAAGCCCTTGCCCGGTGCCGTCTGTATCTCCACCTTGCCGCCCAGCTGGGCCAGGCGTTCGCGCATGCCGCGCAAGCCGTTGCCTGCGGCAAACCGCGCCGGGTCGGCACCGGCACCGTCATCGCGCGAGCTCAGCACCAGCTGGCCGTCACGGCGCGCCAGGCGCAGGTAAAGCGAACGCGCCCCGCGGGCGTGGCGGGCGGTATTGGTGATTATTTCCTGGGCGCAGCGCAGCAGCACGTGGGCGCGCTCGGGGTCGTCGATCTCCAGCTGCTGGGGAATGTCCAGCTCCACTGCCAGCGACGGCACCCCTTCGGCCAGCGGGCGAAGGGTCGCGGCCAGGTCGATGGCGCCGCTTTCACGCATGGTGCTGACCGCCTCGCGCACGTCGGTAAGCAACAGCTTGGCCAACACGTGGGCCTGGCGCACATGTTCGCGCGCCTGGCCCTGGGTGATGTGGCCGGCCACTTCCAGGTTCAGGCTCAGTGCGGTCAGGTGGTGACCGAGCAGGTCATGCAGCTCGCGCGAAATGCGTGTGCGCTCGTTGACCCGGGCACTTTCGGCCAGCAGCACCCGGGTTGCACGCAGCTCGGCATTGAGCCGACGCTGCAGTTCGCGGGCATGGGCCTGCTGCCGGGCCACCAGCGAGGTGACAAACACGAACATGGAAAAACCGGCATACAGCAGGGTCTGCATCAAGGCCTCGAACAGCGACATGTGCAGGTTCAACCAGTACACCGGCAGCACTGCCAGCTGGCTGATCAACAACCAGGCCACCCCGGCGCGCACCGGCAGCAGCCAGGGGATCACCCCGGCCGCGACCATCATCAGGATCGAGCCCAGGCCCGACCAGCTGGCATAGCTGACCATCAGCGCAAAACAGGTCAGCGCCACCAGCAGCAGGCGGTCATACCAGCCGGAGTGGCCACCGGTTTCCAGCCCACGGGTGAGCCACCAGTAGCCGGCACCGAAACCGGTGTAGGCACAAAACAGCTGTGCCCCCTGCCCACCCAGATCATCCCAGGACGGGTAGAAGTGGCTGTAGGCCAGCGGCAGGGCCACCAGGGCCCAGGTGAACAGGCCGGCGTGACGCAGCACGCGGGTATGACTGAGTTGTCCGAACATGGTTCATCTTAAAGCCAGTGCACGCGCGCCGGCACCGTACCGATGGTCATGCCCGCCGCCCTTCGCCCGCCGGGCAGGGCGTGCGATAATCGGCCGCGCCCTGGCGCCTTTCGTTCGCCCCACCGGAGTGTGCATGTCCATTGTCATCCGCGATGTCCGCGAGCAGGAGCTCGATGCTGTCCTGGCATTGAACAACAATGCCGGCTCTGCCATCCTGCCCATGGATGCCGCGCGGCTGCGTTATTTCTATGACCATGCCGAGTATTTCCGCATTGCCGAACGCGACGGCGCCCTGGCCGGCTTCCTGATCGGCTTCGGCAGTGCCAGCGCGCACGATTCCAGCAACTTTGCCTGGTTTGCCCAGCGCTACGCCCATTTTTGCTACATCGACCGCATCGTGGTGGCCAGCCGCCGTCGCGGCGGCGGTGTCGGCCGCGCCCTGTATGCGGACATCCAGAGCTATGCCGAGCTGCGCTACCCGCACATCGCCTGCGAGGTGTTCCTGGACCACGGCGCCGATGCCGCCCTGCTGTTCCATGGCAGCTTCGGCTTCCGCGAGATCGGCCAGAACACCATGCGCAATGTCGATGTACGTGCCAGCATGATGCTCAAGGACCTGTGCAGCTACCCTTGGGTCCGTGATACCTACGGTGGGCAGTTGCCCGATGCGGACTGGATCATCAAGCCGCGTACTCCTGTCGCCCCGGCCCCGGCCGGGAATTGATGTGATGCAGATGAATGACTTTGAACAGGCCGGTGAACTGAAGATCGGCCAGGTGGGAATCGCCAACCTGCGTGTGCGCAGCCTGGATGTCCCACGTCTGGTGCAGGAAATGCAGGAGCGCGTCAGCCGCGCACCGAAGCTGTTTGCGCGCGCGGCAGTGGTACTGGATTTCGGCGGCCTGTCCCAGGTGCCCGACCTGCCCACGGCACAGGCCCTGATCAACGGCCTGCGCCAGGCAGGCGTGCTGCCGGTGGCACTGGCCTACGGCACCAGCGCCACCGAACAGCTCAGCCGGCAGCTTGGCCTGCCCGTGCTGGCCAGGTTCCGCGCCCAGTACGAGCGTGACCAGGATGCCGCACCGCCGCCCCCGGCCCGGCCTCATGCCCCGGCCCCGGCACCCGCGGCAGCACCACCAGTGGCCCCGGCCGGCGATGCCGAGCAAGGCAAGATGCATCACACCACCGTGCGCTCGGGGCAGCAGCTGTACGCCCACAACGGCGACCTCACCGTGCTGTCCTCCGTCGGTGCCGGCGCCGAAGTGATCTCCGATGGCAGCATCCATATTTATGGCACCTTGCGCGGCCGCGCCCTGGCCGGCGCGCAGGGCAATGCGAATGCGCGTATTTTCTGTCGTGAGTTCCACGCCGAGCTGGTGGCCATTGCCGGCCGTTACAAAGTGCTTGACGATGTATCGGCCGACCTGCGTGGCAAGGCCGTCCAGGTCTGGCTGGAGCAGGACCAGATCATGATCGCCGCTCTGGACTGAGCCGGCTCAACCCAACACACCAGGAGAAGTCCTTTGGCTGAAATCATCGTAGTCACCTCGGGCAAGGGCGGCGTCGGCAAGACCACCACCAGCGCCAGCCTGGCCTGTGGCCTGGCACGCAAGGGCAAGAAAGTTGCCGTCATCGACTTCGATGTCGGCCTGCGCAACCTGGACCTGATCATGGGTTGCGAGCGTCGTGTGGTGTACGACTTCGTCAATGTGGTCAACGGCGAGGCCAGCCTGAAACAGGCCATGATCAAGGACAAGCGCTTTGACAACCTGTTCGTGCTGGCCGCCTCGCAGACCCGCGACAAGGACGCCCTGCACCAGGAAGGCGTGGGCAAGGTCCTGAAGGAACTGGCCGACGACGGCTTTGACTACATCCTGTGCGACTCCCCGGCCGGCATCGAGAAGGGCGCGTTCCTGGCCATGTACTACGCCGACCGCGCCATTGTCGTGGTCAACCCGGAAGTCTCCTCGGTACGCGACTCGGACCGCATCATCGGCCTGCTCGACTCCAAGACCCTGCGTGCGGAAAACGGCAAGCCGCTCGAATCGCGCCTGCTGCTGACCCGCTACAACCCGGCACGAGTGGAAACCGGCGAGATGCTTTCCATCACCGACGTCGAGGAAGTGCTGGGTCTGAAGTGTCTGGGCGTGATTCCCGAATCACCCGACGTGCTCAATGCCTCCAACAAGGGCGAGCCGGTGATCCTGGATACCGAATCGATCGCCGGCCAGGCCTACGACGATGCCGTCATGCGCATCCTGGGCGAAGAGCGCCCGATGCGTTTCACCAGCGTGGAGAAGAAGGGCTTCTTCAGCAAGCTGTTCGGAGGCTAAAAGCATGGGATTGCTCGACTTCCTGCATAAAAAGAAGAACACCGCCGAGACGGCCAAGAACCGTCTGCAGATCATCATCGCGCAGGAGCGCAGCAGCCGTGGCGGCCCGGATTACCTGCCGCTGCTGCAGCGTGAGCTGCTGGAAGTGATCAAGAAGTACGTCAATATCGACGTCGATGCAGTCAAGGTCGACCTGGTCCGTGATGGCGCCAACGACGTGCTCGACATTTCCGTCGCCCTGCCCGACGACAAGTAAGCAAGGCCCCGGCGCCGCTGCGCGCCGGGGTTGGGTACCTGCGTGAACACTGCATCGACTCCCGCCCCCGCCGCCAGCGTGATGACGCTGGCGCAGATCCACTTTGGCGATGCCGCCGCCCTGCTCGCCGGTTTCGGCCTGACCCTGCACCACGTGGCAGCCGGGCAAAAGATCCCCGGCAGTTACTGGGGTGAGCCGGAGGCCGGGATCATTGGCGCCAATGTCTACGTGCGCGATGACACCCCGGTGCATTCGATGCTGCACGAGGCCTGCCACCTGATCGTGCTGCCCGCCGACAAGCGCGCGCTGGTGGATACCGATGCCACCGACTCGGTGGCCGAGGAAGATGCCACCTGCTACCTGCAGATCGTGCTGGCCGGGCGTCTGCCCGGCGTGGGCAGCGCGCGTCTGATGGCCGACATGGATGCCTGGGGCTATACCTACCGGCTGGGCTCGACCCGGGCCTGGTTTGAAGGCGATGCCGAGGATGCACGCCGCTGGCTGATCGAGCGCCAGCTGCCGGTCAACTGAAGGCCACCACCCGGCAGCGGCCTTCAACTGCCACTGGCTTCATCCGGAATCAACGACGCCGACAGGTCCAGTTCGGCCACCGTGCCGCCACCTGCGTGCGGCTGCAGGGCCAGCTGCCAGCCCAGGTGCTCGCACAAGCGGGCGATCAAGGCCAGGCCAATACCGCCATGGCCCTGCTCCCGGCCACGCGCCAGCCGCGCGTACAACGCACTGATTTCCTGCGGTGACATGCCATGGCCCGAGTCAGTGATGCGCACCAGCGCCGGCGCCTGCAGCGATACCACCACCTGGCCACGGTCACTGTTCTCGATGGCATTGCGCAACAGGTTGCCTATGGCCGCCTGGACCACCCCCGGCGGGGCAAATATCTGGGCATCACTGTCAATGCGATAGCTGATCTGCAGCTCCTTGCCTGCGGCAAGGTGCTGGTGGTCCTGCACCCCGTCAGCGATCAACTGCACCAGGTCGATCTGCTCGCCCAGCGCGGCCAGCCGGCTGGGGTCACGCGCCAGCACCAGCAGCAGGCTGATCAGCTGTTCAACGCCGCCGGAAACACTGCGGATACGCTGCAGCTGCAGCCGTGCACGCTCGGGCAGGTCCATCTGGTCCAGACCCAGCTCGGCGGCCCCGCTGATCACCGCCATCGGCGTGCGCAACTCATGACTGGTAGTGCTGATGAAGGTGCGTTCGCGCTCGACAAAGCGCTGGTTGCGCTCCAGGTAGTCATTGACGGCGCTGGCAATCACCTCCAGCTCGACGCTGCCACGCCGGTCCACTGCCACCCGTTGGTTGATCTGACCCTCGCGCAGGGCGGCGATGGACTGGGCCAGGCTGGACAGCGGCCGCACCAACCGGGCCATGCCCAGCCAGGCCATCAGCAGGGTCACCAGCACCAGGGCGGCACCGGCCAGGATCGCCAGGCGGGTGGTCAACGACTCCATCGCGGCAAAGTCGGTGATGTCCATCACCATCACCAGCCGCCCCAGATCATCGGTCTGGCGCACCATCACCGCACTGTCGCGGCCCTCCAGCAAGGGGCCGTCATGCAGGCCCGGGTGCAGGGCCTGAAGCGCTGGTGGCAAGCCGTTGCCAACGGCATCGCCGCGGAACAGCTGCATGGTGTCCGAATCCTGCCAATGGTAACCGGGCTGCTGACGCAGGTGGCTGATCACCCGGTCCAACTCGGTGTTGAGCATCGCCCGCCAGACCGCATGCTCTGCGTGTTCATGCACGTAATTGGCGGCGGCAAACACCACCACGGTGACCAGGGCCAGATAGCCCAGCAGCCAGCCAAGCAGTTTGCGCCGCAGGGTCGGGCGGCGATTCATCGCGTCGTGTCCTGTACTCCGGCATCAGGAACCCGAAGACGGTAGCCCAGCTTGGGCAGGGTATGCAGCAGTTTCACCGCGAACGGCCCGTCCATGGCCCGCCGCAACTCATAGATATGCGAACGCAGCATGTCGCCATCGGGCAATTCATCGCCCCACAGCGCCTGCTCCAGGCGTTCACGTGGCACCGCTGCCGGGCTGGCACGCATCAACACCTCCAGCAGCTTGCGGCAGGCCGGGTACAGGTGCAGGGTCTGTCCACCACGGCGGGCCTCCAGGGTGGACAGGTCCAGGCTGAGGTCGCCCACCTGCAGCCGCTGCAACGGCGCGCGGCCATCGCGGCGCAGCTGCAGTGCTTCCAGACGCACCTCCAGCTCGGGCAGGGCGAACGGCTTGACCAGGTAGTCATCGGCACCGCTGCGGAAACCGGCAATCTTGTCCGGCAGCTCGCCACGGGCGGTGAGCATGATCACCGGCACCCGGGAGCCGTGCTCCAGGCGCAGGCGCTCGAGCAGGGCGGTGCCCTCCAACCGCGGCATCATCCAGTCCAGGATGATCGCGTCGTAGTCCTGGGTGGTGGCCAGGTACAACCCGGTCACCCCGTCCGGGGCCGCGTCCAGCACGTGCCCACGGGACTCGAAATAATCAAAGATGTTGGCAACCAGATGTTGGTTGTCATCAATCACCAGCAACCGCATGTCCGCCACCCGGATCGTTGCCACCGGTGGTGGCACACCGCAACAGTATGCGGCCGGCAAGGTCGTAGTGTTGTCGGAAAGGTGCGGGCTCTCCGGCGGCGTTGATCCTGCCCGGCACCGGCAGCAGGTGGACAACTGACCCAACCATGGCAAGCGGCACGATGGCGGCGGTCAGCAGACCTCCGGCAGGGTTGGCCGCCGATGGCGGACAGACCCCGGCCAGGTGCCTGCGCGCACCACGGTCACCGCAAGCCCCTCTGGCTGGCCGTCACTGTTGCCGGTCACGGCAGACACCAGCGGCTGCGGCCTGCAGGGGACAAGTACGGGCAATTGTTAAGCACGCTTAATTGCACTCGGACAGATTTCAGACGCTGTTCCCACCGCCCTCCGACGCCAGCGCCCCGAGCATGACCGGCATTGCTCCCCGGATTGACCGCCATGCCCGGCCCGATGCCACTGCCCGCGCTGTACCAACCTGCCATCGCTGTGCCGCGCATGCTGCCGGTGCTGCTGTTGCTGGCCGCCATGGCCCTGCTCCAGCACGGTGGCGACCGCTGGTGGGCCGACCACCTGTATGCCTGGCAAGGGGGCCAGTGGCACTACCGCGATGCGTGGTGGACCAGCCAGCTGCTGCACCAGGGGGGCAAATGGCTCAGTGTCGCCGCCGGCCTGGGCGTGGCCGGCGCGGCCTTGCTGGCCTGCTGTCGTCCCGGCCTGGCCCACTGGCGACGCCCCTTGGCTTACCTGCTGCTCAGTGTCGTGCTGTCCACCGTGCTGGTCAGCCTGGCCAAGTCGGTCAGCGCGGTGGACTGCCCTTGGGACCTGGCGCGCTATGGCGGCCAGCACCCCTGGCTGAGCCTGCCCCGGGCCTGGCTGGCCCGCGGCCCCGCCAGCGGCTGCTTCCCGGCCGGGCATGCCAGTGCCGGTTACGCCTGGATCGCACTGTATTTCCTGGCCGCGGCGCGCGCACCGCGCTGGCGCTGGCCGGCCCTGCTGCTGGCCCTGGCACTGGGCGCAGCATTCGGCCTGGCCCAGCAACTGCGTGGCGCCCATTTCGCTTCCCATGACCTGGCCAGCCTGGCCCTGTGCTGGCTGTGCGCACGCACCCTGGCCAGCTGGCTGCTGCCCTCCTCCCCCCTTGCCCCGGCTGTCAACGCATGAACACCATCCTCGCCCCTCTCGGCCGCAGCGCCGGCTTCCGCCTGCCGGGTGTCCAGTGCAGCAGCCACTGGCTGGTGCTGATCCTGGCGGCCTTTTTCACCCTGCTGTGCAACCAGCGTTTCTGGGCGGCAGTGCTGGGCGGGGCGCAAGCCGACCTGCGCCTGGCCCTGTCCATGGGGCTGGTATTGCTGTCAGCCAACACCTTGGTCCTGGGTCTGCTGGTCTGGCGCTGGAATGCCCGCGTGCTGGTACCGCTGTTGCTGCTGGTCACCGCCATGGCCGTGCACTGGATGAACCGCTACAACGTGTACCTGGACGTGGACATGCTGCGCAACGTGTTGCATACCGACCACAAGGAGGCCAGCGAACTGTTGGGATGGTCGCTGTTGCCGGCCGTGCTCGTTGTCGGCCTGCTGCCGGGCATGGCCTTGAGTCTGCTGCAGTTGCGCCGGCAATCCTGGCGTCAGGCGCTGGGACAGCGTTTTCTGCTGCTGCTGTTGGCCCTGTTGACCGGGCTCGGCGGCGCCCTGCTGGACTTCCAGAACCTGGCCTCGTTGATGCGCAACCAGCGCGAGATCCGTTATCTGGCCACCCCGGTCAACTACCTGGTGGCCCTGCCGCGCAGCCTGCAGGCCAGCAATCCGCTGCGCCAGCGCACTTTGCTGCCGGTAGCCAGCGATGCGCGCGCACTGTCCAGCGTGGCCGGGCGCAAACCGCGTCTGCTGGTGCTGGTGGTCGGCGAGACCGTGCGCGCCCAGAACTGGGGCTTGAACGGTTACCAGCGCCAGACCACCCCGGAGTTGTCCGCCGCCGGGGTGATCAACTTCCCCGACATGCACAGCTGCGGCAGCAGCACCGAGGTTTCGCTGCCATGCATGTTCTCGCCCTGGGGGCGGGCCGATTACGACGAGGACGCGATCAAGGGCCACCAATCGCTGCTGCATGTGCTCGACCGTGCCGGCATCGGCGTGCTCTGGCGCGACAACCAGTCCGGCTGCAAGGGCGTGTGCAGCGGCCTGACGGTGGACCGGCTCGATGATGCCCAGCTGCCCGGCCTGTGCGAGGACGGCCGCTGCATGGATGAAATCCTGCTGCAACAGCTGGAACAACGCGTGCGCGCGGTAGAGGGCGACCGCGTGGTGGTGCTGCATCAGCTGGGCAACCATGGCCCGGCCTACTTCCAGCGTTACCCGGCCAGCTTCAACCACTACCTGCCCGGCTGCCAGTCCACTGACCTGGGCCGCTGCAGCCGCCAGCAGATCACCAACAGCTATGACAATGCCGTGCGCTACACCGACCATTTCCTGGCCACCAGCATCGCCCGGCTCAAGACGCTGGAGGACTACGACAGCGCCCTGATCTATGTCTCCGACCATGGTGAATCGCTCGGCGAAAAGGGCCTGTACCTGCACGGCCTGCCCTGGGCCATTGCCCCGCAGGAACAAACCCGGGTGCCGATGGTGATGTGGTTCTCCTCCGGCTTCAGTCACTCGCGCCAGCTGGACCTGGCCTGCCTGCAACAGCGCAGCCGCCAGCCGGCCTCGCATGACAACCTGTTTGCCTCGGTGCTGGGGCTGATGCAGGTCGGCACCGCCGCCTACCGCCCCGACCAGGACCTGTTTGCCGGCTGCCAGCCCTGAAGCCTTGCCCCCCTGCACGGCATGGCCTGTGCCACTTGCAGGCCTGCCCGCGGCAGCCTAGCCTGCGGCAATTACCACTCGTTGCAGGGGATCACCCGTGAAACAGCGTCATCTGCTCCTGGCCGCCGCCATCAGCACCAGCCTGCTCGTCCTGGCCGGTTGCAACAAGCAGGCAACCGACACCGCCGCGCCGGCCGCCAGTACCCAGGCCCCGGCCGAAAGCGCCGATGACTTCATTGCCCGGGTCAACGCCGAGTACAAGGCCATGTACCCGGAAATGACCTCGGCCCAGTGGCTGGCCTCGACCTATATCAACCCGGATTCGGAGCGCATCGCAGCCAAGAGCAACGAGCGTTGGATGACCGTGCTCAACGGCTGGATCGAGCAGGCCGGCAAGTACGATGGCCAGCCGATGAGCGCCGACACTGCCCGTGCGATCTCCCTGCTCAAGCTGATGACCGCCATGCCCGCCCCGCGCGACCCGGCCAAGCTGGCCGAGCTGGCCAGCATCGCCGCCAAGCTGGAAGGCGACTACGGTGCCGGCACCTACTGCACCGGCGAGGGCGACAGGCAGAACTGCCGCCAGCTGGGCCAGCTGGAAAACGTGCTGGCCCGTTCGCGTGACTACAACGCCCAGCTCGATGCCTGGAGCGGCTGGCATTCCACCGCCACCGCCTCGCGCGCCCGTTACCAGCGTTTTGTCGAGCTGGTCAACGAAGGCGCCAGCCAGATGGGCTATGCCGATGCCGGCGCGATGTGGCGCAGCGGCTATGACATGCCGGCCGAGCAGGTGGTCAGCGAAACCGACCGCCTGTGGGACCAGGTCAAGCCGCTGTACGAGCAGCTGCACTGCTACACCCGCTCCAAGCTGGTGGCCGAATACGGTGCCGACAAGGGCCAGGTCGAGGGTGGGCTGATCCCGGCGCACCTGACCGGCAACATGTGGCAGCAGGAATGGTCCAACCTGTGGGACATCCTGCAGCCTTACCCGGGTGCCGGTTCGCTGGACATCACCGCCGCCCTGGAAAAGCAGCACCAGGCCAACCTGAGCAAGGCCCAGGCCGGCCTGCCTGCCGGAGCCAGCGTCGAACAGCGGCTGATGGCCCAGCGCGCGGCCGAACTGAAGACCGCCCAGGACATGACCCGCCAGGCCGAGCAGTTCTACACCGGGCTGGGCATGCCGGCGCTGCCGGACAGCTACTGGGCAAACACGCAGTTCATCAAGCCGCTGGACCGCAACGTGGTCTGCCACGCCAGCGCGTGGGACATGAACATGGGCGGCGAAGGCGGCACCCAGCCGGACGTGCGCACCAAGATGTGCATCACCCCGACCGAGGAAACCTTCACCACGATCTACCACGAGCTGGGCCACATCTATTACGACCTGGCCTACAACCCGCTGCCGCCATTGTTCCAGGGCGGTGCCAACGACGGCTTCCACGAAGCCATCGGCGACACCATCGTGCTGGCGATGACCCCCAAGTACCTGAATTCGATCGGGCTGGTCGATGCCCAGGCCGAGAGCCATGAGGCCACCATCAACGCGCAGATGCGCATGGCCCTGAGCGGGGTGTCCTTCCTGCCCTTCGGTCTGCTCACCGACCGCTGGCGCTGGGGCGTATTCGACGGCTCGATCACCCCGGACAACTACAACAAGGCCTGGTGGGAGCTGAAGGCCAGGTACCAGGGCGTGGCCCCGGCCACCCCGCGCGGCGAGGAGTTCTTCGATGCCGGTGCCAAGTACCACGTACCGGGCAACACCCCGTACCTGCGCTACTTCCTGGCACGCATCTACCAGTACCAGTTCTACAAGGGCCTGTGCGACACCGCCGGCTTCAGCGGGCCGCTGCACGAGTGCAGCTTCTATGGCAATGCCGAGGCCGGCAAGAAGTTCTGGGCCATGTTGGGCAAGGGTGCCAGCCAGCCGTGGCAGGCCACGCTGAAGGAAGTGACCGGCAGCGAACAGCTCGATGCCGCGCCAATGCTGGCCTACTTTGCCCCGCTGCAGGAATGGCTGCAGCAGCAGAATGCCGGCCAGACCTGCGGCTGGCAGGCCCCGGGCAGCACCCCGGCAGCGGCCAGCCCGGCACAGCCGTAAGCGCAGGCACCTGCAGTCCGGGCACCCCGGCCTGCAGCCAGCCGCCAAACAGCAAGGGCGCCATCACGGCGCCCTTGTTGCATGGGTCAATCGGCACGGTGGACGCGCTCAGTGCAGCTTGCCGCCCAGACGCGCCACCAGGTCATTCTTGAACTGCTCAAAGGTCTGGCCCATGGCCGCAACTTCGGCATTGGCGGCATCACGCAGCGCATCGGAATACATCAGGCGCACCGGCTTGCCCTGCCGCTCGTGGAGCTCGCCGGCGGCCATCACCATGGCCAGCACATGCGCGGCGCTGTCACTTTCCCCGGCGATCTTGCCGTCCATGCCCAGCACCCACTGGCCATCACGGCGTACCACCCCGGCCAGCAGGTTGCGTTGCGGGTCCCGCAACTCGGCATGCGGCTCGACCTTGCGCACGGCCTGACGCAGGCGCTCGGCATTCTGGTTGGCGGCACGTTCGGCCTGCTTTTTCTTTGCCTCGCGGCGGTTTTTTGAATCAGTGGACATCAATCACTTCCGGGTAAGAGGCCTGCCCCGCCGGCAGCCGGGCAACGGCGCTCATTGTCCCTGATCAGGCGCACGCTTGCCTGAGCGGGTGATGGCCCGCAACTCCAGCCACCAGAGCAGGCCGGCCGCGGCAATGAAGGCCGCCGCCCCCAGCGCCAGGTGCAGGCCATGGTGACTGAGCAACGGCGACAGCACCCCGGCCACAAGGGTGTTGGTGACCAGCACACTGAAGGCCTGCATCGAGGAGGCCGAGCCGCGCTGACGCGGGTACATGTCCAGGATGCGCAGGGTCAGCACCGGGAAGATCAGCGCCGTACCGAAGGCATGCAGGCTCAGGCCGAGCATCGCCCACGGCACCTGCGGGGTGTCGGTGGACAGGTTGTAGCCGACATTCCACAACACCGACAGCGCGAGCACGGCAAAACCGCAGGCAATCGCCCGTTCACCGCTGATGCGCCCGGCGCTGCGCCCGGATACCCAGGCACCCAGGCTCATGCCGGCAATGGTGGGTACGAACAGCCAGGCAAAATCGCGCTCGCCCAGCCCCAGCAGGTCGATGATCACCGCCGGGGCCGAGGCGATGTACAGGAACAGGCCGCCAAACCCCAGCGCACCGGCGCCGGCCAGGCGCAGGAACCGCCCGTTGCGGGCGATCTGCAGGTAATCGCGTGCAAGGGACAGCGGCTTGAGCGCCAGCCGCGCCTGCGGCGGATGGGTTTCCGGCAACCAGCGCAGGGTCGCGGCCAGCAGCAGGGCAGAAAAACCCACCAGGAACCAGAAGATCAGCGGCCAGTTGCCCCAGCCCAGCAGCCAGCCGCCGATGATCGGGGCAATGGCCGGGGCAATGGAGAAGATCATCGACACCTGGCTCATCAGGCGCTGGGCCTCGTCGCCGGCATACAGGTCACGGATCACCGCCCGGCCGATGATGTAGCCCACCCCGGCCGACATCCCCTGCAGGGCGCGGAAGAACAGCAAGGTGGGCATGTCGCGGGCCAGCGCGCAGCCCACCGAAGCCGCAATGAACACCAGCAGGCCACCGACGATCACCCGCTTGCGCCCCAGCGCATCGGACAACGCGCCGTGGACCAGGCTCATCAGGGCATAGGCCAGCAGGTAGACACTGATCACCTGCTGCAGCGCCAGCTTGTCCAGCCCGAACTGGCTGCCGATGCGCGGAAAGGCCGGGAACACCGCATCGATGGCGAACGGGCCGAACATCGACAACCCTGCCACCAGCAGGGCAATACGCCGGAACGAGACGAAGGGTGCGCTGTGCATGGAACCTGCCTGAAGAACGGTAATCCAAGGTCACCGGCAGTTGCCGGCCCCGCGGACACCGCTGACCATAAACAAAAAATGCCGCCGTTGCGGCGCAGCAAGTATGGTCGTCATTGTCGGCAGGCAGCAATCTACAGCCGGCCATGCCGCAACCACGGGCCGCTGCCAGCCCGCAGCCCCTGCCAGTTGCACGCAACTGTTGCCTGTGGAACACAGCACATGGCGGGAACTGGTAGCCGATAGCCGGTAGCCTCGCGCTGTTGCCTCCAAAAAAGCAACGCACGCACCGGCAAGGCCCCACCTTCACCGGTGCGTGCGTTACCGCCACCCACATCTGCCAGGCGCCATCCCCATGTCGCCATGACCACACGCCCACTGGTGGCACCCGCATCAAAAACAAATCGCCCGGCCGCACGTCACTGTGCGCCACCGGGCGATACACATCCCTGTTGGCATCCGTGCCTGATCCTTTTGGAATCCTTCCCCTACCGGTATTGCCGGCTGCATCCTGCAGCAAGCAACACCTGCTGAACCGTTGTGACGCTCAGCGGCGTGGCACCTGCCCGGCCGTCCTGGCCGGAGCCTGGTCTGCGGCACCCACCGTGATCAGGTCACGGTTGATCTCCACAGTGCGCAGACCGATACCCCGGACCTGCGCCAGTTCCTCTGGGCTACGGAAGGGGCCATTGGCCTGCCGGTAATCCACGATGGCCTGCGCCTTGGCAGCACCGACGTTGACCAACACGCGATCCAGCGTGGCGGCGTCGGCGCTGTTGATGTCGACCTTTTCCGTGGCCGACGCCCAACCTGCCAGAACCATGCTCAATACCAGTGACTTCCAGGTCACGGCGATCCATTTCATGGTCGTACTCCTTGTGTCTTTGCGACGGTGGACCGGCTCCTTGCCGGTGGATCCACCTTCCCGCGACACCGGTTGCCATCCTATCGCCGGCGGCGCGTTCAGGAAGCCAGCCGACCGCCCTGCGTGGCGTAGGAAATTTCCTATAGGGGGCAGGCGTACAATGGCCCGATCATCTACACCGTTACCCGGAGCACGATCCATGGACAGCGCCAAGCTCGGTCAGTTCATCAACGAAAAGTGGGACAGCGAGATCGTCCCGCAGCTGATTGAATACATCGCCATTCCCAACAAGTCGCCGATGTTCGACGCCAACTGGGTAGAGAACGGCTATATGGACCAGGCCGTGACCCTGATGGAGACCTGGGCGCGCGCGCAGAACATTCCCGGCCTGCAGGTGGAAGTGGTGCAGCTGGAAGGCCGCACCCCGCTGCTGCTGCTGGAAATTCCGGCGACCGGCCCGGAAACCGGCGATGACACCGTGCTGCTGTACGGCCACCTGGACAAGCAGCCGGAAATGACCGGCTGGGACGAGGGTCTGGGCCCGTGGATCCCGGTGCTGCGCGGCGACAAGCTCTATGGCCGTGGCGGCGCCGATGACGGCTATGCCATGTACGGCTCGCTGGCCGCGATCCTGGCCCTGCACGACCAGGGCCTGCCGCACGCACGCTGCGTGATCCTGATCGAGGCCTGCGAAGAATCCGGCTCCTACGACCTGCCGGCCTATGTCGACCACCTGGCCGCACGCATCGGCCAGCCGTCGCTGGTGGTCTGTCTGGATTCAGGCTGCGCCAACTACGAACAGCTGTGGTGCACCACCTCGCTGCGCGGCCTGACCGGCGGCAACTTCACCGTCAAGGTGCTCAACGAAGGCGTGCACTCCGGTGATGCCTCCGGCGTGGTCCCATCCTCGTTCCGTCTGCTGCGCCAGCTGCTGTCGCGCATCGAGGACGAGAACACCGGCCGCATCCTGCTGGACGGCCTGCACGTGGAGATCCCGGCCGAGCGCCTGGAACAGGCCAAGCGTGCCGCCGAAGTGGTCGATACGGCGATCTTCAAGAAGTTCCCGATGGTTGACGGCCTGACCCCGATGAACGAGGTGCTGACCGAACTGGTGCTCAACCGTACCTGGCGTCCGGCGCTGTCGGTGACCGGCATCGGCGGCATGCCGCCGCTGGAGTCGGCCGGCAACGTGCTGCGCCCGGAAACCTCGGTCAAGCTGTCGCTGCGCCTGCCGCCGACCGCCAACGGCAAGGATTGCGGCGAGCTGCTCAAGCAGGCCCTGTTGCGTGACCCGCCCAACGGCGCCCACGTCAGCCTGGATCTGGAAAAGGCCTCCACCGGCTGGAACGCTCCGGCAATGTCGCCGTGGCTGGAGACGGCCATCGATGATGCCTCCCGGGCCTTCTTCGGCAAGCCGGCGATGTACATGGGCGAAGGCGGCTCGATCCCGTTCATGGGCATGCTGGGCGAGAAGTTCCCGGGGGCACAGTTCATGATCACCGGGGTGCTCGGCCCGCACTCCAACGCCCACGGCCCGAACGAGTTCCTGCATATCCCGATGGGCAAGCGGGTCACCGCCTGTGTCTCCCACGTGTTGCTGCAGCACCATGCCGCCAGTGTCCGTGGTGAAACCCGCGGCTGCGGCGTGCATGCCGACTCGGGTACCCGCCACGGCAATTTCGGTTGCTGCTGAGCCGGCAACCGGCCCTGCCTGTTGCATGACGGCGGCCCTACGGGGCCGCCGTCGTTGCATCCCCCTGCACAGCCGGCACGGCTGGCGATACGCTGTTGTGATTGCGGCATCCGCGCCGCCTGGGTTTGCATGAACGAGATGTCCGACTCCCGCGCCACCGACCGCCTGAACTGGCTGCACCAGGTCAGTGGATGCCGCGATACCGCGCTGGAACGCGCTTCCATGGATGCTGGTTTCCGCAGCTACTGGCGCACCAGCGGGCTGTCCCCCAGCCGGATCGTCATGGATGCCCCGCCGGGGCTGGAAGATGTCAGCCGCTGGCTGCAGGTCCGAGACCTGCTGCAGGCCAACGGCGTACGTGTGCCACAGGTGCTGGCACGCAACCTGGAGGCTGGCTTCCTGCTGCTGGAAGACCTTGGTGGCCCTACCCTGGCCCAGGTGATCAACGACGACAACGCCGATGCCTGCTTCGATGCGGCCATCAGCCAGCTGTTGCGTCTGCAGCAGCTGCAGCCCCGCACCGGTCTGGCACATTTCGACGAGGCCCTGCTGCAACGTGATGCCGGCCTGTTCGAGGAGTGGTTCATCGTCGCCCACCTTGGCCTGCGGCTGGACTGCGCCCAGGCCGAACAGCTGCAGCTGGTGCAGCGCCGGCTGATGGACAATGCCCAGGCCCAGGCCCAGGTACCGGTGCACCGCGACTTCATGCCACGCAACCTGATGCCGGTGGCCGATGGTCCGGCGGTGCTGGACTTCCAGGACATGGTGATCGGCCCGGTGGCCTATGACGTGGCCAGCCTGCTGCGTGATGCCTTCCTGAGCTGGCCCGAAGCGCGGGTGGCGCAGTGGGTGGCCCGTTACCACCAGCGCGCACAGCAGGCCGGCATTCCGGTGCCGGCCTCGCTGGACACCTTTGCCCGCGACGTCGATCTGATCGGGGTGCAGCGGCATCTGAAAATCCTCGGCATCTTCTGCCGCCTGCATTACCGCGATGGCAAATCCCGCTACATCGCCGACCTGCCGCGCTTCATCACCTACCTGGACAACGTGCTGCCCCGCCATGCAGCGCTGGCACCGCTGGACGAGCTGTTCCAGCACACCCTCAAACCGGCGCTGGCCGCACGCGGTGCGGTGGCATGAAGGCACTGATCTTCGCCGCCGGGCTGGGCGAGCGCATGCGCCCGCTGACCGACCACACGCCCAAGCCGTTGCTGGAAGTGGCCGGCAAGCCGCTCATTGCCTGGCATCTGGAAAAGCTGGCAGCACTGGGCGTGCGCGATGTGGTGATCAACACCTCGTGGCTGGCCCACTGCTTTGTACCGGTGCTCGGCGATGGCAGCCGCTTCGGGCTGTGCCTGCACTACCGCCACGAGGGCGATACCCCGTTGGAAACCGGTGGCGGCATGTTCAATGCCCTGCCCTTGCTCGGCGATGCCCCGTTCATTGCCCTCAACGGCGATGTCTGGTGTGACTTTGACCTGGCCCGCCTGCCATGCGAACCGCAGGGGCTGGCCCATCTGGTGCTGGTGGACAACCCCGCCCATCACCCGCAGGGCGATTTCCAGCTCGATGCCCACGGCCGCCTGCACGACACCCCGGCGCTGACTTTTGCCGGCATCGGCGTCTACCGTCCGGGCTTGCTGGATGGCTGGCAGCAGGTGATTGGCGATGCACCGGGGGCGGAAGCGCAACCGCCGCGCTTCAAGCTGGCCCCGCTGCTGCGTGCGGCCATGCACGCCGGCCAGGTCAGTGGCGAGCACCACCGTGGGCGGTGGACCGATGTCGGCACCCCGCAGCGGCTGGCCGAACTGGATGCACAGCTGCGCCAGCCGGCCTGAGCCCACAGACCGCCACGCCTGCCGCGGGCACGGCTTCAGCCGTGCTCGCCCTCGCCCAGCACGTTGCGCAGGAAGGGCACGGTCAGCCGGCGCTTGGCGGCCAGGGATTCACGGTCCAGCCGGTCCAGCACACTGACCAGCGAGCCCAGGTCGCGCCCGGTGCGGGTCAGCAGCCATTCCAGTGCACTGTCCTCGAGCACCAGCCCGCGGCGCTTGGCGCGTGCCTTGAGTACTTCGGCACGACCGGCCTCGCTCAAGGGATGCAGGCTGATCCGGCCACACTGGCCCAGCCGCGAGCGCAGGTCCGGCAGCACCAGGCCCAGGCCTTCGGGCAGCGCCTGGCCGGTATACAGCAAGGCCTGCCCCGCAGCCCGTACCCGGTTGTGGAAATCAAACAGGGCAATCTCGTCACCACGATGGCCTGCGATGTCTTCCAGGCCATCCAGCGCGATCACATCATGCTGTTCCAAGCCTTCCACCGCATCGGCGACCCGCCCGCGTGCCGCTTCCAGCGGCAGGTAGATCGCACGCCGCCCGGCCTGCTCGGCAGCCGCACAGACGGCCAGTGCCAGGTGGGTTTTGCCGGTACCGGCCGCACCACTGACATACAGCCAATCCGCTACCGCCCCGACCGCCAGCGCACGCAGCTGGGCCAACGCCGCCGGCGGTGCTCCCAGGTAGGTTTCCAGACGTTGGTCTGCCGGATAACGCAGGCCCAGGGTCAATTGCGGGGTAATCACGGCGATGTCGACTCTCCGCTGGCGGCGCTCACCTGCAGCTGGTCAACCTGGTCCACCACGCCCGGCGGCATGATCACCGTGCGCTGGCCGGTGTACCACTCACTGCTGCGGTAGCGCTCCTGGGCATAACGCAGCAGCACGTTGGCCACCGCCGCCACCGGCAGTGCCAGCAGCATGCCCAGAAAACCGAACAGCTGGCCGCCGGCCATCACCGCAAAGATCACTGCCACCGGGTGCAGGCCGATCTTGTCGCCGACGATGCGCGGGGTCAGCACATAGCTTTCCAGCAACTGGCCAACGGTGAACACCACCGCCACACCGACCAGCAACTGCAGGTCCACGCCCTGGGCCTGGACCAGCGCGGCCAGTACCGCCAGGATCACCCCGGTGGTGGCGCCCAGATAGGGGATGAAGCTGATCAGCCCGGCAACCATGCCGATCAACAGGCCCAGGTTCAGCCCGACCAAGGCCATGCCGGAGGCGTAGATCGCGCCCAGCGCCAGCATCACCACGAACTGGCCACGCACGAAGGCGCCCAGCACCTCGTTGGATTCACGTGCCAGCTTGCTCACCGTGGCGATGTGGTCACGCGGGATCAACGCGGCCACGCGCTCGACCATGCGGTCCCAGTCACGCAGGAAGTAATAGGTCACGATCGGGGTCAGCAACAGGTTCACCACGAAGGTGATCACCGCGAAGCTGGAACGGCCCAGATAGCCGAACACCGTGGCCGCCGCACCACCGGCGGCCTGCCAATGGCTGCGCGCCCAGTCGATCAGCCGTTCCGGGTCCATCCACTCGGCCAGGGTAAAGCCGAAACGACGCTCCACTGCCGGTATCGCGGTATCCAGCAGCCACACCTGCATCTGCGGCAGGGCCGCGACCAGGGTCTGCACCTGGCTCTGCAGCATCGGCAACAGGATCAGGACCGCCGCCACCACCAGCGCGGTCATCAACACGAACACCAGCAGCACCGCGGTGTTGCGCGAGCGCCCCGCCGCCTCCAGCCGGTCCACCAGCGGGTCACCCAGCCAGGCCAGCATCAGCGAGGCCACGAACGGGGTCAGGATCGGGGCCAGCAGCCAGATGACCCACACCAGGGCCAAGGTCACCACACCGCGCTTGATGTGGCGCAGGAAACGGGCAATTTCTTCCAGCGGGGCCGATTGGTTCATTTCACCCGGTACTCCGCAGGGCCACTGGGCGGCGCAGCCGGCAGGGCAGGGTTGTCGACCATACCGGCCGGGCTGGCAGACAACGGCTGCAGCGCTGAATCAGCCCCCAGCAGACGGTTGAAGCCGGCCAGACCGGTGGCCAGGTCCAGGTCCAGCTCGATACGGTCGGTGCTGGCCCGTACCGGGCGGATCGCCTTGAGCATCGGGTGGCCCTGCAGGCTGGCCGACACCCGCAACCAGTCATCGGCCGAGTTGACCCCGTGCACGATCACCCGGTGCACCCCGGGCGCACCGCTGGGCAGGGCCTTGGCATAGCGCCGCACCAAGGCATCGGCTGCGCCGTCGGCCCCGCCGGCCATGGCCCGCCGGGCATCGTTCTCACGGCTGCTCCAGCGGTTGAGTTCACGGCCGTTGTCCACGAACACCCAATCGGCCACCCAGCCACCACCACTGCCGCGGTAGAGCTTGCCGATCAACTGCATCGGCGGCGCATAGCGGGCCGAAGCACGGGCCACTGCGGCGGTATCCAGACGCCAGATCGCACCGACCAGGGCCTGTTCGGCGGCACCACCGGTCGGCAGGCCAAGCCGGTACCCCCGCTCGATCGCCTTGTCCAGCACCGGGCGTGCCGCATTGGACTGCTGCACGCTGACCAGCCGCGGGCCGCTGCCGTCGTCGATGGCCAGCCAGAGCACCGGCTTGGGCCGCGGCTGGGCCCAGACCGGCAGGCCCAGGGCGGACGCCAGACCCTCGACCTTTTCACCATCAAAACGCGCCACCAGCATCATCCGGTAGCTCGGCGCACCACTGGCCGAGGTGCCACGGTCCTGGCGGTAGTCGTACGAACGCACGTACTGCCCGGCATCACGCAGCATCTGTGCAACGCCCGGGCGGGAAGTCACCTGGCGGTCACCGGACATCTTGGCCAGCACCTGGCCCAGCGCGCGCGCCAGGGCACCGGTGCGATCGGCATCGGTCTGGCTGTTGACTGGCACCTCGGCCTCGTAAACCCCCTGGGCGGCAGCCACATCGCCTTCGGTACGCATGCCCGACTGGGCCAGCAGCGGCGCGCTGGAAAGGCTCAGTACTGCTGTCAACACGAACGCCAGGATAGGACGCATCATCAATTCCGCTTCATTCTTGGGCCGGTAGGGGGTAATTGTGGCCTGAAGGCGGCCAGCTCGCCAATCGAAGCCTGCTAAAATTACCGGATTGTTCTCTGACCGTGTGGCCGCCGTGACCAGTCCGACTTCGAGCAACTCTCCCCTGACCTACCGTGATGCCGGTGTCGATATCGACGCTGGCAACGCGCTGGTGGAGCGCATCAAACCCTTGGTCAAGCGCAGCTTCCGTCCGGAAGTGATGGGCGGCCTGGGCGGATTTGGCGCCTTGTTCAACCTGGCCGGCAAGTACCGTGAGCCGGTGCTGGTGTCCGGCACCGATGGCGTGGGCACCAAGCTCAAGCTGGCCCAGCAACTGGGCCGCCACGACACCATCGGCATCGACCTGGTGGCCATGTGCGTCAACGACGTTCTGGTGCAGGGTGCCGAGCCGCTGTTCTTCCTGGATTACTTCGCCACCGGCAAGCTGGACATCGACACCGCTGCGGCGGTGGTCGGCGGCATTGCCGAAGGCTGTGTGCAGGCCGGCTGTGCCCTGATCGGCGGCGAAACGGCCGAAATGCCGGACATGTACGCCCCGGGTGAGTATGACCTGGCCGGCTTCACCGTTGCCGCGGTGGAGAAGGACCAGCTGCTCGACGGCGCCGGTGTGGCCGAGGGCGACGTGCTGATCGGTATTGCTTCTTCCGGCCCGCACTCCAACGGCTACTCGCTGGTGCGCAAGATCTACGAACGTGCCGGCTCGCCGACCGACGTGGTACTGGCCGACGGCAGCGACCTGGTCGATGCGCTGATGGCGCCGACCCGGTTGTACGTCAAGCCGGTGCTGTCCCTGCTGGGCAGCAACCGCGCCGACATCCACGGCATGGCCCACATCACCGGTGGCGGTCTGACCGAAAACATCATCCGCGTGGTGCCCGACGGCCTGGGCCTGGACATCGACGCGGCCGCCCTGACCCTGCCGCCGGTGTTTGCCTGGCTGCAGCAGGCTGGCAACGTGGCCGATGCCGAGATGTGGCGCACCTTCAACTGCGGCATCGGCTTTGTGCTGATCGTTCCGGCCGCGCGCGCTGCCGCCGTGGCTTCGGCCGTGGCCGGGCTGGGCCTGGAACAGCGCCAGATCGGCCGCGTGGTCGCCCACGCCGGCAACAGCGAGCGCGTGCACATTGGCTGAGCCGCTGCCAGCGCCTGCCCTGCCCCACCCCCCGGCCCCGCCGGGGCTGGAGCAGTTGTCGCTGCTGGCCATCGGCCACTACGTACTGGCCGGAATCACCACCCTGTTTGCGCTGTTCCCGGTGATCCACCTGGTGATCGGCCTGGCCATGCTCACCGGCCAGCTTGACCAGGGGCAGCCGGCCGACCGCCTGTTCGGCCTGCTGTTCATGCTGGTTGCCGCGGTGATGATCGGTCTGGGACTGGCGCTGGCCGCCGCCCTGGCCTGGAGCGGGCGCAATCTGGCCCGCCGCCAGCGTCACACCGCCTGTGTGGTGGTGGCCGGGCTGGCCTGCCTGATGATGCCGCTGGGTACCGTGCTGGGTGTTTTCTCCATCGTGGTGCTGATGCGCCCGGGCGTGAAGGACGCCTTCGTTTCCTGATTCCATGAGCACATCAATTGCCGTACTGGCCTCCGGGCGGGGCTCCAACCTGCAGGCCGTGCTTGATGCCATTGCCGCTGGCCGGCTGGATGCGCAGGTGGTCGGGGTGTTTTCCGACAAGCCCGACGCCGCTGCCCTGCAGCGGGTGCCGCAACCGCTGCGCTGGGCAGCACGCCCGCGTGATTTCAGCAGCCGCGATGCCTACGAGCTGGCCCTTGGTGATGCAATCGCCAGGCACAACCCGGACTGGATCCTGTGTGCCGGCTACATGCGCATCCTTGGTGCGGACATCGTCAACCGTTTCGCCGGGCGGATGATCAACATCCATCCATCGCTACTGCCCCGCCACAAAGGCCTGCACACCCACCAGCAGGCCATCGATGCCGGCGACAGCGAGCACGGAGCCAGCATCCACCTGGTCACCACCGAGCTGGATGCCGGGGCGGTGCTGGCCCAGGCCCGGGTGCCGGTGCTGCCGGGCGATGACGCCGAGCAACTGGCGCAGCGCGTGCTGGCGGTGGAACACCCGCTGCTGGTGGACAGCCTGCGGCTGCTGTGCAGCGGCCGCCTGGCTGAACACGAGGGCAAGCCCGTACTCGACGGTCACACCCTGTTTAACCCTCTCACCCTAGATTCCGCCGGTCGGCTACACGTGTGAGCGAGCGCCGGCACCCGTCCTTGATTGCTGGCCCATGACCCTGACCCGACTGCTGCTGACTGCCTGCCTGAGCCTTGCCCTGTGCCCCCTGACGGCCGCAGCCGGCACCGATGTGCCTGCCGCCACCACCAACCCGCTGGACCCGGCCAGCCAGTGGCAGCCAATCAGCCAGCTGGCTCCGTTCGTGGGCACCTATCAGGCCTTCTACAAGGGCAAACTGGCCGGCGATGCCACCCTGGCCCTGACCCACACCAGCGGCAACCGCTGGCAGGTCAGCCTGGAAGTGCGCGGCAAGCGCGGCTTTGCCGGAGTGCTCGGCCTGAACCTGCTGCAGACCACCGAATTCGAAGAACTCGGCGGCCAGTTCCGGCCGCTGTCCCAGCTGACCGAGCGCCGCGGCCTGTTCCTGGGCAAGAAGGTACATGGCCGCTATGACTGGTCGGCCGGCACGGCCCAGTGGCAGGGCGATATCGAACGCAGGCGTCGCGCGCCGGTGGCCCTGCAGCCCGGCGACCTCAGCGCCCTGCTGATCAACCTGGCAATCATGCGCGACGCCCGCCCCGGGGCGAAGATGCAGTACCGCTTTGCCGACGTCGGCCGGATACGCCTGCACCAGTACCAGGCCGATGCAGCCACCGCGATCACCGAAGTCAGTGAACTCAGTTACGACGCCCTGCGCGTGCAACGCAGCAACAGCAGTCCGGGCGATGCGATGACGCTGTGGCTGGCCAGTGGTGTGCCCACCCCGATCCGCATTTCCCAGCGCGAGGACGGCCAGGACACCATCGACCTGCAATTGATCCAATACCAAGGAGAACAACAATGAGCATCGTTGGCCGCTTCACCCGCCCCCTTGTGGCCCTGGTACTGGCCGCTGCCAGCCTGCCGGCGCTGGCCGTTGCCCCGTTCAAGGCCGACTACCGGGCCAACTACATGGGCCTGCAGGCCGATGGCGTGATGCAGCTGGAACGTCAGGAAGGCAACCGCTGGCGTTACAGCCTGCACGTGCGCAACCAGATGGCCGACCTGCGCCAGAGCACGGTATTTGACGAGCACAACGGCAACCTGCGCCCGCTCAGCAGCGAGGACAGCGCCAACCTGCTGATCAAGCGCCGCAACATCCAGGCCAGCTATGACTGGGCCGACCGCCAGGCCACCTGGCGTGGCGACCTGCGTGCCGACCGCCGCGGCCCCGTCGCACTGCGCGAAGGCGACATGGATGCACTGCTGATCAATCTGGCCATCGCCCGCGACCTGGCCGCCGGCCGGCCGTTGAATTACCGCATGGTCGACGAAGGTCGGATCAAGCAGATGCGCTACACCGTCGGCGGCAAGGAGACCCTGCAGCTGGATGGCCGCGGCGTCGAGGTCACCCGGGTGTCGCGGGTGGACGGCGACAAGGAAATGATTGCCTGGATTTCACCCGACTATCCGGTGCCGCTGCGCCTGCTGCAGCGCAAGGGCGGCCGCGACGAGCTGGACCTGACCATCAAGTCGGTGCATTGACCAGGCCTGCCGGCCGCAACAAAAAGCCCCCTCGTCGAGGGGGCTTTTCATTTCCGGCGGGAGGGCAGCAAACCGGGGTTACGGGGCCGGCTGCAGCTGGGTGCGGCAATCGACCCGGATCACCGCATCGTCGGCGGTCCAGCTGAACTGCTGGCAGTGGCGGTTGCCATCGACCGTCTTGACCACGCGCACCGCGTGCACCGCCTGCCATAGCTCCTGCCCAGTGGTGACACCGTCGCCGTTCCAGTCCATCTGCGCCCGCTCCAGCCCGGCGGTGATGGCCATCCCGGCCCACCACGACCAGCCCAGCCAGGCCAGCACCAGCAGCACCAGGGCCAACAGGGCCCGTCGGCGGGGGGTGAACGGAGCGCGGCGCAGCATCAGGGCACCCGGCGGATGTTGGCACCCAGCCCGCTGAGCTTTTCCTCGATGTTCTCGTAGCCACGGTCCAGGTGGTAGATGCGGTCGATGCTGGTCTCGCCCTGGGCCACCAGGCCAGCCAGCACCAGGCAGGCCGAAGCCCGCAGGTCGGTGGCCATCACCGGCGCACCGGTCAGGCGCTCGACCCCGCGCACGATGGCGGTATTGCCTTCCACCTGGATGTCCGCGCCCAGGCGATGCAACTCCTGCACGTGCATGAAGCGGTTTTCGAAGATGGTTTCCTTGATCACGCCGACACCCTCGGCCACGCAGTTCAAGGCCATGAACTGGGCCTGCATGTCGGTCGGGAAGGCCGGGTGCGGCGCGGTGGTCAGGTTGACCGCCTGCGGCCGGCTGCCGGCCATGTCCAGGGTGATGCGGTCGCCATCAACCACGATCTGTGCACCGGCCTCGCGCAGCTTGGCCAGCACCACATCCAGGGTGTCCGGGCGGGTGTTGCGCAGGGTCACCTTGCCGCCGGTCATCGCCGCAGCGACCAGGAAGGTGCCGGTCTCGATACGGTCCGGCAACACCGCATGGCGGCCACCGCCCAGGCGTTCCACGCCATGGATGGTGATGCGCGCGGTGCCTGCACCTTCAATCTTTGCGCCCAGTGCATTGAGGCAGTCGGCCAGGTCGGTGACCTCCGGCTCCATCGCCGCGTTTTCCAGCACGGTGGTGCCGTCGGCCAGTACCGCGGCAGCCATCACGTTCTCGGTGCCGGTGACGCTGACCATGTCAAAGGTGTAGCGCCCGCCCTTCAGGCGGCCATCCACGTGGGCCTTGATGAAGCCGTTCTCGACCGTGATCTCTGCCCCCAGGGCCTGCAGGCCCTTGATGTGCTGGTCCACCGGGCGCGAGCCGATGGCACAGCCGCCGGGCAGCGAGACCTCGGCCGAACCGTACTTGGCCAGCAGCGGGCCCAGCACCAGGATCGAGGCGCGCATGGTCTTGACCAGCTCGTACGGCGCCACCACCTGGTTGACGCTGCGCGGGTCGACCACGATGGCGCTGCCGCGCGACAGCGTGCCCTGGTCGATCTCGACCTTGGCACCGAGCTCGCCGAGCAGCTTGAGCGTGGTCACCACGTCATGCAGGTGCGGCACATTGGTGATTTCCACCGGTGCATCGGCCAGCAGGGTGGCGCAGAGGATCGGCAGGACGGCGTTCTTGGCGCCGGAAATGGTGACCTCGCCGTTGAGCGTGGTACCACCGTTGACAATGATTTTGGGCATGCGCGTAGGCGTCGCAGGTAAGGGGACGGCGCGTCAGCGCGCCTGGTCCGGGGTCAGGGTGGTCAGGGCCAGGGCGTGGATCTCACGGCCCATCAGCTCGCCGAGGGTGGCATACACCATGCGGTGGCGGGCCAGCGGCATCTTGCCGGCAAATGCCGCGCTGACCACCGTGGCTTCGAAATGGACACCGTCATCGCCTTGAACATCCACATGGGCATCAGGCAGGCCGGTCCGGATCAGATTGGCGATGGTTTCAGCGTCCACACGGCTTTCCTAATAAAATGGCCGTCCATTCTACTCTCCGGCTGCCGTGTCCATGACCGTCCCGTCCCTGAACCAGCCCGCCCCCACCGCCCAGTCTCTGGTGGACAGCGGGCAGCGCGTGTTCGCCATCGAGCAGAAAGCCCTGGCCGCGGTCGCCGCCCGTATGGGCCAGGCCTTTGCCGCGGCCTGCCAGCATGTGCTGGCCAGCCATGGCCGGGTGGTCACCATCGGCATGGGCAAGAGCGGCCATGTCGCGCGCAAGATTGCCGCCACCCTGGCTTCCACCGGCACGCCCTCCTTCTTCGTCCACCCCGGCGAGGCCGGCCATGGCGACCTGGGCATGATCACCGAGGGCGATGTGGTGCTGGCGCTGTCCTACTCGGGCGAGTCGGACGAAATCCTGATGCTGCTGCCGGTTCTCAAGCGCCAGGGCAACGTGCTCATCGCGATGACCGGCCGCGAACAGTCCAGCCTGGCCAAGGCCGCCGAGGTCCACCTGGATGTCAGCGTGCCCGAGGAAGCCTGCCCGCTGCACCTGGCCCCGACCTCCAGCACCACCGCCTCCATCGCCATGGGCGATGCGCTGGCCGTGGCCCTGCTCGAAGCCCGCGGTTTCACCGCCGATGACTTTGCCCGTTCGCATCCGGCCGGCAGCCTCGGCCGCCGGCTGCTGCTGCACATCACCGATGTCATGCACAGTGGCCAGGAGCTGCCGCAGGTCGATGCCAGCGCCTCGTTGAGCCAGGCGCTGGTGGAAATGAGCCAGAAACGTCTGGGCATGACCTGTGTGGTCGATGCCGACGGCCGCCTGGCCGGGCTGTTCACCGACGGTGACCTGCGCCGCGCGCTGGATACCGACATCGACGTGCGCAGCGCGCGCATTGCCGAGGTGATGACCGCCAATCCACGTACCATTGGTGCCGACCGCCTGGCGGTGGAAGCGGCCCGGCTGATGGAGACGCACAAGATCAACGGCCTGGTCGTGGTCGATGGCGACAACCGTCCGGTGGGCGCCCTGAACATTCATGACCTGTTGCGCGCACGCGTGGTTTAACCGAGCCCATGCCCCATTCATCCCAGTCCGAGCAGCCGATGCCCTACAACCCGCTGGACACTTTGTCCGCCGAGCTTGCCCAGCGTGCCGGCCGCATCCGCCTGGCCTGCTTCGATGTCGACGGCACCCTGACCGACGGCCAGCTGTACTACGACCACCTCGGCAACGAGAGCAAGGCCTACTTTGTCCAGGACGGCCTGGGCCTGAAGCTGATCCAGCGCCACGGCATCGTGCCGGTGATCATCACCGCGCGTGACAGTGCCTCGGCCGCGCGCCGCGGCGCCGATCTGAAGATCGAGACCCACGTCGGCGTGCGCGACAAGCTGGCCCTGCTGATGCAGCTGTGCCAGCGCGAAGGCATCAGCCTGGACCAGGTGGCCTTCATCGGCGATGACCTGCCCGACATCACCTGCCTGCGCGTGGTCGGCCTGGCCGTGGCCCCGGCCGATGCCCACCCCTGGGTAGCCCAGGCCGTGCATTGGCAAACGCTGGCCGGCGGTGGCCGTGGCGCTGCCCGCCAGCTGTGCGATGTGCTGCTGGCCGCCGGCGGCCACCTGGATGCCGTGCTGGCCGGGGTGCAGCCATGAGCCTGGGCAAACGCCACCTCATCGTTCCGGCCCTGCTGCTGGCTACCTTGTGGTCGGGCTGGCAGGCCTGGAACAACCGCGAGAAGGCCACCACCAGCGACGCGGCGGCCGGCCATGACTATGTGCTGCATGATTTCCAGATCGTTGCCCTGGATGCGCAGGGCAAGGAATCGGTGACCCTGCGCGCGCCGCGCCTGGCACGCAACAGCGGGGACGAAACCCTGGACATCGACACCCCGCTGTTCCTGCTGCCCGATGCCAACGGCAACCACTGGCAGCTGGCCGCGGCCACCGGCTGGGTCAGCGCCGATGGGCAGCAGATGATCCTGCGCGGTGGGGTCAAGGGCGACAGCCCGGCTGATGCGGCCATCACCCCGACCACCTTCCGCAGCGATACCCTCACCGTCTACCCGCGCCGCAGCCTGGCCGAAACCGCCGATGCGGTGGAAATGACCCAGCCCGGGCTGACCCAGCGCGGCGTGGGCATGCGTGTGGATGCCGCCGCCAACACCTTAAGCCTCCTTTCCCAGGTCAAGACCCGCTATGAACCTTCCGCTGCCCGCTAAGTTTGCGTTGATTGCCCTGCTGCTGCCTGGCCTGGCCCTGGCACGCTCGTCGGACCGCAACCAGCCGATGAACCTGGATGCCAACAACACCGATTGCAATCTGGCCGACGAGAACGGCAAATGCCGTTTCAGCGGCAACGTGGTGATCGAACAAGGCACCCTGCACATCACCGCCGACGCGGCTGATGTCTACCGCAGCAACGGTGAGCCCAGCCGGGTGGTGCTTACCGGCCGCCAGGCCACCCTGCGCCAGCAGATGGATGACGGCACGCCGATGACCGCCACTGCCAACACCATGGACTACAACATTGCCAGCGACACCATCGTGCTGACCGGCAACTACAAGGTGGAAAGCCCGCGCGGCACCAATGCCGGCCAGCGCATGACCTACAACATGGCCACCGGCAACATGACCAGTGGTGGTGATGGCAGCCGTGTACGTACCGTGCTGCAGCCCAAGGCGCGCCCCGCCACGGAGAGCAAGTAATGCTCGTTGCCCAAGGACTGGCCAAGCGCTACAAGCAGCGCGAAGTGGTGCGTTCGTTCGGCCTGCAGCTCGATGCCGGTGAGGTGGTCGGCCTGCTCGGCCCCAACGGTGCCGGCAAGACCACCTGTTTCTACATGATCGTCGGCCTGGTCGCCGCCGATTCGGGCCGCATTGAACTGGACGGCCGCGACATCACCAACGAACCGATGTACGAGCGCGCCAAGCTCGGCGTCGGCTACCTGCCGCAGGAACCGTCGGTGTTCCGCAAGCTCAGCGTGGCCGACAACATTGCCCTGGTGCTGGAGCTGCGTGATGACCTGGATGCCGCCGGGCGCGAGCGCGAGCTGGCCTCGTTGATGGAAGAGCTGCAGATCAGCCACGTGGCCGAGCAGCCAGGCGCCAGCCTGTCCGGTGGCGAGCGCCGACGGGTGGAAATTGCCCGCGCGCTGGCCGCCAAGCCACGGCTGATCCTGCTTGACGAACCGTTCGCCGGCGTCGACCCGATCTCGGTGGGCGATATCCAGCGCATCATCACCCACCTGAAAAACCGCGGCATCGGTGTACTGATCACCGACCACAACGTGCGCGAAACCTTGGGGATCTGCGACCGCGCCTATATCCTTGCCGAAGGCGGGGTACTGGCACAGGGGAGCCCTGCACAGATTCTGGACAACCCGGACGTGCGCCGCGTGTACCTGGGCGACACCTTCAAGCTGTAAACCGGCGGCCTGCGTGGCGCGGTGCATGGGGAGGCCATGAAAACCCGTCTCAACACCACCTTGAGCCAGCAACTGACGCTGACCCCGCAACTGCAGCAGGCCCTGCGCCTGCTGCAGCTGTCGGCCGCCGAACTGGAGCTGGAGCTGGCCCAGGCGGTCAACTCCAACCCCCTGCTGGAGTGGGCCGACGAGGCCCGCCAGCACACCGCGCAAGACCCCGCCGAGCCGGCCGCGGCAGCGCCCACAGCCAGTGCGGGGGCGGAAGGGGAAAGCCACGATGGCGGCGATGGCCACGGCGATGACTGGATTCCCGACCAAGGCCCCTGGGCTACCGGCAGCCACCACGAAGACGACGACCGTGAACCGGCGGCACTGCGTCTGAGTGGCGCCGGCCAGGACCTGATCGACCACCTGCGCGCGCAGTTCAACCTGCTCAGGCTCAGCGCGCGTGACCACAGCATCGGCCTGGCCCTGCTCGATGCCATCGACAGTGATGGCTACCTGCGCGAGACCCTGCCGGCCATTGCCCAGGCCCTGCAGCCGGAACTGCATGCCAGCGACGAGGAGATCCTCGCTGTGCTGCGCCATGTCCAGGGGCTGGAGCCTACCGGCGTGGGCGCCCGCGACCTGGGCGAATGCCTGGGCCTGCAGCTGCAGCTGCTGCCAGCTGACACCCCCGGCCGCGAGCTGGCCCTGCAGGTGGCCCGGCACGCCCTGCCCCGGCTGCCCCGGGCCGGCATCGAGGGCCTGGCCCGCGAGCTGCGCCAACCCGTGCCGGCCATGCAGACCGCGGTTGACCTGTTGCGCCGGCTCGAACCTCGCCCCGGGCGTCAGGTGGGCACGCCGGCGACCAACGACTGGGTCATGCCCGACGTGGTGATCTGGCGCCAGCGTGGCCGCTGGCAGGCAGCGCTGGCCGGGCACAGCGGCCCGCCGCTGGTCATCCACAGCGGCTACCTGCAGCTGCTGGGCCAGTGCAATGAGCGCGACGGCAGCTACCTGCGCCAGCACCTGCAACAGGCCCGCTGGCTGATCCGCGGACTGCAGCAGCGCGGTCAGACCCTGCTGCGCATCAGCCGGGCCCTGATCGTGCACCAGGCTGCCTATCTGGAATACGGCCCACAGGCACTGCGCCCGCTGACCCTGCGCGAGATGGCCGCCGAGCTGGAGCTGCACGAGTCCACCATCTCACGCGCCATTGCCGGCAAGTACGTGCGCACCCCGCGCGGCACCATCGCCCTGCGCGAGCTGTTCAGCAGCGGCATGGATACCGGCAACGGCGAAGAGACCGCCAGCAGTGCGATCCAGGCCACGCTGCGCCAGCTGATCGAGGCCGAAAACCCGCGCAAGCCCCTGTCCGACGCCAAATTGACAGAGCTTCTAAAACAATCCGGGATGACGGTGGCGCGGCGCACGGTAGCGAAGTATCGTGAAGCCATGAACATCCCGCCGTCGCACGAGCGTGTACGCATCGGCTGACGCTCCGGGCAACGGCGGCAGGTTCATGCGTCCATCCGATCCAATCAGGAGGCAAGCGATGCAAATCGAAACCTATGGCCAGCAGCTGGAAATCACCCCGGCCCTGCGTGAGTACGTGGAAACCAAGTTCCAACGCCTGGCCCGCCACTTCAGCCATCACTGCGAAGTGCGCACCCAACTTTCGATCAACAAGCCCGACCACCAGGCCATTGCCACGGTCAACCTGCCCGGGCGCACCCTGCACGCCGATGCCACTGCCCCGACCATGTACGCGGCCATCGACATCCTGGCCGACAAGCTGGACCGCCTGCTGCTCAAGCACAAGGAAAAGAGCCAGAGCCACGACGGCAGCAGCCTGCGCGACAGCGTCGAATGACCCTCCGGCCGGCAGCTGACACTGTCGGCCACCTCCACCGATCGCCTGCCCTGCCGGCAGGCGATCACGTATCCGGCACCCCGTACGCATGAATACCCGCATCACCGCCCAGGAACTGTTCGAGCAGCAGAAGGAAAAGCTCTCACTGCGCTGGCTGGCCGGGCAGACCGGTGGCCAGCGCGACCTGGAAGCCGGCAACACGGTCTCCCGCCGCCCTTCGCTGGCCGGTTATCTCAATGCCATCTACCCCAACAAGGTGCAGATCCTGGGCAGCGAGGAACTGGACTGGCTGGACTCGCTGGACCCACGCCAGCGCTGGGAAACCATCGAAAAGATCATGCAGGCGCGGCCGCTGGCGCTGGTGATCACCAAAAACCACAGCTGCCCGGAAGACCTGCGGGCGGCGGCCGATGAATCGGCCACCCCGCTGTGGGTTTCGCCACGCCGCGGCCATGAGCTGCTCAACCACATTTCCTACCACCTGGCCCGTACCCTGGCCCCGCGTATCACCCTGCACGGGGTGTTCATGGAGATCTACTCCATCGGCGTGCTGATCACCGGCGAGGCTGGGTCGGGCAAGAGCGAGCTGGCACTGGAGCTGCTCAGCCGCGGCCACCGCCTGGTTGCCGATGACGCCCCGGAGTTCACCCAGATCGCTCCAGACGTGCTCGACGGCACCTGCCCGGAGCTGCTGCAGGATCTGCTGGAAGTGCGTGGCCTGGGCGTGCTCAACATCCGCGACATGTTCGGTGACACCGCGGTAAAGAAGAACAAGTACCTTCGGCTGATCGTCCACCTGACCAAACCGATGACCGAACCCACGCCCCATGGCTACGAACGCCTGACCGGCGATTCCGGCAAGCGGCATGTGCTGGACCTGGATGTGCCGCTGATCACCCTGCCGGTGATGCCCGGTCGCAACCTGGCGGTGCTGACCGAGGCGGCCACCCGCCTGCACATCCTGCGCACCAAGGGCATCGACCCGGCGGCCATGTTCATCGCCCGCCATTCCAACCTGCTGGAGCAACGTATCCCATGAACACTGCGCCCTCATTGATCATCGTCAGCGGTCTGTCCGGTTCGGGCAAGAGCGTTGCACTGAAGACCTTCGAGGACCTGGACTACTACTGCAGCGACAACCTGCCGCTGAGCCTGCTGCCGGAGTACGTGCGCAACGTGCTGGGCAGCCAGGCCGGCGACGCTCCGGTACGCATCGCCATCGGCATCGACGCCCGCGCCCGCACCACTCCGGAGCAGCTGCTTGACTGGCGTCAGCAGGCAATCGACAACGGCCTGCAGACCCAGTTGCTGTTCTTCGAGGCCACCCGCGACACCCTGCTGTCGCGCTATGCCGACACCCGCCGGCGCCATCCGCTGAGCCAGCGTGGTCTGGCCTTGCCCGAAGCCATTGCCCACGAACGTGAGCTCAGCGCCCCGTTGCGCGCACAGGCCGATGCGGTGATCGACACCACCGGCATGAACGTGCACCAGCTGCGGCGCAAGATCATCACCGAGTTCGCCCTGGCCAGCCATGGCAAGGTGTCCCTGCTGTTTGAATCCTTCGCCTACAAGCACGGGGTACCGATCGAGGCCGACTTCGTGTTCGATGCCCGTCTGCTGCCCAACCCCCACTGGGAACCGGACCTGCGGGTGATGACCGGGCGTGACGGCCCGGTCCGTGACTACCTGGACCAGCAGCCCGATGTGGCCCTGTACAGCCGTCAGATCAGTGCCTTGCTGGACACCTGGCTGCCCCGTCTGCAGCATGAAACCCGCAGCTACGTGACCATTGCCTTCGGCTGCACCGGCGGCAAGCACCGCTCGGTATACATGGCCGAACGCATGGCGCGGCACGCCCGCGAACAAGGCTGGAGCGACGTGGCCACCTTCCATCGTGAACAGCAGTAAGCCGGCGTCATGAAAGCAGGAAACGAAGTGGTTGTTCGTGTATCCGCCACCTCCGTGACCTGTTAAGGTCGCAAGCATGCGTTGTGGAATCCTGCTGGTCACCCATCCCGGCCTGGGCAATGCGCTGTTGGAGGTGGTCCGGCATCTGCTCGGCCCGGCCCCGCTGCCGCTGCCCTGTCACTGCCTGGAAGTGGACTACCACGGCGACCCTGCTGCCCTGTTGCCTGCTGCCATGGCAAACCTGCAGTGTCTGGATACCGGAGCCGGCGTGCTGATCCTGAGTGATCTGTACGGCGCCTCGCCGAGTAATCTGGCATCGCGTTTGCATACGCTTCACCGCCACTGCCGCAGGGTTTCCGGGCTGAACCTGCCGATGCTGCTGCGCGTGATGAATTACCCCCACCTTGCGCTGGACGAGCTGACTGCCGTCGCCGCCCGCGCGCCCCACGATGGAGCCATTGTCGACAATGCTTGAGCGAGAGCTGACCGTATCCAACAAGCTGGGCCTGCATGCCCGCGCTACCGCCAAGCTGGTCCAGACCCTCTCCAGCTTCAGCGCCAATGCCACCCTGATGGCCAAGGGCCGCGAGGTCAATGCCAAGAGCATCATGGGCGTGATGCTGCTGGCCGCCGGCCAGGGCACCCCGGTCACCGTGCGCGTGGATGGGCCCGACGAGGCCCAGGCGCTGGCAGCGGTGGTGGAGTTGTTCCAGCGCAACTTCGACGAAGCACAATGAGTGCCGGCAGCCGGCCTGCCCAGCGCCCCCTGGCCTGTCAGGTCGCCGGCTGATGGGCAACCGGCTGCTCGGCCAGGGCGCGTCACGGGGCACCGCTCTGGGCCGTGCCCGTGTGCGCCAGCCATTGCTGCCGGAGATCGGGCCCGAACGCATTGCCGCAAGCCGGGTGGAGGAGGAGGTCCAGCGCCTGCACCTGGCAGTGGACGCCGCACGTCAGGAGATGGGCGTGCTGCGCCAGCGCCTGCACGGCGCGATGCCGGCCGAAGTGGGCGAATTCCTCGACCTGCACACCCTGCTGCTGGATGACCCTGAACTGCTGGCCGCACTGGACGAGCTGATCCGCAGCCAGCGCTACAGCGCCAGTTGCGCTCTGGGCGTACAACGCCAGCGCCTGGCCAGCCTGTTCGAGCAGATGGAAGATGACTACCTGCGCAGCCGGCTGGATGACCTGGACCACGTCATCGGCCGTCTGCTGCAGCTGCTCAACCCGCAGCAACGTCCCAGCGCCGGCACCGCCGGGGAAATCCTGGTCTGCGAGACCATCGCCCCGGCCGAACTGGTGCAGCTGCCGGCCAGTGGCGTAGTCGGCGTGGTCACCACCGGCGGCAGCCTGCTCTCGCACAGTGCCATCCTCGCCCGCTCGCTGCACCTGCCCCTGGTGGTCGGCGCGCAACAGGCCCTGCACCGCCTGCACAGTGGCCAGCTGCTGATCATCGACGGTGAAAGCGGCCAGCTGATCCCCGACCCGGATGCCGAGCAGCTGCGCCAGTACCGGCTGCGCGTGCGCGAACTGGCACGTGAGCGACGCGAGCTGCAGCGCCTGCGCAGCAAGCCCAGCCGTACTGTTGACGGCACCGACATCGTCCTGCTGCTCAACGCCGAAAGCAGCGAGGACTTTGCCCAGGTGCACCGCCTGGGCGCGGCCGGGCTGGGCCTGTACCGCACCGAGTTCCTGTTCCTGCAGGGCCGCCAGCTGCCAGACGAGCAGACCCAGTTCGAACATTACCGCGATGCAGTGCTCGCCATGGCCGGACGCCCGGCCACCTTCCGCACCATGGACCTGGGTGCGGACAAGGCCGACCGTGCCGGGCTGGCCCCCAGCCACGAGGAAAACCCGGCTCTGGGCCTGCGCGGCATCCGCCTGGCCCTGGGCAACCCGGAGGTGTTCGATACCCAGCTGCGGGCAATCCTGCGTGCTTCCGGCTATGGTCCGGTGCGCATCCTGCTGCCGATGGTCAGCGGCCGCGAGGAAGTGCTGGCAGTACGCCGCCGCCTGCGTCTGCTGCAGCGCCAGCTGCGCGACAGCGGCCATGCGGTCTCCGAACAGGTGGCACTGGGCGCGATGATCGAAGTACCCGCCGCCGCACTGGCCCTGCACGGCTTCATCGACCTGGTCGATTTTCTTTCCGTCGGCACCAATGACCTGGTGCAGTACCTGCTCGCAGCCGACCGCAACAACCCCACCGTTGCCGGCTATTACCACCCGCTGCATCCGGCCCTGTTGCAACTGCTGGTCCGGCTGGTCGACACCGCCAACCAGGCCCGGATACCGGTGTGCATTTGCGGCGAGATTGCCGGTGACCCACGTCTGGTGCCGCTGCTGCTGGCCCTGGGGCTGCGCGAGCTGAGCCTGCACCCGGCCGGCCTGCTGGAAGTACGCCAGGCGATCCGCCGCTGCGACCTGGGACAGCTGCAGGCCGCGCTGCCAGCCCTGCTGCGCGCGCGCGACCGCCGCGCAATTGAACGCTGGCTGGCTGCCAATACGCTGGCCTGAGCCCTCAAGGGCTGTGCAGGCTGCGCCGGCCAGAGGATAATGGCGCGCAGAAAGTGCCCTACCCAAGCCGTC
Source organism: Stenotrophomonas sp. (assembly GCA_051885115.1). Taxonomy (GTDB): domain Bacteria; phylum Pseudomonadota; class Gammaproteobacteria; order Xanthomonadales; family Xanthomonadaceae; genus Stenotrophomonas. The sequence goes on along the minus strand of JBJEWP010000024.1, from coordinate 32,570 downwards.
ACCTCAACGCTGTCGGCCACCCTTGATCCACGCCGGGAGCCGCACATGGCCGAAGCTGTACGCCACGACAAGACCGCACGCCAGCTGCGCCTGCTCTCCGATGCCCTGGACAGTGGCCGCCTGGGCCCTGTCCGCCGCCTGATCAACACCCTGGCACCGGCAGAGATCGGCAACCTGCTTGAATCGCTGCCGCCGGGCAAGCGCGAGGTGGTCTGGGGCCTGGTCGATGCCGAGGACGATGGCGAGGTGCTGGTCCACGTCGGTGACGAAGTGCGTGAAAGCCTGCTGGCGCACATGGACCCGGATGAAATCATCGCCGCGGTCGAAGACCTGGACATCGACGACCTGGCCGACCTGGTCGAGGATCTGCCCGACACCGTCATCGACGAAGTGCTCAAGTCGATGGACCGCGAGAACCGCGAGCGTCTGGAGCAGGTGCTGTCCTATCCCGAGGACACTGCCGGGCGCCTGATGAACCCGGATGTGGTCACCGTGCGCGCCGATGTCAATGTCGATGTGGTGCTGCGCTACCTGCGCCTGCGTGGCGAACTGCCCGACCACACCGACCATCTGTTCGTGGTCAGCCGCCGCCACCAGTACCTGGGCCGGCTGTCCCTGGCCTCGTTGGTCACCCACGAAGACACCACCCCGATCAATCGTCTTATCGACGATGAGCAACCGGCCATCGACGTCAATGAAAGCGACCAGGAAGTGGCCCGTCAGTTCTCCGACCATGACTGGGTCTCCGCCCCGGTGGTGGATGAGAACAACATCCTGATCGGCCGCATCACCATTGACGACGTGGTCGACATCATCCGCAGCCAGGCCGAGCACCAGGCCCTGGGCGCCGCCGGCCTGGACGAGGACGAAGACCTGTTCAGCCCGGTACGGCGCGCGATGCGCCGCCGTCTGGTATGGCTGTTCGTCAACCTGTGCACCGCCTTCATCGCCGCCAACGTGGTCGGCCGCTTCGAAGGCACCATCGATCACCTGGTGGCGCTGGCGGTGCTGATGCCGATGGTCGCCGGCCTCGGCGGCAATGCCGGCACCCAGGTGCTGGCACTGATGATCCGCGGCCTGGCGCTGGGTCAGGTCGGTGCCTCCAACGTCAGGACCCTGTTGTGGAAAGAGCTGCGTGTGGCCCTGCTCAACGGCTTGCTGATGGGCGCGGTGCTGGGGCTGATCGTACTGGCCTGGTTCCAGAATCCCGGCCTGTCGGCGGTGATCTTCGCCGCGTTGACCTGCAACCTGCTGCTGGCGGCCTCGGCCGGGGTGTTGATTCCAATCACCCTCAAGCGCCTGGGTTTCGACCCGGCACTGGCCAGCGGCATCTTCCTGACCGCGATCACCGACTCGATGGGTTTTTTCACCTTCCTCGGCCTGGCCACCCTGTTCCTGCTGCAATGACCCGGGCGCAGTCGTCATGATCACCACCATCGAAAACTACTACGCCCCGCTCTGGCGCGACCAGCTGCAGACCTGTGCAGCCTGTGGCTGGCAGGGCAACGCCGCCGCCATGGCCATGGACGCACATCGCGAGCAGAGCGAATACAGCTGCCCGCACTGCGAGTGCCTGTTGCTGGTGGTGATCCACCCCGGCCTGGACCAGGTCCAGGCCGCTGCCGCGGCAGGCCACCCCGAAGCGGTGGAACAGCTGGCGCTGCTGGACGCCTTCCACGCCCACCGGAGCTGAAAGGCGGCAACCACAACGACAAAAGGCGCCCTGCGGCGCCTTTTGTCTGTCCGCTGCTGTCCAGCTACTCAGCCCAGCACGGCCTGCAACGCGGCCATGCGCACAGCCACGCCATTGGCCACCTGGCGCAGGATCCACGACTGCGGGCCATCGGCCACCTCGTCGGTGACTTCCACCCCGCGGTTGATCGGGCCCGGATGCATCACGATCGCATCGGGTGCGGCCATCGCCAGACGACGCGCATCCAGGCCGTACTGGGCGTGGTACTGCTCCAGCGACGGCACCAGGCCTTCGCTCATGCGTTCGTGCTGCAGACGCAGCATCATCAGCACATCCACGCCCTGCACCATCGCATCGAAGTCCTCACCGACGGTGCAACCGGCCAGCACCGGATCATCGGCCTCGGGCAGCAGGTTGGCCGGGCCACAGACACCGATGTGCCCGGTGCCCAGGGTACGCAGCGCATGCAGGTCGGTACGCGCGACCCGCGAATGCTTCACATCGCCGACGATCAGCACCTTGAGTGCGGAAAAGTCAGCACCCTTGGCCTGGCGGATGGTCAGCATGTCCAGCAGACCCTGGGTCGGGTGGCCGGAACGGCCGTCACCGGCATTGAGCAGGCAGGTTTCCGGCTTCACTGACGCGGCCAGGCGGGCCACTGCACCGTCGTCGGGGTGGCGGATGACAAAACCGCGCACGCCCATCGCTTCAAGGTTGCGCAGGGTGTCGCTATCGGTCTCGCCCTTCTTGGCCGAGGAAGTAGAGGCATCAAAGCTCATCACGTCCGCACCCAGCCGCTGCGCGGCCAGGGTGAAGGAGGAACGGGTGCGGGTGGACGGCTCGAAGAACAGGGTACACACCGCATTTCCGGCCAGCACCTGGCGGCGCGACTGGTCGCGGCCGATGGCGCTGTCATGGCAGGCCTGGGCCCGTTCCAGCAGGTCTTCAAGGACGGGACGGGGCATCCCCTCCAGAGTGAGAAGGTGACGCAGGCGGCCGGTTGAATCCAATTGCTGGGCAGTCATGATGCAGGGGGTGGGGGAGCCTAGGAAACCGGAAGGGCGTCACCGGGGGCATCAAGCCAGCGCTCGATGATCACTGCCGCGGCAACGGCGTCGAGGCTGGCTGCATCACGCTTGCGCTTGTGCCCGCTGGCACGCTGCTGCGCGAAACGGCGCGCCGCCTCGACCGAAGAAGATCGTTCATCCACCAGCACCACCGGCACCGAATAGCGGCTCAGCAGCTGGCGGGCAAAGGCATGGGCACGCTTGCGGTTGGGCTGGTCCTCGCCCTCCAGGGTCAGCGGGTCACCGACCACCAGGCCCTGCGGCCGCCATTCGGCGATCAGCCGGTCGATGGCGGCCCAGTCGATGCCGGCGGCGGGAATTTCCACCACCGCAATCGCACGTGCGGCCACCGCAAAGGCCGAACCGATGGCCACGCCGATCCGGCGCGAGCCCACGTCAAAGCCCAGCACGGTGCTGTCGGCAGGAATGTGGCCCATGGCTCAGGCCCGCCCGCTGTAGTCGGCCAGGTGGGCCATGTCCACCCCGAGCAGGCCGGCCGCACCCTGCCAGCGCTCGGCCAGCGGTACCTGGAACAGGATCGGCCCGCCATTGGGCACGGTCAGCCAGCTGTTCTCGGCCAGCTCGGCCTCCAGCTGGCCCGGTCCCCAGCCGGCGCAGCCCAGGGCAACCAGCGCATTGCGCGGGCCGTTGCCTTCGGCCATGGCCTGCAGGATGTCGCGCGAGGTGGTCAAAAAAAGGCCTTCGGCCACAGTCAGGCTCGAGCCCCAGCGGCGGGCATCGTCATGGATCACAAAGCCGCGCTCGGTGTGCACCGGGCCGCCGTTGAGCACCGGCACCGCCTGCAGCTGCGCATCGTCACTGTGCAGGCCGATCTGCTCGAACACATCGCCGAGGGTATATTCGGAAGCCTGGTTGACCAGTACCCCCATCGCACCGTCGTCGTCGTGCTGGCAGATCAGGGCCACACCACGGGCGAACGGCTCGCTCTGCAGCGAGGGAGCGGCCACCAGCAGGTGGTTGGTCAGGGCAAGCGCGGGACTGGACATTGCGCCATTCTATCGCCTTGCGGCTGTTTCAGGCCGTGCACGAAGGCACACCCTCATGTCCAGTTACTGCCAGTTTGCTCCCGGCCACCCGCTGCACGGGCCCTACCACGACCGTCATTACGGTTTTCCGGTCAGCGAGGAAGCCGCCCTGTTCGAACGTCTGGTGCTGGAGATCAACCAGGCCGGGCTGAGCTGGTTGACCATCCTGGCCAAACAGGACAACTTCCGCCGTGCCTATGACGGTTTCGACGTGGACACGGTGGCCGCCTACGGCCCGGACCAGGTGCAGCGCCTGCTGGCCGACGCCGGCATCATCCGCAACCGGCTGAAGGTGGCCGCCGCCATCCACAATGCGCAAGTGATCAAGGCCCTGCGCCACAGCCATGGCGGCTTCCACGCCTGGCTGGCGGCCCACCACCCGCGCAGCAAGGCCGACTGGGTCAAGCTGTTCAGGAAGACCTTCCGCTTCACCGGCGGGCAGATCACCGGCGAGTTCCTGATGAGCACCGGCTGGCTGCCCGGTGCCCATGCCGCCGACTGCCCGGTCCACGCCCGCACCATCGATGCCGGCGCTGCCTGGGCCCAGGGCCTTCAGCAGCGGCCCTGATAGCGCCCGGGGCGGTGGTTGAAGCCCAGCACCATGCCGATCAGGATGGCTCCGACCACCGAATAAGCCACATTGCTGGCCGGCAGCACCAACAGCGCAACGGCCATCAACAGCAGGTCATAGGCCAGCTGGAACAGGCCTGCGTTCCAGCCACGCGACTGCTGCAGGTAGATGGCCAGGATGCCGATGCCGCCCAGCGAGGCGCGGTGACGCACGAAAAACAGGATGCCCAGGCCAGTCAGACAGCCGCCGATCACCGCCGACATCAGGGCGCTGTCACCGCTGAAGGTGATGTCGATCCAGTGCGGCAGGATATCGGTCAGGGCGCCGCAGGCTGCCACCGCGACAAAGGTCTTGAGGGTGAACTCCCAGCCCATGCGGCGCACCGAGAGCCAGTAGAACGGCAGGTTGCCGAGCACAAAGACCAGTGAGAACGGCCAGTCGAAGGCGTAGTGCAGCAACAACGACAGCCCGGCCATGCCGCCAACCAGCAGGTTGTCGTGGGCCAGGATGGCCAGGCCCATCGAACTGACCAGGGTGGCCAGCAGCAGGCCCTGGATGTCATCAATCGGGCCATGGCCACTGCCCGGCGCCTGGGGCCGCGGCGGGACAGTCGAGGGAACGGCCGGAGAGGCGGCCGGAGGAACGGACGCAGGCATGCCAGCGGGGATCGTGCGGGGGGAAGTGTATTAGACACAATTGAAACTATTTTTGCTGCATCCGCACAAAAGGAAACGCCCGGCAGGCAGCCGGGCGTCAGCTTGAAGCCGGAATTGCTCGCACGATCAACGAACTTCGGCGATCTCCACCCCATCCAGGCCCTGGGCCAGGGTCTTGGCATCGCCGCCTTGGGACAGCTTGATGCGCAGCCGCACTTCGTTCTGCGAGTCTGCAAAGCGCAGCGCGTCGTCGTAGCTGATCTCACCGGCCTGGTAGAGCTCGAACAGGCTCTGGTCGAAGGTCTTCATGCCCAGCTGGACCGAATCCTTCATCACTTCCTTGAGCTTGTGCACCTCGCCGTCGCGGATGTAGTCCTGCACCAGCGGGGTGCCGAGCAGGATTTCCATCGCCACCTTGCGCCCCTTGCCGTCCGGGGTCGGCACCAGCTGCTGGGCCACCACACCCTTCAGGTTCAGCGACAGGTCCATCAGCAACTGGTTGCGGCGGTCTTCGGGGAAGAAGTTGATGATGCGGTCCATCGCCTGGTTGGCGTTGTTGGCATGCAGGGTGCACAGCACCAGGTGGCCGGTTTCGGCGAAGGCGATGGCGTGGTCCATGCCCTCGCGGGTGCGCACCTCGCCGATCATGATCACGTCCGGGGCCTGGCGCAGGGTGTTCTTCAGCGCCGCCTCCCAGGTGTCGGTATCAATTCCCACTTCACGCTGGGTGATGATGCAGCCGGCGTGCTTGTGCACGAACTCGATCGGGTCCTCGATGGTGATGATGTGGCCGGACGAGTTCTGGTTGCGGTAACCGATCATCGCTGCCAGCGAGGTCGACTTGCCGGTGCCGGTGGCGCCGACGAAGATGATGATGCCGCGCTTGGTCATGGCCAGTGACTTGATCACCGGCGGCAGCGACAGCTCTTCCACGGTGGGAATGCGGGTCTCGATCCGGCGCAGCACCATGCCCACCTGATTGCGCTGGTAGAAGCAGCTGACACGGAAACGCCCCACCCCGGCCACGCCGATGGCGAAATTGCACTCGTGGGTCTTTTCAAACTCCTCGCGCTGCTTGGGCGTCATCACGTTGAGCACCATGTCGCGGCTCTGCTGCGCGGTGAGCGGGGTCTGGGTGATCGGGCTGATCTTGCCGTTCACCTTCATCGCCGGCGGCATGCCGGCGGTGATGAACAGGTCCGACGCCTTCTGGTGCGCCATCAGCTTGAGGAAGGAAGTGAAGTCGAGGCTGCTCATGGGCTACTCCGGCGGTAGGCGGCGGGGGACGTCGGTAACAGTGTTGCCGGCACCGGCCAGGGCACAGCGCCCCGGCCCGTGCCGGGTGGATCATTCGAACAAACGCTTGTCCTTGGCGTACTCGCGGGCCTGGTTGCGGGTGACCAGGCTGCGTTTGACCAGGTCCTGCAGGTTCTGGTCCAGGGTCTGCATGCCCATCGCCTGGCCGGTCTGGATGGCCGAATACATCTGCGCCACCTTGTCCTCGCGGATCAGGTTGCGGATGGCCGGGGTGGCCACCATGATTTCGTGCGAGGCAACTCGGCCGCCGCCAACCTTCTTCAGCAGGGCCTGGGAAATCACCGCGCGCAGCGACTCGGACAGCATCGAGCGCACCATCGGCTTTTCGCCGGCCGGGAACACGTCGATGATACGGTCGATGGTCTTGGCCGCCGAGCTGGTGTGCAGGGTGCCGAACACCAGGTGGCCGGTTTCCGCCGCGGTCAGCGCCAGGCGGATGGTTTCCAGGTCACGCAATTCGCCGACCAGGATGATGTCCGGGTCCTCACGCAGGGCCGAACGCAGCGCTTCGTTGAAGCCGTGGGTGTCACGGTGCACTTCGCGCTGGTTGATCAGGCATTTCTGCGGGGTGTGCACGAATTCAATCGGGTCCTCGACGGTGAGGATGTGGCCGTATTCGTTCTTGTTGATGTGGTCGATCATCGCCGCCAGCGTGGTCGACTTGCCCGAGCCGGTCGGCCCGGTGACCAGGATCAGCCCCTGCGGCTGTTCGATCAGCTCGCGGAAGATCGGCGGGCAGGCCAGGTCTTCCAGGGTAAGCACTTCGGAAGGAATGGTACGGAACACCGCACCGGCGCCACGGTTCTGGTTGAACGCGTTGACACGGAAGCGCGCCAGCGAGGGAATTTCGAAGGAGAAGTCGACCTCGAGGAATTCTTCGAAGTCACGACGCTGCTTGTCGCTCATGATGTCGTAGACCAGCGCGTGGACCTGCTTGTGGTCCAGTGCCGGAATGTTGATGCGGCGCACGTCGCCATCAACGCGAATCATCGGCGGCAGGCCGGCAGACAGGTGCAGGTCCGAGGCCTTGTTCTTGACCGAGAACGCCAGTAGTTCGGCGATATCCATACTTTTTGATCCCCTGGGTAGCCGTTGGCTGGAAGGAAATGTCCCCGGGGGGCAGTATAGCCTCCTTGCCCAAGCTGGAAATGCCGTGTCCGCCACCCCGCTGTCATTGATCCTGAGCCGCCTGCAGCAGCTCGCCGCAGCCACCGGCCGGCCGGCTGCACAGCTGCTGGCGGTGTCCAAGACCCAGCCGGCAGCATCGGTAGCCGCCCTGGCCGCGCAAGGCCAGCGCGCGTTCGGTGAGAACTACGTGCAGGAAGCACTGGCCAAGATCGCCGAGCTGGCCGACCTGTCGCTGGAGTGGCACCTGATCGGCCATCTGCAGTCCAACAAGGCCGAGCTGGCCGCCAGCCACTTTGACTGGGTGCACAGCGTGGACCGCGACAAGCTGGTCGACGCCCTGGCCCGCTACCGTCCGGCCGCTGCCACACCGCTGAACGTGCTGATCCAGGTCAACATTGACGACGAGCACAGCAAGCACGGCTGCACCCCGTCGCAGGTGATGCCGCTGGCCGCACGTATCGCTGCCCAGCCCCGGCTGCGCCTGCGCGGGCTGATGGCCATTCCCGCCGCCCATGACGACCCGCAGCTGTCACTGCCGGCCTTCCAGGCCATGGCTGCACTGCAGCGGCGACTGCAGGCCAGCTACCCGCAAGCCGACACCCTGTCCATGGGCATGAGTGCCGATTACCCGCAGGCGGTGAGCGCCGGCGCCACCCTGGTCCGGGTCGGCAGCGCCCTGTTCGGTGCGCGCCCCGGCAAACCCGCCCCCGGCCCCGCCCAGAATTGACCCCAGCACAAGGAACCCGGCCATGTCTTCAACCCTTCTGGTGAGCTTCATTGGTGGCGGCAACATGGCGCGCAGCCTGGTTGCCGGCCTGCTCAAGGGCGGCACCGAGCCCGACGCGATCGAGGTCGTCGAGCCGGTGGACAGCCTGCGCCAGGCGCTGCAGCAGCAGTACGCGGTGCGTGTTGCCGCCAGCATCGACAGCGCCAGCCTGCAGGCGGCCAGCTGGGTGCTGGCAGTCAAGCCGCAGGTGATGGCCAGCGTCTGCGCCGGACTGGCCCCGCGCCTGCCCGCCGGCCAGCAGGTCATCTCCATTGCCGCCGGCATCACCAGCGCCACCCTGCAGCAGTGGCTGGGGGATGCCGCGCGGGTGGTGCGCGCCATGCCCAACACCCCAGCCCTGCTTGGTGCCGGCATGACCGGCCTGTATGCCGACGCACGCAGCGATCAAGCCGAGCGCGAACAGGCGGCGCGCATCCTGCAGGCCGCCGGCCAGGTGCGCTGGATCGACGATGAAAGCCTGATGGATGCGGTGACCGCGGTGTCCGGCTCCGGCCCGGCCTATGTCTTTGCCCTGGCCGAAGCGATGCAGGCGGCGGCGATCGAGCAGGGCCTGGATGCCGACAGCGCCCACCAGCTGGTGGTGCAGACCATCCTCGGCGCCGGCCGCATGCTCAGCGAGAGCGGCCAGTCGCCGACCCAGTTGCGCCAGGCCGTCACATCGCCCAACGGCACCACCCAGGCCGCACTGGAAGTGCTGGCTGGCGGTGGCCTGCAGCCGCTGGTCAGCCAGGCCATTGCCGCGGCCTGCCAACGCGGACGTGAGTTGGCCAAGCTGGGTTAATTGGCAAGACTGCACAATGGCGCACACTTTTGTGCCCTGCACCACACTTTCTGACGTGGACAGGGAAGGCAGCACGGGCAACACTGAACACACGTTTGGGCGTTGAAGTCCGGTTGCACGGTTTGTACAGGGGAGCCGCTCCGCAGGAGTGGCAAAGAACAGCGACGTTTCGGGATTTTCAATGACGGTAGATTTTTCCTGTCCTGACGGTGAGCAGCAATTACCGGGCGGGCAAATTGATTTTGTCGACTGGGGCATCCAGCTTGGCCGGCGCACCATCCTGACCGGGATCAACCTGTCCATCCGTGGCCCGGGCATCACCGTCGTGATGGGCCCGGGGGGAACTGGGAAATCCACTCTGCTCAAGACCCTTGCCGGCCTGCACAGCGCCCATGGCAGCGTCCAGGGCAGCATCCAGATTGACGGTCAGCCACTGCATACGCTGGCCGGTGCCCCTCCAGCCCTGGCCCAGCAGCACCCACGCGAGCTGGACTTCAGCCTGCTCGACTCCCTTGTAGCGGCGCAACGTGTCAGCGGCATGACACTGAGCCCGGCACAGATGCGCCAGCGCGCATTGGACGCCCTGCAGCACTACGGCCTGACCGAGCTGCTGGACAAGTGCGAACAACGCCTGTTCGACCTGCCGCGCGAGCTGATGCGCTGCGCCATGATCGTGCGCGCGGTTCTGACCGGCAGCCAGATCCTGCTCATCGACGAGCCGACCAGCGAGCTGGATGCTGGCCAGAGCGAGCGGGTGCTGCAGCTGATCCGCCAGCTGGGCGGCAGCCACACCTGCCTGGTGGTGCTGCACAACCAGCAGCAGGCAAGGCAGATTGCCGACCACCTCGTCCTGCTGGCCGGCGGCCGGGTCCAGGTGGCCTGCGACAACGCCGGCTTCTTCGCCAACCCGGACAATCACCCGGTGCTGGCCCAGTTCCTGCGCACCGGCAGCTGCCATGTCGCTGCCCCGGACAGCCGCCCGGAAGATCTGGAAGCCGGCTACGACAATATGGGCGGGATTGCCACCGAACCTGCGGCCGTCACTGCACCACCTGCAGCACCTGCCACAACGCCACCGCTGGCCGTCAATGCCCCCGCCCCCATTGCCATGACTCCGGCCGATGGCAACGCAGCCAGCCTGACCCGTGATCTGGGTCGGCCGGACACCCTGCCACCCGGGGTGCTGCCTGCCAGCCGCGGCCCCACCGGCTTCCACTGGCTGGTGCCGGGCAAGCTGGCCGGCTGCCCGATGCCCGGAGCGATGCTGCCGCTGGAACATGACCTGGCCCTGCTGCGCAACGTCGGAATCACCGTGCTGATCAACCTCACCGAAAGGCCGATGACCCAGACGGCCATTCCTGCCGCTGGCCTGCGCACCCTGCACATGAGCGTGGTAGACCGCCATGCGCCGCCACTGATGTGGATGAAGATGCTGCTGGTCAAGATCGAGCGCCTGCTCGACCAGGGCGAGGTGGTGGCCGTGCACTGCCTGGCCGGGCTGGGCCGCACCGGCACCGTGCTTGGCAGCTGGCTGGTCCGCCAGGGCCTGACCGCCGAGGAATCGCTGCGCCGCCTGCGCGCCATCGAGCCGGGCTTTGTGCAGTCGGCCGTACAGGAACAACTGCTGCACGAACTGGAAATCAACCTGCTCATCCGTGCCCCAGACCTTTGACCCCCACCCGCAACAGGAAGGAACACCTCATGTCACTTGATTCGGTCATCCAAAAATCCGTCAGCAGCATCCCCGAATGCCTGGCCGCCGGCTATGTCGACATTTCCTCGGGCATGCTGCTGTCCGTGCGTACCGTCGATTCGCACCCGCGTGAAGTGCTGGATCTGGTCGCCGCAGCTACCGCCGACCTGTATGAAGGCCCGAACGTGCGCACCATCGAGCAGCTGTTCCGCCGCTCGCGCGGCCTGCCCGAGGGCGAAGGCGCACACTACTTCCAGGAAATCATCGTCAACAGCGAGAACCTGATCCACGTGTTCATGCGTGGCAAGCGTTACCCCAGCTACGTGATGGTGTTTGTCTGCCGGCGTACCGCCAACCTGGGCATGGCCCTGACCAAGGCCCGTCTGGCGATGCCGGAAATCGAAGCGGCGGTGTAAGCCCCGCCTCACCCGGGTTCCATGGCCGCGGTCAATGCCGCGGCCTTTTTCATGTCTTACAGCTGGCCCGGCTGCAGGCCGCCAGGCAGGTTGCCGTCGGCGGCCAGCTCCTGGTGCAGGATCCGCCGCACCTCCAGCACCGCCTCCGGGGTTTCCTGCACGCTGTGCCAGGAGTTGATCACCTTTTCCGACTGCGCCCCGTCCAGGTGGGCACTCCAGTACGGCACCAGGCCATCATTGGACTGCTCCAAGGGCACCTCCGGGTCACGCCGGGCAATGATCGAGTGATACGGCAGGCCCGGCCGCAACGGCAGGCGTGCCGCCGCCCGGATGAAGGGGTCGGAAGCCTTCAGGTTGTCGATGCTGTTGGGCACCCGTGGCTTTTCTGCAGCCTGCTCCTCGTCCACCGCATTGGGGTCTGCCAACAACTGCACCACATCGGCAAAGCCGCCCAGGATGGTCAGCGGCAGGCGCACCAGCTTGCCGATGAAGCGGCCCAAACGGTTGCCGGCGATATCCGTGCCCTGGTGCGGGGCAGCGATGAAGATCGCCCGGCTAACATTGGCCTGCGGCTGATAGCGCAGGACCGGCCCCAACCGTCGCTCCACCCGCTCACGTCGCTGCGCATCAAGCCGGAAGTCACTCATCATGGCGTCCATCAGGCTGTCACCCGGCGTGCTGAGCATCAGCCGGGCCAGGATTCCGCCCATCGAATGGCCGATAAACACCATGTCCCGGCTGGCCACCGCACTGCCCTGCGGGTCGAAATGGGCCAGGGTACGGTTGAGCGCCCGGCTGATGGTGTAGCGGTTCAAGCCCACCGGGGCGTTGGTCGGGTAGTACACCGACCATACCTGGTAATTGTCACGCAGCACCGGGTCACCGGTGACCTCGTTGACCAGGTTGACCCAGGCTTCCGGGCTGCTGGCCAGGCCATGCAGCAGGAACAGGATCCGCTTGTCCGGGTCATACGGCTGCATCAGGTAGATATGCGGCTGGGTGATGCCCTCGCTGCGCCCGAACAGGGTGCGCAGCGATTCACCGGCAAACCCCGAGTTGGCCAGCCACAGGCCGTAGGCGGCGGTGTAATTGGCTGCCAGCGGTACCTGGTTGCCTTCCATCTCGATGCTGGCGGTACGTTCGGGCGGGTACACCACCAGGCTCAGCTCCCGCGTCGCCAGCACCTGCTCCAGGGTGGCCCCGGCAAAACGCAACACCGCGGTGGCATTGATGGCCGGCATCTCACTGAAGACGGGGATGTTGTCCCGGGTACGCCGGCCGCCTTCTTCCTGCTCGTTCGCGGCCAGCGGCAGGACCAGCTGCTCGGGCTCCATCATCACCACCAGCTCGGCACCGAAGCCATCACGCCGGTAGGTACTGCGCAGGCCGGCAAAACTGATGCTGGAAGCGGCCATCATCGCCTTGGGCACGCTCTGCAACTGCAGTGCAGCGTAATCGGCGGTGATCTTCCAGCCCTGCTCGGCAACCTGCAGACGGGTGCCGCTGCCACCGGCACTGGCCTGCTCGCGTGCACGCTCGAACAGACTGGCGGTCAACTGCTCGACGGCGTGGTTGTAGTAGTCACGCACCTGTAGCTGGCGGTCTTCCATCGCCCGTTGGGCCGGGCTGCGCCCGGAGAAGAACAGGTAGGCATAGGCATGCCTGGCCGCCTCCAGCCAGGCCTCGCCGGCGGCCGGGGAAGCGGCAGCACCCGGCGTGTTGCCTGCCTTGCGCTCGGCTTCGGAAGCCAGCAATGCCGCCTGTGTCCACAACTCGGCCAGGGCCGCCAGGCGCGCCTCGCTGCCCACCCCGGGGCGCTGGCTCATCTGCGCAATGCAGTCGGCCTGCGCCCGCCCGCAGCTGGCCGGGTCCAGGCCGATCACCTGCAACGCCTCCTGGGTGGCATGGCCCAGCTTGCCACTGCTGAGCACATCCGAGCGCTTGGCAGCGGTGAAATCCGGCGTGCTCACCGCGCGCATCTTCACCATCGCACAGCCGCTGGCCATGCCCAGCAACACTGCCGCCACCAGCAAGCGGCCCCACAGCCGCCAATCCTGCCTCTTATTCATCCACCGCCCCCTGCCCGATTCCTGGTACGCCCTGACGGATACGCTGCGAGAACTGCACGCTGCCGCCGTCGGCACGCGCACGCTCGGTGATCCGCCCACGCTGTTTCAACTGCTCCGGGGCCACCCCTGCCGGCAGGGCCCCGAGCTGCTGCAGATAGTCATCAAAATAGCCGGAGGCCAGCAAACGCCAGTCCAGCGGCAACTGCGGGCTGACCTGGCGGGCCAGCTGCCAGACGATCGTGGTGCAGTTGCTGGTCAAGGTATTGTAAAAGGCCGGCGCCCGATCCAGCGCCCGCGCCTGCTCCAGGTAGGCCACGAACAACTGGCGCAAGGCCTGCCCGCGCAGGGCCGCCACCCGGTACAGGTAGACATCCTCGCCACGGGCATTGGTGCGGGTGGCAATGATGTCGCGCTCGTCGGCCGCGACCAGGGTCACCTCATAGCGACGGAAGAAACCGGCCAGGGCATCGAAGGACTCATCGTGCTCCTTGCGGATCTCCAGCGAGAACACCAGCTGGCGGCCGTCGGTGAAACCGAAGGACACCAGGGTGTGGGCAATGGCCGGGCCCATCCAGTAGGACAACAGCACGTCGGCACTTTGCAGCTGGTCCAGGTCATAGCGGCGCTGCTCCCAGACGATGTCGTAATCGGTCTGGCTGCGCCAGCTGAAGTTGCGCACGTTGTCCAGCACCACATGGCGGCCATCGAAGCTGCGTACCTGCAGCCGACGGGCCACATCATCGGCCCACTGCCGGTCCTGCGCCGGTTGCAGGCTGCTGAAGAACAGCCCCAGGCCAAGCAGACCCAGCACAAAGGCAGCGCCGACCCAGACCCTTGCCCGCCCGCCACGCCAGAGCAGCACCAGCAGCGCCAGTGCCAGCCCGCCCCACAACAGCAGCCCGGCAGCGTACAGCCAGCCACCGGCATGGAAATGGATGACTCCCGCCCCCCAGATTGCCGCCCCCAGCAATGCCAGCGTTGCCGCCGACTTGCCCATCGGTTTGATCCACCTCGCCATGCCCAGTGCCACCGCGAACAAAAAAAGATCCCGCATCCTGCCAGCACGGGTGCCTGTGTGGCGAGAAGGGCAAAGGCAAGTGGATCATCGACGCCACCCGCATCACCAGGTCGCCCTGCAGTTCAACTGCACCCGCCCCCCCCGGCGGGAACCATGGCAAATTCCGGGCAACAAAAAAGCCACTGTACCCAGTGGCTTTTTTCGTTTCGCGTGGTGGGCGGTACAAGGTTCGAACTTGTGACCCTTGCCGTGTGAAGGCAATGCTCTACCGCTGAGCTAACCGCCCGTGTCGCGATATGGAAATTATAGAGGGTAATCCGTGCAGGTCAACACTTTTGTGAAAAAAAATCTCACATAGTCTGCGTCGGCTTGTCAGCAGTCAGCGTGCCGGCCAACAGGGTCTCTATCTTGTTGCGGATGGCCTCGCCTTCCGGGCCATCAGCCAGCTGCACACCGATGCCCGCGGCGCGGTTGCCCTGGGCGCCCATCGGCGTGGTCCAGACCACCTTGCCGGCCACCGGCAGACGCTCGGCCGAGTCGGGCAAAGTCAGCAGGACAAATACCTCGTCACCGAGGAAGTAGCGCTTGGGCGTGGGCACGAACACCCCGCCGTTCTTCACGAACGGCATGTAGGCGCTGTACAGCGACGGCTTGTCCTTGACCACCAGCGACAGGATGCCCTGACGCGCATTGAGAGCACTCATTGTCTTGTCCCCTTGGGCAACCCGGCCACGGCAGCCGGCCACCCCATCAGCAATTCAACCAAGGCCAGGTCCGCGCGTACAGTCGTGTGCAACAGGTTCGCGGTGGCATTGGCGGCATCAAACCAAGCGGCCAGCTTGGGCAATCGCGCCGGCATGGTCAAGCTGCAGCTGCGCGCCTGCTCCAGTGCCAGGTCGGCGGCATGACGCAGGCGCAGGGCCAGCTGGGCATCGGCGCTCCAGCGCACGGCCAGCGCCGCTGCCGATTGCCGCCCGGCAGCCAGTTGTTCCAGCTCACCTGCCACCTCGCCACGCAGGGCCCAGCCCTCGCCTGCCAGCCATTGTGCAGCCAGGCCGGGATGCCCCCGTGCCGCCTGCAGGGCGGCGGCGGCCACCTCTGCCGGATGGCCCTGGGCAACCAGCCAGGCCAGCGCTTCATCGCCTGGCGGCAGGCGCAGTTCCAGCTTCTGGCAGCGGCTGCGGATGGTTGCCGGCAGCCGCGCTGGCTCATTGGCCAGCAGCAGCACATAGCGCCCCGGCGCCGGTTCTTCCAGGGTCTTGAGCAGGGCATTGGCCGCTGCGGTGTTGATCGCCTCGGCCGGGTCGATGATCACCACCTGGGCCTGACCGTATTGCGGGGTCAGGGCCAGCTGCTGGCTGACCTGACGGATCTGCTCGATCACGATTTCGGTACGCAGCTTGTCCCCGCTCTTGTTGGGAATGAAGGACACCAGCTGCAGGTCCGGGTGGGTGCCGGCATCGATCAGGTGGGCACTGCGCGCGGCCAGCGCAGGCTCGCCCTGGCACAGCAGGTGGCGGGCCAGACGCAAGGCCACCACACGCTTGCCAATGCCGGCCGGGCCGGCAAACAGCAGGCCATGCCCGAGCCGGCCGGCCTGTTGGCTGGCGATCAACTGCTCATACAGGCGCTGCTGCCACGGTGCCAGTGCGTCCATCAGCGCACCTGGGCCAGGTAGGCGGTCACCGCCTGCTTGATCTGCGCCACCATGCTTGCCAGTGGTGCAGCCGCATCGATACGCACAAAGCGCTGCGGATCGGCCGCCATGCGCGCGGCAAAACCGGCGTGCACGCGCTCGAAGAAGTCATCGTGTTCGCGCTCGATCGCATCCGGCACCCCACCCCGGCCCTGGACGCGGGCGCGGCCAATGGCCACCGGCACATCCAGCCACAGGGTCAGGCCGGGCACGAAGCCGACCACGCGACGCTCCAGCTCGGCCAGCCAGGCCATGTCCAGGCCTCGCCCGCCGCCCTGGTAGGCAAAGCTGGAATCGGTGAAACGGTCGCACAGCACCCAGTCACCCCTGACCAGTGCCGGCTCGATCACCTCGGCCACATGCTGGGCGCGGGCAGCAAACACCATCAGCAGCTCGGCCGCCGGGTGCAGGCGCTCGTCGGCATCGTCCTGGCGGCTGGCATGCAGCACCATCGCCCGCAGCTGTTCGGCCAGCGGGGTACCGCCAGGTTCGCGGCTGACCACCAGTTGACCGCCGGCGGCCAGCAGGCAATCCCGCACGGTGGCCAGGGCGGTACTCTTGCCGGCGCCCTCGCCGCCTTCCAGGGTGATCAAGCGGGGCCGGCGGGGAAGTACATCATTCATTGTTGCAAAGCCGTTTGTTGACGCGCCTGGCGCAGGCGCTGCAGGTAGCCGGCCACCGCAGCCTGGTGCTGGGCATAGGTGGCGGAGAACACATGGCCGCCACTGCCATCGCCGATGGCCACGAAATACAGCGCATCGCCGTCGGCCGGATGGGCCGCCGCCTGCAGCGCGGCAACTCCGGGCATGGCGATCGGCGACGGGGTCAGGCCGGCACGGGTATAGGTGTTGTAGGGGGTGTCGGTGGTCAGGTCGGCCTTGCGGATGTTGCCGTCATAGGCCGAACCCAGTCCGTAGATCACGGTGGGGTCGGTCTGCAGGCGCATCCCCATCTTCAAGCGGCGCGTGAACACCCCGGCAATCTGCGGGCGCTCGGCGGCCAGCCCGGTTTCCTTCTCGATGATCGAGGCCAGGGTGAGCAGCTCGTAGGGGCTGTTCAGCGGCAGGCCCTCGGCCCGGCCCTGCCAGGCCTGGTCCAGCGCCCGGGACATCGCCGCATAGGCGCGCTTGAGCACATCCAGGTCACTGTCACCGCGCTGGTAGACGTAGGTTTCCGGCAGGAAGCGGCCTTCCGGATGTTGGCCTTCATGGCCGAGTGCAGCCATCACGGCGGCATCATCCAGGTCCACGGTCTGCTGCTCCAATGGGGTAGCCCGCGCCAGTGCATTGCGCAGCTGGCGGAAGTTCCAGCCTTCCACGATCGTCAGCCGGTGCTGCACCACCTTGCCGTCGCGCATACGCTGCAGCAGCTCGGACACGGTCAACGGGGCGGTCAGGTCGTACTCGCCGACCTTGAGCTTGCCGGCAGCATCGAGTTGGCGTGCCAGCAGCTGCCATTGCTGGTCAAGGCCATTGTCGATACCGGCCGCACGCAGCTTGCCCAGCACCCGGCTGAAACTGTCGCCGCGCTCGATCACCACCCGTTCGGCCTGCGGATGCAGGGGCTGGTCGGCAAAGTCGCGTTGCGCCTGCCAGGCCCAGCCGATCACCCCGGCACACAACAGCCCGACGATCAGTACAAGCAACAGCACAGTACGCAGGCATCCGCGCTTGGTCGGGGCCATCCAGGTCTCCGCAGGGTTCACTCAGGTGTTACAGGATACCGCGCCGGCCTGCGTACCGCCCTGCAGATACAAGGAACCGGCCATGCGGCCGGCTCCTCGGGCAACCGCTGAGGCAACCGGGCTTACAGGCGCTTGAACACCAGCGAGCCGTTGGTGCCGCCAAAGCCGAAGCCATTGGACAGGGCCACATCCACCTGCTGCTGGCGGGCGGTGTGCGGCACGTAGTCCAGGTCACAACCTTCACCCGGGTTGTCCAGGTTGATGGTCGGCGGAATGATCCCGTGCTGCAGGGCCAGCACCGAGAAGATTGCCTCCACACCACCGGCAGCGCCGAGCAGGTGGCCGGTCATCGACTTGGTCGAGCTGACCATCAGCTTGTAGGCGTGGTCGCCGAAGGCAGCCTTGACCGCATCGCTCTCGCCCAGGTCACCCAGCGGGGTCGAGGTGCCATGGGCATTGATGTACCCCACCTGCTCGGCGTTGACCTTTGCATCGCGCAGGGCCAGCTGCATGCAGCGCTTGGCGCCTTCGCCACTGGGCGCGGTCATGTGGTAGGCGTCGGAAGTGGCGCCAAAGCCGGCCAGCTCGCAATAGATGCGGGCGCCGCGGGCCTTGGCGTGTTCGTACTCTTCCAGCACCAGGATGCCGGCACCGTCACTGAGCACGAAGCCGTCGCGGTCACGATCCCACGGGCGCGAAGCGGCCTGCGGGGCATCGTTGCGGGTGGACATGGCCTTCATCGCGCAGAAACCGGCCATCGCCGTCGGCGCCGAACCACGTTCGGCACCGCCGGCCACCATCACGTCGGCATCGCCGTACTGGATCATGCGCATGGCCGTACCGATGGAATGGTTGGCAGTGGCGCAGGCCGAGACCGGCGAGAAGGTCGGCCCTTTGAGGCCTCGCAGGATGCTCAGCTGCCCGGGCAGCATGTTGATGATGGTGCTGGGAATGTAGAACGGGGAAATCTTGCGCGGGCCGCCTTCCAGAAACTTGGCGGTCTGCTCCTCGATGCCGAGCAGGCCACCGATGCCGGCACCGATCAGCGCGCCGACGCGCTCGGCATTGGCCTCGGTGATTTCCAGCCCGGAGTCGTCCAGGGCCATGAAGCTGGCAGCCAGCCCGTAATGGATGAACGGGTCCATCTTCTTGGCATCCTTGGGCGGAATGCCGAAGCTGGCCACATCAAACCCGGCGATCTGGCCGGCGATCTGGGTGCTGAACTGGCTGGCGTCATAGCTGCTGATCGGACCGATGCCCGAACGCCCCGCAACAATTCCTTCCCAGCTGCTGGCCAGGTCATTGCCCAGCGGGGAAATCATCCCCATGCCAGTCACGACAACGCGACGACTCATGTTGTTTTCTCCTGCCCAGCGCAAGGCCGGTGGTGACACTTGAGTAAAAAAAAGGGTCGCTATGCGACCCTTCTTGGTACGCCTTGATGACCGGCTTGATGCCAGCCACCAAGTGGCGACCGCGATCAGGCCTTGACGTGCGCCTTGACGTAGTCGATGGCAGCCTGGACGGTGCCGATCTTTTCAGCTTCTTCGTCCGGGATTTCGCACTCGAACTCTTCTTCCAGTGCCATCACCAGCTCAACGGTGTCCAGCGAGTCGGCACCCAGGTCATCGACGAACGATGCAGTGGTGGTGACTTCTTCTTCCTTGACGCCAAGCTGTTCGATGACGATTTTCTTGACGCGCTCTTCGATGGTGCTCATTGGGTATCGCTCCAGATGGAGTTGTGGTTCAAAAGACGCCACCGCTGATGGTGGCCGTTGGATAGTGTAGTGGAAACTTCCGGGACAAGTGTCACCAAAAAAAACCACTTGAATCAATCAGTTGAAACAATTGACATAACCTTTCGGTTACGCCATGTGCATCCCGCCGTTGACGTGCAGGGTTTCGCCGGTGATGTACTTGGCACCCGGCCCGGCCAGGAAAGCCACCGCATCGGCAATGTCCTGGGCCTGGCCCAGGCGGCCCAGGGCGATGGTGGTGGCCATTGCTGCCTTGGCATCCTCGGGCAGGTCACGGGTCATGTCGGTTTCGATGAAGCCCGGGGCCACCACGTTGACGGTGATCCCGCGCGAACCAATTTCCTTGGCCAGCGACTTGGAGAAAGCAATGATGCCGGCCTTGGCGGCGGCATAGTTGGCCTGGCCGGCATTGCCGGTGGCACCGATGACCGAGGCGATATTGATGATGCGACCCTTGCGTGCCTTCATCATGCCGCGCATCACCGCCTTGGACGAGCGGTAGACACTGGTCAGGTTGGTGTCCAGCACCGCCTGCCAGTCTTCATCCTTCATCCGCATCAGCAGGTTGTCGCGGGTGATACCGGCGTTGTTGACCAGGATGCTGATGGCACCGAATTGCTTGCCGATGGCGTCGATCAACTCTTCGATCGCGCCGTCCTGATTGACGTTGAGCACTCGGCCATGACCACCGTTGGCGGCCAGACGGGCGCCAATGGCCTCTGCACCGGCATCACTGGTGGCGGTACCGATCACGGTGGCGCCGAGGGCAGCCAAGGTGTCGGCAATGGCCGCACCGATGCCACGGCTGGCGCCGGTGACCAGGGCAATTTCACCTTGCAGGGACTTGCTCATTCAATCCATCCTCACACTTGATCCATACCGCGGCGCCAAAGCGCACGCCGGTGTCATCAACCACGCGACCACTGTGTCAGGGCCGCATCGAAATCAGCCAGCGAGCCCAGCGCGCGGCCATCCATTGTCTTGTCGATCCGCTTGATCAGGCCGGTCAGCACCTTGCCCGGGCCACACTCGGCCACGGCGCTGATGCCCTGCGCCGCCAGGGTCTGCACGCAGCCAGTCCACTGCACCGGCAGGTAAAGCTGCTTGACCAGCGCTTCGGTGATCGCGGCGGTGCCTTCATGCACGGTGGCATCCACGTTCTGCACCACTGGCAGTGCCGGCGCCTGCCAGGCCACATCGGCAATGGCAGCGGCCAACTGATCGGCTGCGTCGCGCATCAGCGGAGTATGCGAAGGCACGCTCACTGCCAGCTTGACCGCCTTGCGCACGCCGCGCTCGGCCAGCAGGGCGATGGCCCGGTCCACCGCTTCGGCGTTGCCGCCAATCACGATCTGGCCGGGAGAGTTGAAATTGGCCGGTACCAACACCTGCCCCTGGGCCGCGTCCTGGCAGACCTCGGCGACCAGCGCATCCTCGGCGCCGAGCACCGCCGCCATGCCACCGACACCGGCCGGACAGGCGGCCTGCATCAACTGGCCACGCAGGCGCACCAGACGGGCGCCATCGGCCAGCGACAAGGCACCGGCAGCCACCAAGGCCGAATATTCGCCCAGGCTGTGTCCGGCCAGACGCGCCGGCTGCGCACCACCACGGGCCTGCCACAGACGCCAGATGGCCACCGAGGCGGCCAGCAGTGCCGGCTGGGTGAACTCGGTCTGCCCCAGCTGCGCTTCAGGCCCGTGCTGGGCCAGTGCCCACAGGTCCACCCCGGCACCTTCGGAAGCCTCGGCAAAGGTTTCGATGATCGAAGGATGCACTGCGGCCAGGTCGGCCAGCATGCCCAGCGACTGGGAGCCCTGGCCGGGGAAGACAAATGCGAAGGTGGAATCGGTCACGGGCAGTCCGCTATCAACAACAAGTCGGGGCGCATCATAAGGGCGAACAACGCAATCCGTCTGTACCGGCGCGTATGCAGCCAGAGAAAATCAAAACGACAACGCCCGCCGGCCGGAGCCTGCGGGCGTTGCGAAACCAGGCACTGATCAGTAGCGCAGCAGTGCCGAGCCCCAGGTGAAACCACCGCCAAAGGCCTCCAGCAACAACAGCTGGCCGCGTTCGATACGCCCGGAGCGCACCGCCGCATCCAGTGCCAGCGGCACCGAGGCAGCAGAGGTGTTGCCGTGCTTGTCCACGGTGACCACCACCTGGTCCATGGACATGTCCAGGCGCTTGGCCGTGGCTTCAATGATGCGCAGGTTGGCCTGGTGCGGCACCAGCCAGTCCAGGTCGGCCTTGCCCAGGCCATTGGCCTGCAGGGCCTCGTCCACCACCGAATCCAGCGCCTTGACTGCGTACTTGAATACGTCATTGCCCTTCATCTTGATGGTGCCACCGGCACCCACCCCGTCGCCGAAGCCACTGGAGATGCCACCCGGGGTCCACAGCAATTCCTTCTTGCTGCCATCGGCATGCAGGTGGGTGCTGAGGATGCCGGTTTCGCTGCTGGCTTCCAGCACCACCGCACCGGCACCGTCGCCGAACAGCACGCAGGTGGTGCGGTCGGACCAGTCGATGATGCGGGTCAGGGTTTCGGCACCGATCACCAGCACCTTCTTCGCATCACCGCAGCGGATGAACTTGTCGGCCACCGAGAAGGCATACAAAAAGCCCGAGCAGGCGGCATTGACATCCAGCGCCGCCGAACGTGAAGCCCCCAGACGGGCCTGGACCAGGCAGGAGGTGGAGGGGAAGATCAGGTCCGGGGTGGTGGTCCCGACCACGATCATGTCCAGTTCGTCGGCAGTGATGCCGGCCGCTTCCAACGCACGCAGGGCGGCCTCGTGGGCCAGATCACCGGTGGTCTGGTCATCGGCGGCAATATGCCGCTGGGTGATGCCAGTGCGCTCACGGATCCACTCATCGCTGGTCTCAACGGTCTTGGCCAGCTCCTCGTTGCTCAACGCCTTTTCGGGCAGGTAGCTGCCGGTGCCGGCAATTCGCGCGTAAATCCGCTCGCTCATCTGGTTACCTCAAAACAGGAAAGGGGCGCCGGAGCGCCCCTGAAGCATAAGGCGCAAGGCCACCGGCATGACAGCAGGCGGCCTTGTGGGCCGATCAGTCTTCGCTGACGACCGATGCCTTGGTCGCAATCACCTTCTTGCCGCGGTAGAAACCGTCAGCGGTGACGTGGTGGCGGATATGCACTTCGCCGGTGGTCGGGTCGGTGGACAGCTGCTTGGCGCTCAGCGTGTCATGGGCACGACGCATGCCGCGACGGGAAGGGGTAACTCGGGATTTCTGCACAGCCATGGGATAGCTCCAAACTCGGTTCGATATGTTTCGTCGTTTCGTCGCACACAGACGCCAGCGCCCGGTACCACCTTCGCTTTCGCTGCAGCCGCCGACGACGACCGGCTGCTATTATTTCTTGAGTGAGGCCAATGCTGCAAATGGGTTGACCCGTGCGACCTCTTCGGCCGTGGCTTCCCAATCGCGTTCAATGGCTTCGCTGCCCGGCGATACCGGCACCAGCGGAACCGCCAGCACCAGCTCATCCTCGACCAGGTCCAACGGCTTGAGCTGGCCATCCTCGGCCACCTGCAACGCCTCGTACCCTTCCGGCAAACCGGCCTCATCGGACTCGTCGCGGATCAAGCCGAAACGCTGGACCATGGAGACCGGGTGCAGATAACGCTGCAGCGTGCGCTGGCAGGTGAGCGGCAACGCGGTTTCCAGGGTCAGGTCGAGGTATGGCACGCGCAAGGTTTCGTCACGACCGAACTCCAGCGCGTAACGGCACTGGCCTTCGGTATCGACAACAAGGCCTTGCAGGCGGGTCAATTGCGCTAACGACACCTGGCCGTCAAGGCGCTTGCGCGCAGTGACCATCCGCCAGGCATCCAGCGATTCGGGCACGTTCGCGGACATAAGCTGCAGAATGTTAGGTTGCCTGAGCGGCGCTGTCAAACCCGGCGGTGCCGGGCGTTCAAATGCTTGCCCGCGACAATGGCCGATGCGCAGACTGCACTGTCTCACCACCCTCTGAAACGAACATGCCCAGTCTGATCCTCGCCTCCACCTCGACCTACCGCCAGCAATTGCTGCAGCGCCTGGCACTGGATTTCCAAAGTGTGCGCCCGCAGGTGGACGAAGCCCCCCTGCCAGGCGAGCCACCGGCATCGATGGCCCGGCGCCTGGCCCGCGAAAAGGCGCAGGCGGTTGCCCGTCGCCACCCAGGCCACTGGGTGATCGGTTCGGACCAGTGCGCCGAGCTGGACGGCCGGGCCCTGGGCAAACCCGGCAACATGGCCGCCGCCTGCGCCCAGCTGCAGGCCATGAGCGCACGCCAGGTGCAGTTCCACACTGCCGTGTGCCTGGCACGCGATGAACAGCTGCTGGAAGCCTGCGACCTGACCCGGGTGCAGTTCCGGCCGCTGGATGCCGACAGCATTGCCCGTTACGTCCAGCACGAACAGCCGCTGGACTGCGCTGGCAGCTTCAAATGCGAAGGGCTGGGCATCAGCCTGTTCCAGGCGATCGACAACAGCGACCCGACGGCCCTGGTCGGCCTGCCCTTGATTGCCACCTGCCAACTGTTGCGCCAGGCCGGCTTCCGCCTGCCCTGAGCTGTCAGGGCAAGCGGCGCAGGCCGGTCAGCGTTGCAGCTCCAGCCGCTGCTGGGCCCAGTCTTCCTGACTGCCATCGTTGCCATGCAGGCGCAGCCCCAGCCAATGGGTACCGGCCGGCAGCGCGGACAGGTCCAGGCTGGCGCGGAAGCCGACATGCGGGTGATGCGGGTCGGTACTGCCCGGCCAGGCCGGGCGTACATCCAGAGCATGGCCATAGTCGGCCATCTGCCAGGGCTGCCCATCCACCAGCAGTTCCACCCCGCGCAAACCGACCCCGTCCTTGAAGGCCCAGCCACTGACCCGCAACCGGTTGCCCACCACCTGCCGTGGCAACGGGGTGTCCACCCAGGCAATGGCCGGGGCCACGCAGGGCGCCGCATCCCCAGGAACCGGCACCGGGGCCTGTGCCGGCAACCGGAACAGCAGGAAGCGCTGTCGCCCATGGTCGATGGAGACGGTGCGCGGTCCGGGCAGTGGGCCGAACCATTCGCACAACTGGTGGTAGCGCTGCAGCAGGTTGCGGAAGCGCTGGTCGGCCGGGCTGATCACCAGCAGCTGCGGCGCTTGCGTCCGGCCATGCCCGATCAACCCCCACAATGCCAGCTGCGCGGTCCGCCCGTGGCGGTCGTTGAGTGCATGTGGCAGTACCGCGATGGAGGCATCACCCAGCTGGAAGCCCAGTTCGGCGCCCACCTTGAAACTGCCTGCCACCACCTGCGTATCTGCAGGCATCTGCGCCAGCTCCTCCTGCACCGCCTCGGCCAACGGCTCCCAGCCGATGAAGTTGCGGGGGTAGAACTTGTTGTCAGCCAACACCTGACGCAGCTGCGGGCTGCCGGCCATTGCGTAATAGCCCAGACCCAGCACACCGCCAACAGCAAGGCCCAGCCACAGCAGCCAGCGCCGCCAGCCCGGGGCCCAGTGCTGCAGCAGGGCCGGCGCAGCCACCATCAGGGCCAGGTAGCCGGGCAACGGCCAGTGGAAGCTGATCCGCTCCACGTCGGTGAAAAAGCCCAGGACGAAGATCATCAGCGTCGATACCCCGCCGGCCAGGGCGAAGTAACGCATCTGCACACTCCAGCCCGGCTGCCGCCATCCGCGCCACGCCACCAGCCACAACAGCAGGCACAGCACCGGGGTAACCACCACTGGCTGGATCAACAGAAAGAACAGCCCTTCCAAGTGGAAGCTCCAGGGGTGGCGGTCCAGCAGCTGGAAACGCAGGCCGGCGTCGTGGTTGTCGGCATTCCAGGCCAGCAACGGCAGCCAGGCAACCGCGCCCACGCTCAAAGCCATCCATACCCGGCTGTCACGCAGCAGACGACGTCCCTGTGGCAGGGCGAGCAAGGCCAGCAGCCCCATGCCGATGACGCCGAGGAAGCGGTAATGGCTCAAGGCCCCCAGCACCAGGCCCAGGGCCAGCTCCACCGCGTTGGCGGCATTGACCTGGCGCAACAGGCGGGCCACCGCATGCAGGCACAGCACCGAGGCCAGCGCCATCGGCACGTCGGGCACGGCGAGCAGGCCCAGGGTGCCGGACAGCGGCATCAACACGCACAGCACACCTGCCTGCCAGCCAGCCAGATCACCGAACCAGCGCGCGCTCATGCGCACCACAAACCAGGGAATGACCGCGGCAATGATCAAAAACGGCAGACGCACCGCCAGCACATGCTGGCCGCCCAGCTCCACCCCCAGGCGGGTCAGCCAGGCCGTCAATCCAGGCAGGTCCGAATAGGCTGGAGCCAGATGCTGGCCCTCCTGCCAGTAGAAGGCCTCATCGACAAACAGGGGCAACTGTGAAGCAATCAACAGTTTGAGCGCCGCGGCCACCGCCCACAGCAACAAAAAACACTTGCGCCACCATGCTTGCGCTTCAACCACCGCTACACTCCCAATGCTTCCGTTAGCCGAGCTCCCCATGCCCGCAGTGCGCTCCTTCCACGACATCGTAACTGAACAACAACAGTTTGCCCTGACCCAGGCACAGCAGCAGGTCAACGCATTGGTGGTGGGCAAGCCGCAACAGGTCAAACTGGCCTTCGTTGCCCTGCTGGCTGGCGGTCACTTGTTGCTGGAAGATCTCCCCGGGCTGGGCAAGACCACCCTGGCCCATGCCCTGGCCCAGACCCTGGGGCTGGATTTCAAACGGGTCCAGTTCACTACTGACCTGTTACCCGGCGATGTCCTGGGTGTTTCGATCCATGACCCGCAACGCGGGCAGTTCGTCTTTCACCCCGGCCCGATCTTCACCGGAGTGCTGCTGGCCGATGAAATCAACCGTGCACCGCCGCGCACCCAGAGCGCCCTGCTCGAAGCCATGGCCGAACACCAGGTCACCGTGGATGGCCATACCCATCGGCTGCCGGAGCCGTTCTTTGTGATTGCCACCCAGAACCCGACCGACCTCAGCGGCACTTTCCCCCTGCCCGACTCGCAACTGGACCGCTTCACCCTGCGCCTGAGCATGGGCTACCCCAGCG
Source organism: Stenotrophomonas sp. (assembly GCA_051885115.1). Taxonomy (GTDB): domain Bacteria; phylum Pseudomonadota; class Gammaproteobacteria; order Xanthomonadales; family Xanthomonadaceae; genus Stenotrophomonas. The sequence continues at coordinate 6,117 of JBJEWP010000024.1, read as the reverse complement.
CCAGCGCCGAGCGCGCCCTGCTGCAGGGCGAACATCGCCGGCAGATGATTGCGTCCAGCTCCCCGCAGCTGGACGCAGCCACCCTGGCCGCGCTGCGTCAGGCCGTGCGGCAGGTGCATGCCAGTGATGCCCTGCTCGATTACCTGCAGGCGCTGCTGGCCGCCAGCCGCCAGCAGGCAGACATCGCCACCGGGCTGTCGCCGCGGGCCGGCCTGGCCCTGCTGCAGAGCGCTCGCGCACATGCCCTGCTGCGTGGGCGCAGCCATGTGCTGCCCGATGACATCCAGGCGGTATTCCCGGCCCTGGCCGGGCATCGCCTGGTGGCCAGCAACGGCCTGCAGGACGGCCACGCCCTGGCCCAGGCCCTGCTCGCCCGGGTGGCCGTGGATTGAGCCGCCTGTTTTCGATCGGCCAGCACCTGCAGCGGGCCTGGCGCCGGCTCAACCCGCCGCGGCGCCAGCCCCTGCCGTGCCCGGTGGACAACCGGCGGATCTACGTACTGCCCACTCCGGCCGGCCTGTTTTTTGCCGCCCTGGTGCTGGCGATGAGCCTGGGCGCGCTCAATTACGGCAACAATCCGGCCCTGCTGCTGGCCCTGTTGCTGGCCGGCGCCGGGTTGGCCAGTGCGTTGGCGGCGCACCTGCAACTGTCCGGGCTGGTGGTAACCGGCCTGCACGCCACCCCGGTGCAGGCCGGCCACCCGTTGCAGGTGCAGGTGGTGCTGCAGCAGCAACCTGCCCGCACCCGCGCCGGCCTGCAACTGCAGTTCGATGACCACCCGGCCAGCACCGCCAATGACGCGCATGCCGGCCAACTGCAGGCCACCTGCGCCCTGGCCAGCACCCGCCGCGGCCTGCAGGTCCTGCCCCCGCTGAGCATCAGCACGGTGCAACCGCTGGGCCTGGTGCGCGCCTGGACCCGGCTGCACCCCTACACCCAGTGTCTGGTCCATCCGATGAGCGAACACCACGGGCCGGCCTTGCCACCGCCGGCCAACCCGACCGGCCATCGCGCCAGCGCTGATGGCTGCGATGAACAACTGCGCGACTACCGCCCCGGTGACAGCCGTGCACGCATCGCCTGGAAGGCTTCGGCCCATCGCCAGGGCCTGCTGGTGCGGCAACCCACCAGCGGCGGCCCGGCCCCCTTGCAGCTGGATTGGCAACTGCTGCAAGGCATGCCGCACGAGGCACGGATCAGCCGCCTGGCCCACTGGGTCAACCTGGCCGCACGCGAGCAACGACGCTGGTCGCTGCAACTGCCCGGGCAGGCCCTGCTGGGCCCGGCCAGCGGCCATGACCACCTGCTCGCCTGCCTGCGCGCCCTGGCCTTGATGCCCGATGGCCACTGAGCAGCTGCCGCCGATGATGCGCTGGCCGGTCCTGGCCAGCCTGGGCATCGCCCTGCTGCCGTTGCTGCTGCAGCTGCCCGGCAGCCTGGCCATGCTGGTGGCCGCCAGCTGGCTGCTGGTCAGCGGCATGGGCCTGCGCTGGCCGCTGCCGGCCAGCGTGCGCCTGTTGCTGGTGGTCATCATGCTGGCCAGCATCGGCCAACAGATGGGCCTGCGCCCGGGGCGCGACACCGGCTGCGCCCTGCTGGCGGCGATGCTGGCGATCAAGGGCAGCGAGCTGCGCAACCTGCGCGATGCCCACAGCGCCAGCGTGTTCGCCCTGTTCTCCCCGTTTGCCGCCTTCCTGCTCGACCAGGGGCCGCAGACCCTGGCCCTGGGCCTGCTGGCCACCCTGGCCTGCCTGGCCACCCTGGCCCGCCTGGCGCGCTGGTCGGTCGGTCTGCCGCTGCAACCGCTGGTCCCGCAGCTGTGCCAGCTGGGCCTGCTGCTGGCCCTGGCCCTGCCCCTGACCCTGTCCGCCTTCTGGCTGCTGCCGCGGCTGGAAAGCCCATTGTGGGGGCTGCCGGACCGCGCCATCGGCCGCCCCGGCCTGGGCGACAGCCTGGAGCCGGGCAAGTGGATCGACCTGATGGCCGATGACAGCGCCGCCTTGCGCGTGCGCTTCCATGGCGCCGTGCCGCCGCCGGAACAGCGCTACTGGCGCGGGCCGGTGATGGGCCGCTTCGATGGCCAGCGCTGGGAACGCGACGAGATCACCCTGGACCTGCCCGAATATGCACCCGGCAGCGGGCAGTGGCGCTACACCATCGAATACGAGCCCACCGACAACCGTCAGCTGGTCGCCCTGGACCTGCCGCTGGCGGCACCGCCGGGCAGCCGCCTGGATGGCCAGTACAGCCTGCGCAGTGAGCGCCGGCTCAGCGGCCTGACCCGCTGGGAGCTGGAATCACGCTCGCCCAGCGCCGACCCCACCCCTCTGCCAACAGCCCTGCAGCGCCACTTCCTGGCCCTGCCCACCGGCTCCAACCCACGCACCCAGGCCCTGGGCAGGCAATGGCGGCAGCAGGCCGGGCCGCAACCGGGCGCCGACGAAGCCCTGGTGCAACGCGCGCTGGCGTGGATCAGCCGCGACTTCAGCTACACCCTGTCCACCCCACTGGCCGGCCGCCACAGCGCCGATGAATTCCTGTTCGAGCAACGCGCCGGTTTCTGCGAGCACTTCAGCTCGGCCTTCGCAGTGCTGATGCGCAGCGCCGGGGTGCCCACCCGGGTGGTCACCGGCTATGCCGGCGGCGTGCGCAACCGTTATGGCGACTATTGGCTGGTGCGGCGCATGGACGCCCATGCCTGGAACGAGGTCTGGCTGGCCGGGCGCGGCTGGGTACGGGTGGACCCCACCGCGGCGGTGGCCCCGGAACGCATCTTTGACACCCTGGACCAGCGTCTGGCCGATGGCCAGGCCGTCGGCGATGGTCTGCTGCCGGCCATCAGCCTGCGCTGGCACTCCCTGCGCCAGGCCGGTGACTGGCTGCGTCAGCGCTGGAACCAACAGGTGCTGGGCTATGACGCCGCCGCCCAGGCCCGCCTGCTGCAGCGTCTGCGGCTGGATGGCCCCGGGCTGGGCCGTGGCCTGCTGGCAGCCACCTGGATCGCCAGCAGTGGCCTGGCCATTGCCCTGATGTGGTGGGCCCTGGGCCGCCGTCGCCCATCCACCGACCCCTTGCTGGATGCCTGGCAGGCACTGGGCCGGCGTCATCAGCGCCTGGGGCTGGAACCGGCCGCCAACGAAAGCGCGCAGGACTGGGCCAGGCGTGTCCAGCGCCACCTGCCAGACAGCCCGGTGCCCGCGCTGGCCCAGCGCTACAACGCCTGCCGCTATGCCAACCAGAATGACCCGGGATTGCTGCGCGAGCTGCGTCGTCACCAGCCCAAACGCAGCTGAACGCCGTACTGGCTGCGCCACTGCACCGACCACAGGCAGCGAGCTACACTGATTGCGCTGCCTTGTCCTCCCCCTGTCGCACCCCCAGGAGTCGACCGATGAACATCCGCCTGTTGCTGCCCGCGCTTGCCAGCGTGCTGCTGGCCGCCTGCGCCACCGCACCCAAACCGCTGCAGGGCCAGTTCGCCCCGATCACCCCACAACAAGGCCTGGAGCAAAGCCATCAGGGCCAGAGCGTTCGCTGGGGCGGGCGGGTGATTGAAACCCTGCCCGGCACCAACCAGACCTGCTTCCAGATGCTGGCGCGCCCGCTCAACAGCCTGGGCCGGCCGATGACCAGCAACAGCGATGCCAGCGATGGCCGCTTCCTGGCCTGCCGTGCCGGCTTCTATGACCCGGCCGTGTTCCAGCCCGGCCGCGACATCACCTTCATCGGCCGCCTGGACGGCCAGCAGAGCGTGAAGATCGGCGAGTACGACTACCAACTGCCGCGCCTGGCGGCCGAGGTCATCTACCTGTGGCCCGAGCAAAGCCAGTCCAACAACCTGCCGCCGCCCTACCCGTCCTATTACGGCCCGTGGGGCCCGGGTCCGTGGGGGCCGCGCTGGGGCTGGTACGGCTGGTGGTGAGCCCCCGGCACTGACACAACAACGGCGCCTGCAGGCGCCGTTGTTGTTTGTACGCCCGTGCAGCAGGCTCAGACCCCGAAATCACCCAGCGGCGCGCCGGCCAGCAGGTGCATGTGGATGTGGAACACGGTCTGCCCGGCATGCTCACGGCAGTTCATCACGATGCGGTAGCCATCCTGGGCCAGCCCCTGCTCACGCGCGTAGGCCGCTGCGGCCAGGGCCAGCCTGCCCACCAACGGTGCCTGCGCGGCGCTCAGGTCATCCAGGGTCGGGATGATCGCGTTCTTGGGAATGAACAGCACATGCACCGGCGCCTTGGGCGCGATGTCCTCAAAACCCAGCACCTCGTCATCTTCATAGACGATGGTGGCCGGAATTTCGCGGCGGATGATCTTGCTGAAAATGGTTTCCTGGCTCATGGCCTGCCCTGTGCAATCAAACTGGAGGGCAAGCTTAGCCGATGGATCAGCGCGGCACTTCGGCGCGGCTGCCGAAGGCATGCGACAGCGTGCCGCGGTCCACATATTCCAGCTCGCCGCCCAATGGCAAACCCTGGGCCAGGCGGCTGGGCCGCACACCGTGGCGGCGGGCCAGCTGGGCCAGGTAATGCGCCGTGGCCTCGCCCTCCACCGTGGCGCTGGTGGCAATGATCAGCTCATTGACCTCGCCGGCCGCCAGCCGCTGGCCCAGCAACTCCAGCCCCAGCTCCACCGGGCCGATGCCATCGAGCGGCGACAGCCGCCCCAGCAGCACGTAGTAAAGACCACGAAAACCGGTGGCCTGCTCGATCGCCAGGCGGTCGGCAGGCGACTCGACCACACACAGCTGGCTGCGCTCACGCCCACTGGCCTGGCACAGCGGGCACAGCGCGCCCTGGCTGAAATCACGGCAGCTTTCACAGCGCCCGATCAGCTCCACTGCCTCGGCCAGCACCCGTGCCAGCTCGGCCGCGCGCTCACGGTCACGCTCCAGCACGTGGTAAGCCATGCGCTGGGCACTCTTGGGCCCGACCCCGGGCAGGATGCGCAGGGCCGCTATCAGCTGATCAAGTAAAGGTGCGCTCACTTACGTTCACTCAAATACCGGTGCGTGCCGACAGCGACGCACCGGCAGGCAGGATCAGAACGGCAGCTTCATACCCGGCGGCAGCTGCATGCCGGCGGTGGCCGCCCCCATCTTGCTCTTGGACTCGATATCGATCTTGTTGGAAGCGTCGTTGAAAGCCGCAGCGATCAGGTCTTCGACCATTTCCTGGTCGGCCAGGATGGACGGATCAATACGCACCTTGCGGCACTCCTTGGTGCCGGTCAGGGTCACGCTGACCATGCCGCCACCGGCGCTGCCGGTCACTTCCAGCTTGGCCAGGTCTTCCTGGGCGCGCTGCAGGTTTTCCTGCATCTTCTGCGCCTGCTGCATCAATTGGGCGATATTGCCACGCATGGTTCTTACTCTTGGTAGGGACGAATGGAATCGGGCACCACGCGTGCACCCTGCTGGTCCACCAGCTGGCGCACGTCCGGGTTGTCCATGAAGGCCGCCTGGGCCGCGCTCTGGCGCTCACCGCGCTGGCGGTCCTGGCGTGCATGCAGGGTTTCGGCCTGCGCCTGCCCGCTGCCGAACACGATCCGCGGTGAGTAGCCCAGATGGTCGCACAGCGCCTGCTCCAATTGCTGCAACGAGCGGTCGGTCTGCAGGTAATCAAAGCCGTCGGTCAGGCTCAGGCGCAACACGCCATCGGCATGGCCATTGAAGGCACTGTTGGCGGCCAGCTCGCGGGCCGGTCCGCTCAGGCTGCTGGAAGCGACAAAGGTCAGCCAGTCCTCGCCATCGCGCAGCTGGCCAGCGGCCGGCGTGGACGGAGCGGGGGCAGGGGCAGGTTGGCGAGGCTGCACCGGCACGGCGGCAACGGCCACCGGCGGCGACGTGTAGTCGGTGTCGGCTTGGGCATATTGCGCTGCCAGCGCCTCGTCCTGCTCACTGGCCACCGGCCTTGCCGGCGCTGGGGCCAGGATATTGGTGGTGGCCTCTGCCGGTGCGGCTGACGCCCACGGCGGCAGATCATCGGCCATGGTGCCGGCAGTGGGGGCTACAGGAGCAGCAGCAGGGGCCGTCGCAGGCACCTGTGCCGGTGCTTGAGCAACCGGAGTTGCCGGAGTTGCCGGAGTTGCCGGAGTTGCCGGAGTTGCCGGAGTTGC
>JBJEWP010000023.1:0-2681 GCA_051885115.1 Stenotrophomonas sp. | reverse complement strand
CGTGCCTTTGCCCAGTGGGCGCGCACGGCACCGTGGACCGACAGCTGGGCCAATACCGGCTACAACGGCATCCACACCTTCTACTTTGTCGACGCTGATGGCCAGCGCACCCCGCTGCGCTGGTCGTTCGTCCCACTGGCCGAGGCACAGAGCATGAGCGAGCAGCAGCGCCAGCAGGCACCGGCCAATTACCTGAGTACCGAGCTGGCCGGACGCCTGGCCCAGGGTCCGGTCGGCTGGACCCTGCAGCTGCAGCTGGCCGAGCCGGTTGATGTACTGGAAGACCCGTCCATCGCCTGGCCGCAGGAGCGGCGCACGGTCGATGCCGGCACGCTGTGGATCGATGCGATGCAGCCCCAGCAGGGCGGTTACTGCGATGGCGTCAATTTTGACCCCACCGTGGTTCCGGATGGCATCGTCACCTCGGCCGACCCGATCCTGGCGGTGCGCTCGGCGGTCTACGCCCAGTCCTGGAACCGCCGGCTGCAGGAGCAGCGCCAGGCAACGGAGGCCAAGCCATGAGCGCACAACCGGACCGTTTCCGCCTCAGCCTGCGCGTACTGCACTGGCTGATGGCGGTATTGATCGTGGCGATGCTGGCGGTCGGCCTGCTGATGACCAGCTCGCTGACCCTGCGACCGCTGATGCTGGACATCCACCGCCCGCTGGGCGTGGCGATCCTGCTGCTGGCCCTGCTGCGCCTGGGCCTGCGTCTGACCGGGGCGACCCCGCCGCTGCCATCCAGCCTGCCGCGCTGGCAGGTGTGGGCGGCGCAGGCCAGCCATGTCGCGCTGTATGCGCTGATGCTGGCGATGCCGCTGCTGGGCTGGGCGATGCTCTCGGCCGGTGGCATGCCGGTACAGCTGTGGCCAGGCATGCTGCTACCGGCGCTGGTCGCGCCCTCGCCTGCGCTGTACAGCCTGCTGCACCAGATCCACCAGCTCGGTGCCTGGGCCCTGGCCGCACTGGTGCTGGGCCATATCGGTGCCGCCCTGCACCATGCCTGGCTGCGGCGTGACGGGGTCTGGCAGGCGATGGCCGGCGGCCGTAGCGACTGAACCCGCCGGCACGGCCGGGCTGGCCCGCGCTCAGCGCCGCCGGGTGGCGCCCGGCTCAGTCTTCCTGGCCATCGACCAGCGCGCGGTCGCGGCCTTCACGCTTGGCCCGGTACAGCGCCTGGTCAGCGCGCTGCAGCAGTTGCTCGGCACTGTCGCGGCCGGCACCGGCAATGCCGATGGAGGCGGTGATCGCCGGCAGTTCATGGCCCATGTGTTCCACCCGCATGTTGCGGATGGCCTCCAGCAACTGCGCCGCACGCAGACTGGCCTGCTCCACGCTGGCCTCGGGCAGCAGCACGGTGAATTCCTCGCCGCCGTAGCGGCAGGCAATGTCCTCGGTGCGCAACTGGGTCTGCAGCAGCTTGCCCAGCGCGGCCAGCAGGGCATCGCCGCCGGGGTGGCCGTGGGTGTCATTGAAGGTCTTGAAGTGGTCCACGTCCAGCATCAGCACGCTGAAGGGCAGGCCGCGGCGCTGGCAACGGGCCAGCTCGCGCACCAGCGATTCTTCCAGGTAGCGGCGGTTGAACAGGCCGGTGAGCGGGTCGCGGATGGACTGCACGCGCAGCTTTTCCTGCAACGAGATGGTGTGCAGGGTCATCGACAGCTGCTCGGCCGCCGCATGCACCAGCTCCATCTGCGCCAGCACCGCGGTGGCCGGGGTGGAGACATAGATGAAACCAACCTGGACGCCCTGGGCGGTCAGCGGGATGCAGGCCAGCTGGCCCGCTGTGCCGGGCACGGCCTGGGCAAGGTGGCCACAGCGTGCGGCCAGGGCGTCCGCGGCATTGAGGTGGAGCTGGCCACGGCGCAACGCCCAGCACTCTTCCGGGGCTACCAGCGCCTGGCTGTCCACCACGTGCTGGCCCCATTGCGCCAGTTCCTCGGCGTAATCACGCGAGGCGCGGATGCGGTAGACGGTGCCGCCGCTGCCCGGCAGCAGCGCGGCCAGCAACTGGGTGGTCAGGGTCACCGCCTCTTCGGCGCGGTGGCAGTTCTGCAGCAGGCCGGCATAGCGGGTGAGTTCAGCCAGGCCGGCACTGTGGTGCTCGGCATCGGCCAGTGACTGCTGCAGGCGGGCCGCGGCCTCCTCGTGGCGGCGCTCGGCGCGGGCCCGCCGGCGGGTCTCACGCCACAGTCGCAGGTACACCAGGCCCAGCAGCACGATGCCCAACGGAATGCCGGTCAGGGCCAGCACGCGCAAGCTCAGCGCGCTGCGCTGGCTGGACAGGTCACGCTGCACCAGCAACTCACGCTCGGCACTGATCAGCTGCTGGGCCAGCTCGCGGATCTGGGTGGACACCGCCAGCACCTGGGCATTGATGCCCAGCCGGGCCTGGTCCAGGCCGCCATGCCGGTAGCGCTCCAGGTTGCGGTTGATCTGCGCCAGCCGCTCACTCTCCAGCTGCTGCATCCGCTCCACCTGGGCGCGCTGCTGCGGGTTGTCGGCCACCAGCACCTGCAGGCGGTCCAGCAGCGGCTGCAGCTGGTCTTGGTTGCTGCGGTAGGCCACCAGGTAATCGACCTGGTTGGTCAACAAGTAACCGCGCTGGGCACTTTCGGCATCACGCAGGCGGGCCTCGAACGCCTCGACACTGGCGATCACCTCGTTGGTATGGGCCACAT
>JBJEWP010000022.1:0-2689 GCA_051885115.1 Stenotrophomonas sp. | reverse complement strand
TTGGTGATCTGCTCGGAGATCAGGCCGATCAGGAAGATGATCACTGCCGCGCTGAACAGCAGGGTGCTCATGTTGGTCAGCCGGTGCATGGTGGCGAAGGTGTAGCCGTAGTAGCCCAGGCCGGTGAGGAAGAAGGCCGCCGCCACCGGCGCAAACAGCTTCATCGGCGCATACAGGGTGGCGATCTTGAAGATGATCAGCAAAAAGCGCAGGCCGTCCTTGAGTGGGCGGATATGGCTGCCGTTGCCCACCCGCTTGGCCACCGGAATCGGCACATAGGCCACCGGATAGGCGCTGCGGAAGAAGGCCATGGTGGAGGTGGTGGGGTAGCTGAAGCCGTTGGGCAGCAGGTGCAGGAACTCGCGGAAGCGCACCGCACGCACGGCACGAAAGCCCGAGGTGAGGTCGTCGATGCGGTGGCCGGTCATGTGGCTGGCCAGCCTGTTGTAGAAGGCGTTGGCCAGGCCGCGGTGGAAGTTGGCCTGGCCGCTGGCGTCGCGTGCGCCCACCACCATGTCATAGCCCTGGTCCAGCTTGTCCAGCAGGGCCTGGATATGGTCGGCGCTGTGCTGGCCGTCGGCGTCCATGAACACCAGGATGTCGCCGCTGGCCGCGCGCGCGCCGCGCTTGATTGCCGCACCGTTGCCCATCGAGTACGGGTTGCTTACCACGATGGCGCCGTGGTCAGCGGCGATCTGCGCGGTGGCGTCGGTGGAGCCGTCGTTGACCACGATGATCTCGGCCGCCGGGTAGGCCTGGCGCAGCGCTGGCAGGGTGCGCTGCAGGCCGGCAGCCTCGTTCTTGGCCGGCAGGATGATGCTTAAACGTTGCACGTTGGTTACCTGGTGTTTCCCCGCTGCCATGGTACCCGCAGGCGGGCCTGGCCGGGCGTGCGCCGGGTCGCCAAACCGCTTGCCGGGGCTGCCAGCCGGCAAGTGCTTGCGGTACCCTGTGCGCCTTGCAGGGGAGGTGTGGCAATGAGCATGGCCAATGTCAATCTGGTAGGGATCACCGGCATCGCCCGTCGGCTGGTCCAGGACGGCGCGCTGGACGAGGCGGCGGCGCGTACGGCCCAGGGCCAGGCCAGCGAGGCCAAGGTGGCCATCGGCAAGTGGCTGACCGACAAGAAACTGGTCAGCGCGGCGCAGATGGCGGCGGCCAATGCGCTGGAATTCGGCATGCCGCTGCTGGATGTCTCGGCGTTCGATTCCAGCCACCATGCGGTCAAGCTGGTGTCCGAGGAGCTGCTGCGCAAACACCAGGTACTGCCGCTGTACAAGCGCGGCAACCGCTTGTTCGTGGGCACCGCCAACCCCACCCAGAACCTGGACGAGATCAAGTTCCACACCAACCTGGTGGTCGAGCCGATCCTGGTGGACGAGGACCAGCTCAAGCGCACCCTGGAGCTGTGGCTGGCCGCCAACGACACCCTGGGCAACACCCTGGGCGATGACGAAGGCATGGGCGACCTGGACGTCGATGCCGGCACCGAGGATGACGCTGCCGGTGGCGACACCGGGGTGGATGCCAAGGGCGATGACACCCCGGTGGTGAAGTTCGTCAACAAGGTGTTGATCGATGCCATCCGCAAGGGCGCTTCGGACATCCACTTCGAGCCTTACGAAGAAGACTACCGGGTGCGTTTCCGTATCGACGGCCTGCTCAAGACCGTGGCCAAGGCCCCGGTCAAGCTCAACCAGCGCATCTCGGCCCGCCTGAAGGTCATGTCGCAGCTGGACATCGCCGAAAAGCGCGTGCCGCAGGACGGCCGCATCAAGCTCAACCTGTCCAAGAGCAAGCAGATCGACTTCCGCGTCAGCACCCTGCCGACCCTGTTCGGCGAGAAGATCGTGCTGCGTATCCTGGACGGCAGTGCAGCCAAGCTGGGCATCGACAAGCTCGGTTACGAGCCGGAGCAGCAGAAGCTGTTCCTGGAAGCGATCCACAAACCGTATGGCATGGTGCTGGTCACCGGCCCCACCGGCTCGGGTAAAACGGTGTCGCTGTATACCGCGCTGGGCATCCTCAACGATGACACCCGCAACATTTCCACCGCCGAAGACCCGGTGGAAATCCGCTTGCCGGGTGTGAACCAGGTGCAGCAGAACAACAAGCGCGGCATGACCTTTGCCGCGGCGCTGCGCTCGTTCCTGCGCCAGGATCCGGACATCATCATGGTCGGCGAAATCCGCGACCTGGAAACGGCGGAAATTGCCATCAAGGCGGCGCAGACCGGCCATATGGTGCTGTCCACCCTGCATACCAACGATGCCCCGCAGACCATCGCGCGTCTGATGAACATGGGCATCGCGCCGTACAACATCACCTCGTCGGTGACCCTGGTGATTGCCCAGCGCCTGGGCCGCCGCCTGTGCAACAACTGCAAACAGCCGGTGGAGCTGCCAGTCAATGCGCTGCTGGCCGAAGGCTTCACCCAGGCCCAGATCGATGAAGGCATCACCCTGTTCGAGGCAGTGGGCTGCGATGAGTGCACCGAAGGCTACAAGGGCCGCGTGGGTATCTACCAGGTGATGCCGATGACCGACGAGATCGCGGCCATCGTGCTCGACGGTGGCAATGCCATGGACATTGCCGATGCCGCGCAGAAAATCGGCATCAGTGACCTGCGCCAGTCGGCATTGCGCAAGGCCGCTGCCGGCATCACCACCCTGGCCGAAGTCAACCGCGT
>JBJEWP010000021.1:17628-23581 GCA_051885115.1 Stenotrophomonas sp. | reverse complement strand
CTGCAGTACATCTCGTACTACCACCCGGTCGACTACATCAAGAACCTCGCCGCCGCCTACGAGCGCGAGGAGTCGCCGGCCGCCAAGGAGGCCATGGCCCAGATCCTGATCAACTCGCGCATGTGCGCCGAGGGCCACCGACCGATCTGCCAGGACACCGGTATCGTCACCGTGTTCCTGGAAATCGGCATGAACGTGCGCTGGGACGACGCCACCATGGGCGTGGAAGACATGGCCAACGAGGGCGTGCGCCGCGCCTACATGCACCCGGACAACAAGCTGCGCGCCTCGGTGCTGGCCGATCCGGCCGGCAAGCGCACCAACACCCGTGACAACACCCCGGGTGTGGTCAACGTCAAGGTCGTGCCAGGCAATACCGTGGAAGTGATCGTCGCGGCCAAGGGCGGCGGTTCGGAGGCCAAGAGCAAGTTCGCCATGCTCAACCCGTCGGACTCGATCGTGGACTGGGTGCTCAAGACCGTGCCGACCATGGGTGCCGGCTGGTGCCCGCCGGGCATGCTCGGCATCGGCATCGGTGGCACCGCCGAAAAGGCGATGCTGCTGGCCAAGGAAGCGCTGATGGAGCCGATCGACATCAACGAACTCAAGGCACGTGGCGCCTCCAACCGCGCCGAAGAGCTGCGTCTGGAGCTGTATGACAAGGTCAACGCGCTGGGCATCGGCGCCCAGGGCCTGGGCGGCCTGACCACGGTGCTGGACATCAAGGTCAAGGATTACCCGACCCACGCGGCCAACCTGCCGGTGGCGATGATCCCCAACTGCGCCGCCACCCGCCATGCCCACTTCACCCTGGACGGCAGCGGCCCGGTGATGCTGGACCCGCCCTCGCTGGAAGACTGGCCCAAGCTGACCTACGACGCCTCCAAGGGCACCCGGGTCAACCTGGACACCATCACCCCGGAAGAAGTCGCCAGCTGGAAGCCGGGCCAGACCCTGCTGCTCAACGGCAAGCTGCTCACTGGCCGCGACGCCGCGCACAAGCGCATGGTGGACATGCTCAACAAGGGTGAGCAGCTACCGGTCGATCTGAAGGGCCGCTTCATCTACTACGTCGGCCCGGTCGATCCGGTGCGTGACGAAGTCGTCGGCCCGGCCGGCCCGACCACCGCCACCCGCATGGACAAGTTCACCGAGCAGGTGCTGGAGCAGACCGGCCTGCTGGGCATGGTCGGCAAGGCCGAGCGCGGCCCGGCGGCGATCGAGGCGATCAAGAAGCACAAGTCGGCCTACCTGATGGCCGTCGGTGGTTCGGCCTACCTGGTGTCCAAGGCGATCAAGGCGGCCAAGGTCGTCGGTTTCGCCGATCTGGGCATGGAGGCGATCTACGAGTTCGAGGTCCAGGACATGCCGGTCACCGTGGCCGTGGACTCGACCGGTGAGTCGGTGCACCAGACCGGGCCCAAGACCTGGCAGGCCAGGATCGGCAAGATTCCGGTGGTCGTGGCCTGAGCCTGACAGCTGCAACCAAAAAGCCCGGGCATGCCCGGGCTTTTTTGTGGCGCAGTCACGGCTGTTGCCGGCCGGCGGGCAGAGCGCCGGCGCCTCAGATACCGGAAAAGTAGATGTCCACGTAATCGGTACCCGTTCCGCAAGGGCTGTCCATCTGCTGCAGGCGCCAGTACTGGCGGATACCGCGAGTGGTGAAATGCATGCGGCCGCTGCGCACGCAGGTGCCGCTGCCCGGCCCGTCCATGTCCTGCAGGGTGATGGCCCCTTCAAATACAAAGCCATCCTCGACCAGGGCGGTGATGTGGCCGGCAATATCGAGCCGTTTGTCTTCGCCTGTCTGTTCGCCGATTACTGCCAGCACCGCGCCGGCCGGATCGATCCGGACCGTGCCGGCCTTTTCCAGGTCATCCCAGCCAATCCATTGCACGCTGAGCTTGTGCTCGCCCAGCAACTGCTGGCGGGCATAAGCATCCAACGGCCGCGACGCCGGCACCGCCGGCTCCAGGGCCAGTGCGGCCAGCGGAGACAGGGTCAGGCCCAGGGCAAGCAGTGATCGCGTGATTGGTTTCATCAAACACCATCCTTGTGGTTGTCAACGGGGCGAGTGCTTTGTGGCAGCAGCTCAGAACCATTCCAGCAGCGACACACCCACACCAACATAGGTGGCCTTGTGGTTGTAGTCGATCAGGCTTTCGCCGTAACCGTCAAACACCTGCACATGCCCACGCAGCAGGCGGTTGATCGGGAAGCCATAATCCAGCTGCAATGCGCCATGCGAGCGGTCGCCGCTGCGCAGGGAGTGGCGCGCCATCAGCGAAACTTCGTGGCCGTCCCTGTGCCAGGTCAGGGTGGCGTCGCCGCGGCCCATGTAGTCCTCCATGTCGCGGTTGTTGTCATCGGCGGCATCCTCCTTCAGCCGCCACCACGGGCGCAGGGTCAGGGCCCAGTTCTCGCGATCCAGGCCGACGTTGAGGATGGCGCGGTTCCACGAGCGCGACAGCGGGTCGGAGCGGCCGTTGGACTGGTGGTTGAAGTGCAGGGCGGTCATCCGCCCCTTCCAGCCCAGCAGCGAATAATTGTTGCGGAAGGCCAGAATCACTTCCGGCTCGTAGTTGGTCTCGCGGAAGGGGCGCGAATCATCGCTGTTGTAGGACTGCCAGCGCGAGGACTGGGTATAGCCGACCCACAAGTCGCCATTGTCGTCAAACAAATTCTCGGCCACCTTGGTCTTGAAGGACAGCTGGAACTTCAGCTCCGTGCTGTCCAGCGTCTGTGCATCGGTGACCGTGTTGTTCGGATTGGGTGAGGAGGGCCGGGTGTTCTTGTCACTGGTCCAGAACGCTGGCAGCAGGTACACCGGCTTGTAGGCCCGCAGCTGGAAGGTGCCCAGCTTGGAATCACGTGCCAGTTCCCAGCGGCTGTCCAGCAACGAGCCCTTGCCGGCATTGGCCTCGGCATCACTGAGCCCGATGTCGTTGGCAAACAGCTCGCGCACCCGTTCACGGGGCGTGGCCGGTGTCTGCGGTGCGGTGACCTGGCGCTCCTGGCGGGCCTGTGTGGCGGCCAGATCGGCCTGCTCGGTGGTGTTGGCATTGCGCCCGAACACCGTGTCATAGCAGGCCAGGCGCGCGGCATCGGCGGTAAGCGAATGACAGGCTTCGGCCGAGGCCGGCAGCGGGGCGGCCTCCTGGGCGTTGGCCAGACAGGAGGTGGCAAGCAGCAGGGCAGTGGCAAGCGGGACGGGGCGCAGGAGCATAGGCAGGATTTCCATATTCAAAGCTGGGATTTCAGTGGGGCGACCACGGTTTCCATGAACTTCTCGCGCAGCGGGCGGCGCTCCCACATGGCCAGGTCGTATACCTTGCCATGGGACCAGTCACGTTCAAATACCGCAGTCATCTGTGCGGCGAAATCGTGGTCGTAGATGTTCAGGCTGGCCTCGTCATTGAGCCGGAACGAGCGCACATCGAAGTTGGTCGAGCCCACCGACACCAGCTCGTTGTCAATCACCAGCATTTTGACGTGCAGCATGGTTGGCTGGTATTCGGCAATCTGCACCCCGGCGGCAAGCAGCGGGCCCCAGTCGGCGCGTGAGGACAGGCGCACGGTGTCCGAATCGATATGTTCGCCGGGCACCAGGATGCGGATCTTGACCCCGCGACGGCGGGCTTCGAGCAGGGCGTGGATCAGCAGTTCATCAGGAACGAAGTACGAGGCCTCCAGATCAATCGAACCGGTGGCTGCGGTGATCGCCATCAGGTACATCAGGTGCATGCTCTCGCTGCCGCCTTCCGGAGAGGCCAGGAACAGGTGGGCCGGGCTGTCGCCAGCCGCGGGCAGGGTGGGAAAGAAGGCCTCGCCGGTCAGGGTGGTGCCGGTCATCTTGATCCAGTTGTCATTGAAGGCGGCCTGCAACTGGGCCACGGCCGGGCCTTCGATACGGAAATGACTGTCGCGCCAGTGGTCCGGGTCCTGGCCCTTGCCACTCCATTGATCGGCGATACCCACCCCGCCGGTGTAGCCGATGCGCCCATCGATCACCAGCAGCTTGCGGTGGGTGCGCTTGTTGACCCGATCCAGGTTGTACCAGTTCAAGGGGCGGTACTTTTCCACCCGCACACCGCCTGCGCGCATCTGATCGAGCAGCACATCGTCCATTTTCACGCTGCCCAGCCAGTCAACCGTCACCAGGACACGGACCCCGGCACGGGCGCGCTCGGTCAGGGCGTCGGCAAACTGCTGGCCAACCGCACCGGACCAGTAGATATAGGTCTCGAAGGTGATGCTGCGCTGGGCCGAGGCAATGGCAGCGAGCATGTCGGGGAAGATCTCATCACCATCCTGCAGCGCCGTGACCTTGTTGCCCGGCAGGATTGCCGGGCCCAGCAATACCCCCATCTCGCGCTTGAACTGCGCATCGGCCACGGCGTGGGTATGCGGCATCAGGCTGATCAGCGCTTTTTCGGAGGTGGAGAAATTGCGCGCCAGCAGCATGGCCACGATGGCCGCTGCCGCACTGCCCAGCACGATCTTCCAGCGTTTGCGCAGCACCTGGCCGATACCCATGGACGCCATCCCGGTAGTGGAGTGGCCACACTCTAGGGAGCGGTGCTGCGCCAGCAATGTGAAAGCGGTGGCCTTACAGCCACCAGGCCAGGGCAAAAATGCCCAGCATGGCCATGACCAGGCCCAGCTTGAGTGCCACGGCGATGACCAGGCCCAGGAAGGTCGCCAGGCCGACCTTGGTGGCCAGGCCCAGGCGCCGGCTGTGCAGGTATTCCCCGGCCAGCGCGCCCACAAATGGCCCGATCAACACCCCCCACGGCAGGAACAGCAGGCCCAGCAGGCTGCCCAGCAGCGCGCCGGCCATGGCCAGACGGCTGGCTCCCAGCCCCTTGGCTCCCAGTGCCGAGGACGCCACATCGACCACGATCGACAGGATCGTCAGCACGCCCAGTACCACCAGGGCGACCCAGCCGACATGGGCAAAGCCATCGACCCAGGCGGCCAGCAGCAGGCCGGCAAACACCAGCGGCACGCCAGGCAGGGCGGGCAGTACCACGCCGGCA
Source organism: Stenotrophomonas sp. (assembly GCA_051885115.1). Taxonomy (GTDB): domain Bacteria; phylum Pseudomonadota; class Gammaproteobacteria; order Xanthomonadales; family Xanthomonadaceae; genus Stenotrophomonas. The sequence continues at coordinate 18,542 of JBJEWP010000021.1, read as the reverse complement.
ATGCCCACCAGGACCAGCAGGCCGGAAATCAGATAGAAGATGAACGAAGTATCCATGATGGAACCTGGTTATGCCCAAAGGGGGTTGACAGAGTGTGATCGAAATTGTTGATTTTTGTTTTTGGCACTGTTAGTTTTCTGGCGCTGGGCTTGGTCAGGTCGTTTTGATGAGCTGGGTGGGGGCCGAAACGCCGACCTGCACGATCGAATCCTCCTTGCAGTAAGCCGCAGTCGATGCAGTCAAAACACTTGTTCGCTTGATACTGGAAGTTGGAGAGAGAAACATGTCAGATCGTGAGACGGGGACGGTGAAGTGGTTCAATGATGCCAAGGGTTTTGGCTTCATCAGCCGTGAAAACGGCGAGGATGTGTTCGTGCACTTCCGCGCCATCCAGATCCAGGGCTTCAAGAGCCTGAAGGAAGGCCAGAAGGTTTCCTTCACCGTGGTCCAGGGACAAAAAGGCCTGCAGGCTGACGCGGTCCAGCCGGCCTGACGCTGCAGCTGTCCGGCATTGCCCAAACAACAAGGCCCGCATGATGCGGGCCTTGTTGTTGATGCAGTTTGATGGATGTGGCTCAGCGGGCGACGACCCGTCCGTTGACCACGCGCACCTGGCTGTTCTGGCCAAAGCCGTCCACTGACTTCTGGTTGACCACCACCACGCGGCCGTCATCCATGCGCACGGTGATGTCGTAGCTGACCCCGGTGGTATTTTGTTGGACGCGATTGCCCGCCAATGCGCCGGCAGCAGCGCCAGCCACAGCGGCTACGTTCTTGTTGCCACGGCTGCCACCGGTGTGGTCGGCAATCTCATGGGCGGCGACTGCCCCCACGATGCCCCCCAGTACGGCGCCGGTTGCAGCAGGAGCGCTGCGGCCGGAGTCCAGGACCATGATCCTGGTCACGGTACCGCA
>JBJEWP010000021.1:2812-17528 GCA_051885115.1 Stenotrophomonas sp. | reverse complement strand
CAGCAGGAGCGCTGCGGCCGGAGTCCAGGACCATGATCCTGGTCACGGTACCGCAGTCATTGCAGACCTGGTTGGTGTAGCCATTGTTGCCATAACCGCTGTTGCCGTAGCCGTTGTTGTAACCACCGCTGCTGGCACAGCCAGCCAACAGCAGGACAGCCAGACCGGCCGGCAGAATCACCGGGAATTTCATAACCATCTCCTTGCAGAAGCGGTGTTGGGGAGGGACGGAGGGCATGGTGTCCATTTGCAGATGAATGCAGGGCGAATTTGACTGTCAGGGCTTGAACGCCTGGTGGCAGCCGCTGCAGGTCTGGCCGATGGTCTGGTTCAACTCGGCCAGCGACTGGCAATTGTCCGGCGGTGCCAGCAAGGCCGCATTGAGGCTGGAACGCAGCTCGGAGGCGTGCTTCTGGAACTGTGCATCATTTTTCAGCGCAGGGAAGGCCGCATCGATGTCGTTGGTCAGCGCCCGCAGTGTCTGCAGCGGTTGCAGCACGTCGGCCGGGGTGCAGCGGTTCTGCTCATGGGCCAGGCGCAAGGCTGCATTCTGCTTGGACATCAGGGTCATCAATGCGCCCGGATACGGGTCCTGGCGGGCCTGCCAGGCACGCATGACCATGACCGTGGCGATGATGCCCAGCACCAGGCCGAGCACCAGCACGAACAGGTAACGCGAGGCAGCGGAGGGTGATTTCTTGGGCGGCAGGGTGTCAGCCATGGCGGGGTTCTCCTTGAACAAGGAGCCGATGGTACTTCGGCTGCCGGCCTGCGGCACGTTAAAATGTGTTGATGAACGAAATTTTGCGCGAACGCTTTGCCGGCATCGACCGGTTGTACGGGGCCGGCACCATCGAGCGTCTGGCCGCCTGCAAGGTTGCCGTGGTCGGCATGGGAGGGGTGGGCTCCTGGATCGTGGAGGCGCTGGCGCGCACCGCGGTGGGCCAGTTGACCCTGATCGATGCCGATGATGTCTGCGTGTCCAACACCAACCGCCAGTTGCCGGCCATGGCCGGGGCCTACGGCCGCAACAAGGCCCGTTTGATGGCCGAACGCTGCCAGGCCATCAACCCGTTGTGCCAGGTCGAGGTGATCGAATCCTTCCTGACCCCGGCCAACCAGGAGCAGCTGCTGGGCCAGGGGTTTGACCTGGTGATCGATGCCTGCGACAGCTTCCGGGTCAAGGTGGAGGCGATTGCCTGGTGCCGCCGGCGCAAGATTCCGCTGCTGACCATCGGCGCGGCCGGCGGGCGTACCGACCCAACCCAGGTGCGCGTGCGTGACCTGTCGCGTACCGAGCACGACGCCATGCTGGCCTTGATCCGCCGCAAGCTGCGCACGGAATTCAATTTTCCGGCCAACCCGAAGCGGTATTTCGGCGTGCCTGCGGTGTACTCGCTGGAGAATGTGAAATACCCGCAGGCTGATGGCAGCGTATGCGGCATCCGTCCTGATCTGGGTCCGGATGCGGCCTTGAACCTGGATTGCGGTGGAGGCCTGGGCGCAGCCACCCACATCACCGGTGCGTTTGCCTTTGCCGCGGTGGGCAAGGCCATCGAAATGCTGATTACCCCGAAAAAGACCGCTTAAGCGGCAGCCGGCAAACCGAACAGGCGGCGCGCATTGGCGCTGGTCAGGCTGGCCAGCGCGGTGGGGGTGGTCTGGCGCAGGCGGGCAGCAAATTCACAAATGGCCGCCAGCCGTGCCGGTTCGTTGCGCTGGCCCAGGCAGCAGGCATCAGGCTGGTCGGGGGCGTCGGTTTCCAGCAGCAGCTGCCAGTCGGGCAGGGCGGCCACCAGTTTGTGCAGGCGGTTGGCGCGGGCATGGGTCATCGGCCCGCCGATACTCACATGCACGCCCAGATCGGCCAGCTGGCGGGCCTGCTCGATGCTGCCCGAATAGCTGTGCACCACCGCGGCCACGCCGCCGGCACGTTTGAGGGCCAGAATAACCGCCTCCACCGCCTTGCGCGCATGGATGATCAGCGGCAGGCCGCTGTGCCGGGCCAGGCTGATCTGCGCGGCAAAGAAGTACTGCTGCCGGGCCGGATCCCATGCCGGGGAACTGAAATCCAGCCCGCACTCACCGATGGCAACCGCATCGCCCTCGGCAAGCACCTGCTCCAGCGCGGCGATGTGCGCCTGCCGGTGCGCGTCCAGGAACATCGGGTGCAGACCGTAGGCCGGGTACAGGCCCGGAGCCAGTCGGCTGGTGGCACGCACCTGTGGCCAGCGGCTCGCCGTGGTGGCAGGAATCACGATCTGGCTGAGCCCTGCGGCACGCGCGTCAGCAAGCACCGCTTCGCGGTCGGCATTGAAGCGGGGATCATCCAGGTGGCAGTGCGAATCAACCAGGTCGAGCATGATTCAACGCTTGGCGTCGATCACCGGCGACGGCGCCGCAGGCTTGCGCTTCTTCCAGCTGCCCAGCAACAGGGTGGCCAGGCCGAACACGATCTCGTCCAGCAGGGGGATCGGGTCGGGCAGCACCAAGGTGATGACAAACAGCACGGCGGTCAGTGCGAACAGGGTGGGGAAGCGGCGCTTGCCTGCCCAGTTGAGCAGGCCGAGGGAGAACATGTTGGGCATCGCGGGGTCCAGATCCTGAAGGTGGGGGCACTATGCGGGCTTGCAGGGTGTGATTGCATCCACAGTTACACCAAATTTCCGGCGTCTGTTCAGTTCATTCATGCTGCAATCGCCCACTGCACGACTTTGTAGGGCATTTGCCTCATGAGCAACAAGAACACTGTGATTTTGGCCATCGGCGGGGCAGTGCTGATGGGGGGGATTGCCACGGCCGCTTTCATGGCCGGTGGGGCCAGCCGGCAGGCTGACCTGGCGGCAACCAGCACCGGGCTGGATGGCGAGCTGGCTGGCATGGATGGCCAGAGCAGCGGGTTGCCCGCCGGCGCGCAGCTGACCCAGGCCGATGTGGTGGCAGTGTCGCCGGTGCGCAAGGCCCGCCAGATCACCGCCACGGTGACCGACAGCACCGCTGTGGTGCAGACCGTCAACAGCACCCGTCAGGAACAGCAGTGCCGCGATGTGGTGGTGCAGCAGCGAGCCCCGGAGCGCGACGGCAATGTGGGCGGCACGGTCGCCGGTGCGGTGATCGGTGGTCTGGTCGGCAACCAGGTCGGTGGCGGCAATGGCCGCAAGGCGGCCACCGTGGCCGGCGCCGTAGCCGGTGGGGTGATCGGCAACCAGGTGGACAAGCGCCATGTCGGCGGCCGGGTCACCGAACGGGTGGAGCAGCAGTGCCACACCACCGAGGTGCCGGTAAGCGAGGACAAGGTGGTCGGTTACGACGTCACCTATCGTACGCCCGACGGCATCGTGGCCACCCGCCGCATGGACAGCAAGCCGGGCGCAACCATCGTGCTGGATGCCGACAGCGAGGTCATCGGTTATGACGTGACCTATCGCATCGACGGTGCCGAGCACCAGGTTCGTTTGCCGCAGCGCCCGCAGGGCGACCAGCTGACCCTGGTCGATGGCCGGGTGCCTGGCGCGATCCAGTAAGCAACGCCCGCCTCGCGGCGGTATGTGCACCGTTGCCGGCAAATCCGGTCACAATGCCTGCTTCAGGTAGCAAGTGGCCGCGGGCCATGGGATGTGGGCATGTGTGGATTGGCAGGGCTGTGGGCACCGGCCTCGGGGCTTGGGCAGGAAGAGCTGGTGCAGCTGGGCCGGCAGATGGGTGATGCGATTGCCCATCGCGGTCCGGATGATCACGGTGTGTGGGCCGATGCCAGCAGTGGCCTGGCTCTGGCCCACCGTCGTCTGAGCATCCATGACCTGTCACCGTTGGGCCACCAGCCGATGGCCAGCCCGGATGGCCGCTACCAGTTGGTCTACAACGGCGAGATCTACAACTTCCAGGCCCTGCGCATGGAACTGCAGGGCCTGGGACATGTATTTTCCGGCCATTCCGATACCGAGGTGCTGCTGGCTGCGATCGTCCAGTGGGGGCTGCAGACCGCCCTGGAGCGCAGCAACGGCATGTTTGCCATTGCCTTGTGGGACACCCAGCAGCAGCGCTTGGCCCTGGCCCGCGACCGCGTCGGCAAGAAGCCGCTGTATTACGGCTGGGCCGGCCGCAGCCTGGTGTTCGGCTCCGAGCTCAAGGCCCTGTGGCAGCACCCGGATTTCGACAACCCGGTCAACCCCGATGCGTTGGCCCTGCTGTTGCAGCTGGACTACATCCCCTCGCCGCACAGCATCCATCGTCATTGTTGGAAGCTGATGCCCGGTTGTGTGCTGTGGCTGGATGCGGCTGGAGTGCAGGCCGGGCCTGCCGGGCATCAGCCCCGTCTGGCCCAGCGGCCGTTCTGGTCGGCCACCGCAGCGATGCGCCAGGCGCTGGCCAGTCCGTTCGCCGGCAGTTTCAGTGACGGCGTGGAAGCGGTGGATGGGTTGCTGCGCGATGCGGTGGACCTGCGCAGCGTGGCCGACGTGCCGGTCGGGGTGTTTCTGTCCGGTGGCACCGACTCGGCCCTGGTGGCCTCGATGATGCAGGCGCGCGGCCAGGGCCGGGTGCGCAGCTTCAGCATCGGCTTTACCGGTTCCAGCCATGACGAGGCGCCGCTGGCCAAGGCCGTGGCCAGCCATCTGGGTACCGAGCACACCGAGCTGTATGTGGATGGCGCCGATGCCTTGGCTGTGGTGCCACAATTGCCGGCGATGTTCGACGAGCCGTTTGCCGACGCCTCGCAGGTGCCCACCGCGCTGGTGGCCCGGCTGGCACGCAGCAAGGTGACCGTGGCCCTCAGTGGCGACGGCGGCGATGAGCTGTTCTTTGGCTACCTGCGTTACAGCCGCGCCCTGCGCAACTGGTCGATGCTGCGCAAGGTCCCGGCTGCGATGCGCCGGCAACTCGGTGGCGGGGTGGGAGAAGCGGCACGCACCGGGGGCCTGGCCGCGGTGCGCGCCGAGCTGGAGGCCTTCGGCATCGGGGATGTCTACCGCCACCGGGTGCAGCGCTGGCGTGACCCGCTGGCCGTGGTGCACGGCGCAGGTGAAGGCGCACTGGACAGCCTCTACCAGCAGGCCGATCCACTGCACGGTGCCGGTGTGCCGGCCGATGCGATGATGCTGGCCGACTTTGCCTGTTATCTGCCAGATGACCTGCTGGTCAAGGTGGACCGCACCAGCATGGCCGTTGGCCTGGAGGCACGCGCACCACTGCTGGACTGGCGGCTGGCCGAGCTGGCCTGGTCGATGCCGCTGCAGTTCAAGCACGACGGCCGTCATTCCAAGGCCCTGCTCAAGCAGGTGCTGTGTCGTTATCTACCCGAATCAATGGTCTACCGCCCCAAGCGCGGCTTCGGCGCGCCGGTGTCGCAATGGCTGGGCGAAGCCCTGCAACCCTGGGCCGATGGCCTGCTCGACGAACAGCGGCTGCGCCGCGAGGGCTACTTCGATGCCGATGCAATCAGCGCGATCTGGCAGCAGTTCAAGGCCGGTCAGCGCAAGTGGCATACCCACTTGTGGGGTGTGCTGATGTTTCAGAGCTGGTTGGAGCATTGGCAGCACTCGCGGCGCCCGTTCGGCCGCGCCCCTCACTGAAGTTTCCATCCCGCCGCCGGACAATGCCGGCCCCGTCAAGGAGTCTTTCCATGTCAAAACCGAATATCCTGATCATCGTGGGCAGCCTGCGCGGCGCATCGATCAACCGCCGCCTGGGCAAGGCACTGGCCCTGCTGGCGGCCGATCGCGCCAGGTTCAGCTGGGCCGAGCTGGGCACGCTGCCGCTGTACAACCAGGATGAGGATGGCCAGCCGAGTGCGGCTGTCAGCGCCTTCCGTGAGCAGGTCCGCCAAGCTGACGGCGTGTTGTTCATCACCCCCGAATACAACCGATCGATCCCCGGCGTGCTGAAGAATGCCATCGACATCGGCTCTCGCCCCTACGGCCAGAGCGTATGGGCGGGAAAGGCCGGCGCGGTCTGCGGTGCATCCCCAGGCGCCACCGGCACGGCCATGGCCCAGCAGCATCTGCGCAATGTGCTCAGCCACCTGGACATGGATCTGGTGCGTCAGCCGGAGGTGTTCCTCAAGCTGGACGAGAGCTTGATCACCGAGGACGGGCAGATCACCAACCCGTCCACGGCCAAATTCCTCGACGGCTTCCTGGGCAAGCTGCTGGACCTGGTGCAGCGCACGCGGGCGTAAGTCAGCGGAACACGCCAGGCCCGGCAAGCGCCCGGTCAGGCTTTGGGCGATAATCAGTGGCCGCCCGGGAACGATCCGGGCCGGCCTTGGGCGCCAGCTCCCGCCTCGCCACGCCGGCGTGGCCTCCCTTTGTTTCATCAGGATTCCCACCGCATGTCCCGTACCGGTTCCCGCTCTGATCGCTTCCCCCGTAATGAGCGTGGCAACGAACAGCGCATTGACCAGCTGCGGGTGCCGCCGCATTCGGTGGAGGCCGAGCAGGCGGTGCTGGGCGGGTTGATGCTGGCCCCGGAAGCCTATGACCGGGTCAACGATCAGCTCACCGCCGAGGATTTCTACCGCCGCGACCACCAGCAGATCTACACCGCGATCCGTGACCTGTCCGAGCGCGGGCAGCCGTTCGATGCGGTGACCCTGGGCGAGTGGTTCGCCAGCCAGGGCAAGCTGGGCATGGTCGACGAGGGCGCCTATCTGGTCGAGCTGGCCACCACCACGCCGTCGGCGGCCAACATCGTGGCCTATGCCGAGATCGTGCGTGACAAGGCGGTGCTGCGCCAGCTCATCCAGGTAGGTACCGACATTGTCGATTCGGGCTTTCAGCCCGATGGCCGGCCCAGTAGCGAGCTGCTGGCCACGGCGGAAAAGAGTGTGTTTGCCATTGCCGAGCAGGGCGCCAAGGGGCGTACCGACTTTGTGGCCATGCCCGGGGCGTTGAAGGATGCCTTCGAGGAACTGCGCAACCGCTTCGAGAACGGCGGCAACATCACCGGGCTGCCCACCGGCTACACCGACTTTGACAATATGACCGCCGGCCTGCAGCCGACCGACCTGATCATCCTGGCCGCCCGTCCGGCGATGGGCAAGACCACCTTTGCGCTGAACATCGCCGAATATGCGGCGATCAAGTCGAAAAAGGGGGTGGCCGTATTCTCGATGGAAATGAGTGCCTCGCAGCTGGCGATGCGTCTTATTTCTTCCAACGGCCGCATCAACGCCTCCCGCCTGCGTACCGGCCAGCTGGAAGATGAGGACTGGGCGCGAGTGACCGGTGCGATCAAGATGCTCAAGGAGACCAAGATCTTCATCGACGACACACCGGGTGTGTCGCCGGAGGTACTGCGCTCCAAGTGCCGGCGCCTGAAGCGTGAGCACGACCTTGGCCTGATCGTGATCGACTACCTGCAGCTGATGAGTGTGCCGGGCAACAGTGAGAACCGCGCTACCGAAATCTCGGAAATCAGCCGCTCGCTCAAGGGGCTGGCCAAGGAGTTGAACGTGCCGGTGATCGCCCTGTCCCAGCTCAACCGCTCGCTGGAAACGCGTACCGACAAACGCCCGGTGATGGCCGACCTGCGCGAATCCGGTGCAATCGAGCAGGACGCGGACATGATCGTGTTCATCTACCGCGACGATTACTACAACAAGGAAACCTCGCCGGACAAGGGCCTGGCCGAGATCATCATCGGCAAGCACCGTGGTGGCCCGACCGGGTCGTGCAAGCTGAAGTTCTTCGGCGAATACACCCGCTTTGACAACCTGGCCCACGACTCGGTCGGTTCGTTCGAGTAAGCCCTTCGGTCAGGGCATCCTTGCCGGGCGTTGCCCGGTGCATTGCTGCAGCGAGCCGGTCAGCTCGGCGGCGACCTGCTGCACCCGTTGGCGGGCGAGGGCGATGCCGGCAGCATCAGCCTGCTCACCCAGCACGGCCAGCGCGCTGACTTCGAAACGGTCGGCCGGGCGTGCAAACAGGTGTGACTGGGCCACGGTGCGGGTGCTGTCGCTGTCGTAGAACTGCTTTTCCAGCGGGAACATGGCCTGACCCTGACCACGCAGGGCCACATTGGTGTAGCGCTGGATGATCACCGACCCCATCGCGCTTTCATTGACGGCCACCTGGATCAGATCCGGGCTGGCCGCCGCGCTGGCTTGTGCGCGCTGCAGCTGCAGGCGGTGCTCCTCGGCGCCGTCGCGGCCGGCCGGCATGGTCGAGGCCACGATGTGCACGATCAGGTCAGGCGGATATTCCACCTGGGCCAGGGCCACGCTGCCGCCGGAGACAAGGCTGGTGCTCAGACTTGCCGCCTTGTCCGGTTCGGGAAACTGCAGGCAGTACACACCGGGGAAGTCCAATTGCCCGTTCCAGTAGCCGGCGCTGAGCTGGTGGCTGGCACCGTCGTCGAAAACCGCAGGTTTCCCGGTTGGCGGCGTGATCTGCGCGCCGGCGGCCGCGGGCAGAAGTGCGCAAGCCAGCAGCAAGGCAAGGTGTTTCATCGTGCACATCCTGTGTGGTGGTCGTCCGCTGGCCACGCTAGCATGCCGGCTCCGGCTTTTTGGCTGTTTCCGGTTTGCTTGTGATGCCTGCCTCGAATATCGCCCTGATCTGGTTCCGACGTGACCTGCGTCTGGCCGACAACCCGGCCCTGGACGCGGCCCTGGCGGCTGGCTACCACCCGGTTCCGGTATATGTCCATGCGCCGCACGAAGAGGGCAACTGGGTGCCGGGCGCTGCCTCCAACGCCTGGCTGCACCGCTCATTGGCGGCCTTGCAGGCGGACCTGCGCCAGCGTGGCAGTGACCTGCTGATCCTGCGTGGCGACAGCCTGGCCTGCCTGCGCCAGCTGATTGCCGCCACCGGCGCGCAAGCGGTGTACTGGAACCGCCGCTACGAGCCGGCCATCACCGTCCGTGATACCGCCATCAAACAGGCCTTGCGCGAGGCTGGCTGCCTGGTGCGCAGTTTCAATGCCCGCCTGCTGGCTGAGCCCTGGCAACTGATGACCGGGCAGGGCACGCCATACAAGGTGTTTACCCCTTACTGGAAAGCGCTGTCGGCGCAATTGCGCTTGCCAGCGTCCATGGCCGCGCCGGACTTCTTGCCGGCAGTGCCTGCATTGGAACTGCCGGCTGGGCTGCACTGTACGGTTGAGCAACTGGGTCTGGCTCCATCCTTGGGCTGGGACCGCGGATTCTGGGAGCGTTTCCAGCCCGGTGAGGCAGGTGCACTGGAAGCGTTGGAAGCCTTCACCGATGGTGCCTTGACCGGTTATCTGGGTCAGCGCGACCTGCCCGACCGTACCGGCACCTCACTGCTGTCCCCGCATCTGCATTTCGGTGAAATTGCGCCTTGGTGCATTGCGAAAAAAGTAAATGAATTACGTAATGTTTCGAATGAGGCCGATCTGGGTGGTTACACCCGCCAGCTCGCCTGGCGTGACTTTGCCCATTACACCTTGCATTACTTCCCGCGCAGCAGTGATGCCAACCTCAACCCGCGCTTCGAGCGCATGGCCTGGAACCCGGGCAGCCACGATTTCCTGCAGGCCTGGCAGCAGGGACGCACCGGGGTGCCAATTGTCGATGCCGGGATGCGCGAGCTCTGGCACACTGGCTGGATGCACAACCGCGTACGGATGATTGTCGGCAGCTGGTTGTGCAAGCACATGCGCCTGCACTGGCTGCACGGAGCGCGCTGGTTCTGGGACACCCTCATCGATGCCGACCTGGCCAACAACAGCCTGGGCTGGCAGTGGATTGCCGGCACTGGTGTGGATGCGGCGCCGTACTTCCGCGTCTTCAACCCGGTGACCCAGGCGCAGAAATTCGACCCGCAAGCGCGTTACGTCAGCCGCTGGGTCCCGGAACTTGCCCGCCTGCCGGTCACCCAGCGCTTTGCACCCTGGCTGGCCGGCGGAGTGGCCGGCTACCCGCGGCAGCCAATCGTGGACCTGGCGCAGGGCAGGGCCCAGGCTCTTGCCGCCTATCAGGCGACGGGTCAGGGATGAACCTGGTTTCAGGAAGATGAACGGGGGCCTGAGGGTTCTACGATCATCACTGGACGATTTCACCTACGTGATTATTCTGGCTTCCCGACTTGAAAGGGCCAAGGCCCGTGGAGCGCTCATGACCACTGCAATTCGCAACATCACCCTGGCCCTGGCGGGCGCCGCTGTGCTCTCGGCCTGTGCCACCACCGGTGGCTCCTACACCTACAGCGATCCCAACGGCAACCAGACCCAGCAGCAGAACAAGACCGGCCGCAATGCCGCCATCGGCGCCGGCCTGGGTGTTCTGGCTGGCCTGCTTTCCGGTGACAGCGCCACCGAGCGCCGCCAGCACGCCATGATTGGTGCCGGCATTGGGGCCCTGGGCGGCGCAGCCATCGGCAACTACCAGGATCGCCAGGAGCGCGCCCTGCGCGAGCGCACCGCCAACACCGGCATCGAAGTGGACCGCCAAGGCGACAACATCACCCTGAGCCTGCCCGACGGCATCACTTTCGACTTCAACAAGACCACTCTGAAGCCGCAGTTCTATGGCGCTCTCAATGGTGTGGCCTCGACCCTGAGTGAGTACAACCAGACCATGATCGAAGTGGTCGGCCACACCGACTCGATCGGCACCGATGCGGTCAATGACCGTATCTCCAAGGAACGCGCCGACGCGGTGGCCAACTACCTGCGCGGGCAGGGCGTGCAGAGCGCCCGCATCGAGACTCTGGGCGCCGGCAAGCGCTACCCGGTGGCCGACAACAACACCGATGCCGGCCGCGCTGCCAACCGTCGTGTCGAAATCCGTGTGATTCCGTTCACCAAGAACTGATTGCCAGCCCAGCCGCCATGTTGCAAACCGACGGGCCGCCGACAAGCGGCCCGTTGCTGTTTGTGGTGTGCGGGAAAGGGGGAGTGCAGTCTGATTGGGGTTCACCCCTTGGGTTTTTCAGCAGCCTCCGTAGCAAGCCCAGGTGCAGGGCAGGCCATCTGTAGGGCAGGTGGGCTATCAACCTGGCCAGCGCGCTGATCAGGTTCCGCGCTCGCCCGGCTATCCCGTGAACAGCTACAGCTCTGAGCCCACCACCACGCTCTAACAGCGTTTGCCTGGAACGTTCTCCCAGCCGCCTTCAATCTTCCGGAATGGGGTGCCGTCGATGCAGCGCCACCCTGATTCTTCTTGCAGCTTCTGGGTCTGTGCCTGTTCCCGCTGCATGCGAATGTGTGCAAGCCTTTCCAGCCGTTCTTCAGCCTCCGTGGCATCAATTTTGGCCTGTTCCCGGGTCTCGCTGATTTCAGTTTTTACAGGTTTCTGCGCAGCGGTGAATCGTGTTTCCCATGCAGCCTGTGTCTGCATGTGTTGCCGCACCCCGAGCACGGCCAGCACTGCAACAGCCGCACCGATCACCAGCAACCAGGGAAATCCTGATCGTTTTTTCCCGATCGGGTCCAGGTATTCGGGCCGAACGCGCTCAACTTCCTTGTCCATGCTGATCCCCCAGTTTGTCCAGGACGCATGATAGCCGCGACCATCGCAGCAGGCTCAGCAATTAACATAATATACATTATGCGAAGTAGTGAAGGCCGCCGTCAGAGGGGCTTGAACCCTGGTTTCTCGTGCTCTGCTCCTTGTTGCGGCAATTCGAGCACGTATCAACACAGTTGCTGTTGCTCTGGCGATGCGCCTGATTTCCTCCTGCGGTCGCATCAATGCCCTGGGCCTGCGTGCCGGCCAGCTGGAATGGGTGTGCCGGGCAATAGCGAGGGCCGCGCTACCGAAATCCCGTGGATCAGGCACTTGCTCGGGGCGCTGGCCTGGGAGTTGAGCGTGCCGGTGGTGGCCGTTGATGACAGCGCATGGGGCCGGCGATCATACAGCGCAACGCCGATGCGGCCATGCGCATCCTGGGCAAGAGCATGTTCCCGCTGGAAAAGCAGCCCAGCGTCCTGTCCCAACTCAACCGCTCGCCAAGGCGCCCGGTGATGGCCGACTGCGCCAATGCGGCTGTTCGGATTTTGAAATCTGACCAGGTGGCGGGTACTCAGGCCGTCAGATTTCATCAGATCCGGCAAACTGAAATCCGGCCAGGCTCGGCTCGACTTGGCCAGGTGCCGGATGATGGTATGCGTGACTCACGACAATGGCAGTAACGTCTGCTCGACATGTTGCGTACTGGCTGCTGCGGGAACGATGTGCGTGCAGCGAGCAAGTTCCGGTATACCAGCCTTGTATGCGTTTTTGCCTGCGCAATCGCCGGACTGTGCAACCGAACCTTGGCATGACAATGCATGCAAGGCTTTTCCCTCGAAGCGGCATCGTCGATTTCATCCACTGTGAGCTGCCAGCTCAAACCGCAGCCGCGCCTCATCGGTGGCCATCCGCCTGGCAAGACAAGGCTGAGCGGGCAGCTGAGAGAAGCGGCGTCAACGATGTTTGCAGTTCTCTGCAAACATCAAAGGTGTGATAAGTGGTCGTTATCACATATAATAAACAGCATGAACAAGGTGAATCAAGGCAATGTTTTTACTGAGAATATTCAAGAATCAACTACCCGAGACCTGGACTTTCTCAACGCCGACGCCAAACGGGCTGCCGAGCAATTCCTGGAGCAAGGCACGCCGCCCAACACCGTGCGCAGCTATGCGGCGGCATTCGCCTACTTGCAGGCCTGGTACTGGCTGCGTTTCGATGCCGACCTGAGCCAGGGCGCGATGTCTGTCGCCTCGGCGATCCAGTTCATTGTTGATCACCTGCCGCGGCGCGATGACGACCGTCTCCTGGCCATCGAGCTGCCCCACTCCATCGACCGTGAGCTGGTTCGCCTTGGGGTCAAGCGTGAGACGGGAGCGCTGAAGACCAACACCGTGGTCCACCGGCTTTCGGTGCTGGGCAAATATCACCGCCTGCGTGGCTGGGACAGCCCCACCGACGATGCCCGCTACCGCGCGGTGCTGCGCAGTGCCCGCAATACCCAGGTGCATGAAGGTGAGCGCATCTGCAAGAAGACTGCCGCTACTGCCGCCCCCTTGCAGGCAATGCTGGCCACCTGTGACAACAGCCCGGCAGGCCTGCGCGACCGCGCCCTGCTGCTGGTGGCCTGGAGCAGTGGCGGCCGCCGGCGCGCCGAACTGGCCGCAATCCGCTGTGAGGACCTGCTGTTGCAGGCCAGCGGCGACTACCTGCTCACCCTGGGACTGAGCAAGACCGAGCGTGACGGCCAGACCCGCAGCAAGCCGATCAAGGGCGCGGCCGCCCTCGCCCTGCGCACCTGGTTGCAGGCCAGTGGCATCAACAGCGGCCCGGTCTTTGTACGCCTGTCGCGCGGAGGCAAGCCGGCCACAATGGCCTTGAGTGGGAACCACATCGCCCTGATCGTCAAGCGTCGTGCACGGCTTGCCGGTCTGGCTGGCGACTGGGCGGCGCACAGCCTGCGCTCGGGGTTCGTCACCGAAGCCGGGCGGCAGAACATGGCCATCCCCGATGTGATGGCCATGACTGACCATCGCTCGGTCAACACCCTGATGGGCTACTACCAGGCCGGCGAGCTGATGCGTACCCAAGTGGCCAGCCTGCTGGACAGTGCCGACCTGCCCTCGGCGACCAAGCCCCCTGGATGAGCGCGCTGGATCAGTCGGCCAGTCGTGCCGGCAGGTTCTGCAGCTGCTCGATCAGGGTTTCGATGCTGCTCTGCTGTTGCTGGGCAGCAGTGAGCTCGGCCTTGGCCACGGCCAGGGCAAGGCGAAGACCGGCAGCATCGGCTACGGCCAATTCCTTCTCCTTGATGGCTTGGTCGCGATCGGCATAGGCGCGTTCCACATGCTGCTGGTGCACCTGCTGGGCCTGCTCAAACTGGCTCCGCTGCCGGTTCAGGGCGGCGGCGGCCTCGGCTTGCTCGGCCTGGGCCGCTGCGATGGCCTGGGCATGGGCCTGCTCGCGCTGCTGTGCCGCCCGCTGGATTTCCTCCAGGGCCGCGGCAGTAAGTGCGGCAATGGCACCACCTTCGCCGGAAACCGGCGCGGCATTGGCTTGAGCGCCAGCGACCCCCGCCTTCTCGTGCAGGCTGGGGCCGTAGCAGGCAAACCAGCTGCCGATGAAGTTGGAAATCACCGGCGGCGAACCTCGCTGCCCCAGCTCGGCCCTTACATTGATATGGGTCGGTGCCTCGCCGCGGGCAATGACCCGTTCAATGGCCTGGAAGGCGTCGCTGCGATCAATACGGGTAACGCGGGGCATGGCACAGCCTCTGGGGTGGATGCACAAAGCATAACGTAACCCGGTTGGTTACTGAATATGCTGAGTTAATTCGTAATTCATTATTGAATTACGCTATGTACCCACTCGCACACCCCGCCCTCTGCCGCGCTTTGCCGGCAGGGCCGTCCAGGTCGATGCCGATTTCTTGACAGCGTTCACTGGCACGCATCTTGCCGTACTGGGGTGTCCCTGCCCAGGAGCGCAACGTGAACAGCCCCGCCTTGTCGATCGCCCGAACTGCCGATTCCACAACCCGACGCCACACGCAGCCATTGAGCCTGGCCATCATGGCGGTGATGGCCACTTCCCTGGCCGCCTGTGGTGGCGGCGGGGTCAAGGAGCCGCCGGTATCGGGAACCATTGTCGGCAACGGTGGCTCGCCAGCTCCAGCCCCAGCCCCAGCCCCAGCTCCGGCTCCCGCTCCGGCTCCCGCTCCAGCTCCGGCTCCAGCCCCAGCCCCGGCTCCGGCTCCGGCTCCGGCTCCGCCCAGTGGTGCTGACTGCGCGTACCTGCACAGCA